>JBBRPK010000004.1:0-86224 GCA_038228235.1 Verrucomicrobiota bacterium
ATCGCGTGGCAAACTGTTTTATCGCTTGGCGCAACAGGCGGTCCAGGTGCCAGCCGTCCCGTACAAACTCCTCGTGGGAGGCGCCGAGAATGAAAAACACCACCCGTTGCGGTCACTGGAGTCAGTAGGATAGCCCTGTTAATCAAATTGGGGATCGATGAAGGTAAAAAACGGGAGAACGTGGCCACCGATGACGCCATATTCTGGTTGCTCGCGCCCGGTTTTGGGAGGACGCGGCCTCTTTTGATAAAATATCTAGCATATTTTTGGCGAATCGCCGAAGAATTAAATTATGCAAGCGCCTGCGACTGAACAAGATTCAGATTATTATTTACGGACGGCAGGGGCTGTGAATAACTTGTGAATAACTTTTTTCAAGAAAAAGAAAATACCTATTGACGGATTCGGGTAAAAAAAGGTAGAAATAGGGAGGCTTTGGGAAGCAATGGGGAAGTGGTTCCCCTGGAAGAAAATGCACGATGCCGGACGCCGACTCTATTGTACCGATTTTTTACGGAGAGTTCCGTTATGGAGTCGATGACAGTCGCCGGGTGATGATTCCGGCCAAATGGCGGCCTAAAGATGTGAAAGTAGTTTTTACGGCGATTCTTTGGCCTATTAACGTGGAAACGTTTCTTTTGGTTCTGCCGCCTGAACGGTGGCAAATGCTGCTGGAAACTCTGAGACCTAAATCTTTGAATGATGAACGAGTGGCAACATTGGAGCGGGTTATCGGCGCCACCTCCGCCCCGCTTCTCCTGGACAAGGTCGGCAGGTTTTGTTTGCCCGATCACTTGGCCATTGCCGCAGGGATCGAGAAAGATGCTCAATTTGTGGGCCGCTTACAGAAATTTGAAATCTGGGGCCCGTCACGCTACCAAGCGGCCACATCTGAAGATAAAAGGTTGGCCGCCGCCGTGGCACGGGAGATCAATATATGAGCCTGATCAGATTGCTCGCTGCCGGTTCAAGCATCCGAGGCATCAAGGACCAACGGAGTCCTTACAAAATGACGCAGCAACATCTGCTGCCCAAATTTGGCTCGACGAAGGACCCCGAGCCACAAGCCTCAGCAATGTCGGCGCTGCCGGCCCCAGCGCGAGTTCTGCCTGCCAAAGATTCAGAATTACCCGTGGAGTTACTCACGCAAAATAAACAAACCCAAATGACTGTCGTCAAGGAAGATGCAAGCAGAGCGCCTCGACTGATGGGATCGGCCCGAGTGGCCGGCACGCCATTCTGGCGCTGGGCACAGAGTAAAAATCCGTTCCGGTCCAAGCCAGCGCCGCGGAAGAGAGTTGGCCCAGTGCAAGGGGAACTATTGTTGGAAGGTGTCAAAGTAGTTCGCAACGATTTAAATGAAGCCGATTTGGAGGTCATTTCAGCGGTCCCGCCGTCGGAAACGCCGAAACGTCATGCGGGGCCGGATGCCACTGCAGAAACACCAAGGCCAGCCTGGGGTCGGATTGCCACGCGGTTGTTTGGCGAGCGGCGAACCTAAACACTATATTTCCATGCACGGTGCTAAATTTTACTCACAAACCGGTGATGGTGGCGGAAGTGCTCGAGGCGCTCCAGCCCAGAGCAACGGGATATTACGCCGATGGGACGCTCGGAGGCGGGGGACACGCCGAGGCAATCCTCAGAGCGAGCAGCCCCAATGGATGGTTGGGTGGCTGCGATCGAGATGGCGCCGCGATAGAGGCCACAGCGCAGCGATTGGCGCCATTTGCCGGACGGTTTGAAATCCGGCGCGCGAATTTTTCAGAACTGGCAGATTGGATAAAGACGAGCAGTTGCGACGGGGTGTTGTTGGATTTGGGTGTCAGCTCCCCGCAACTGGATGAACCCGGGCGAGGGTTCAGCTTTCAGCAGGAAGGCCCTTTGGACATGCGAATGGATTCGCGCCAGTCCTTGACTGCGGCGGAATTGGTCAATGGGCGGAGTGAAAGTGAGTTGACGCGGATTTTTTGGGATCTGGGTGGGGAGCCGCAGGCGCGGCTCTTCGCGCGGGCGATTGCAGCACAACGCCAGGTGCATCGGTTGGAAACGACCGGCCAGTTGGCGCGCTTGATCGAACGTTTGGCGCCTCGTTGTGGCAAGAAGCGCCATCCCGCGACCAGAGTGTTTCAGGCACTGCGCACGGCAGTGAATAATGAGAAAGGTTCACTTACAAGTGGACTTGCGGCAGCTTTGTCTATTCTCAAACCGCACGGGCGCCTGGCTGTTATCACCTTCCACTCGGTGGAAGATCGAATCGTCAAGGAGTTTGGGCGGGAGAGATCGCGCGACTACACCTTTCAAGGTCCTGTGGATGTCCCGGCCTTGCGCCAGCCGCAGGCTCCTGAGTTAAGATGGCTTCAGCGCAAGGCTATCCAACCGAGCGCCTCGGAAGTGGCCGCCAACCCGCGCGCGCGTAGCGCCCAGTTGCGGGTGATGGAAAAACTTTAAAAAATGCTGGAACGAGGCAGCCAGGTCAGTCACCTCGCGCTCTAACTCATTTATGGCTCGAAATCGCAAAAATCAATCCGGGGCTGTGCGGTTTGTCCCCGCACTCAAGGCCGTTTTTCTGTGCATCCTGATGGGCGGCTCTGCCATCGGTTACGTGCATCAGAAAAACCAACTTTATGACCTTGGAAGGCAGATCACCAAGCGCGAGGTTATGCTGGAGCGTTTAAAATGGGAGAATAACTTGCGGGCGGCGCAACTGGCTAAACTGCAAATGCCACAGCGGCTGAGCGAGCGCGTAAGAGCACAAAAGTTGGGATTGGTCCCCTCGCAACACGAACAATGGATTCGGCTGGTGGAATCTCCAGCCGCGCCACCTCCAACCAATCGCCCATTGAATTTTTTCGTGGTGGGAAAATGAAACCTTTTACCTCCGCCCGTGTCGCCGTCGGATGAGGAACCGATCGGCGCGGGCGGCAGGTAGAATTTTAAACAAATGGCCAAGACCATTCATCTCCGGCGACTGCTCTCGCTGTCCGTTCTGCTGTGCCTCGGGTTGGCTGGGCTGGGCGCGCGTCTGGTCGTGCTCCAGGTTATCCGGCATGAGAAGTTCAAGAAAATAGCGGAGTGGAACACTCAGTCCTACTTGCTCCGTGAACCGCGCCGGGGTGATATTCTGGATGTGAACGGAAACCCCTTGGCGACGAGTGTGCCTGTGAAAAAAGTTTTCGCCAATCCTCGTTTTATTGGAGGTCGTTATCCTGAGGTGGCTCGGGCTCTTGCCCCCCTGCTTTCCTATAACGAGGGAGAATTGGCCCGCCGCCTGCGCCCCATGATCGTGCGCACGAATGAGCAGGGCAAGCCGGTGACGAATGCGGTGGTGAATCTCAAACGCAAAGTCAGTCTCGAACAATGGCAACAAATCACTCAGGCCCTGGCAGGAATCAGTTTCAGTGCCCCGGCAACCTCTTCCAGGGCGCAAAAACTGGCAGAGCGCGCTTTTCGGCAAAGGGCTATCTATCCCCTGGATGATCAGCAGCGGATTTATCCGAGTGAGAGACTGGCGGCCCATGTGCTTGGATTCGTTCAGGAAGATGAGCGCGAAACCAATAATATTATTATCAACGACGTGGAGGGGCGGGACGGCATCGAAGCCTCGTTCAATAGGATGCTTTGTGGCGTCCGGGGCTGGCGCGTCACAGAAGCGGACAATCGCCGTCGAGAAATTGTTGTTTATCGCGAGCAGGAAGTTGAACCGCGGCCCGGGCTGAACGTCGTGCTCACGCTGGACATGATTGTCCAACATATTGTTGAGAGTGAGCTGGCCGAGGCGGTGAAAGAGCATACGCCCCTCAGCGCCTCCGCCCTGGTGGTGCGTCCTCGGACGGGGGAAATTTTAGCCATGGCGACGCTGCCCAATTACGACCCGAACCAACCCAACAAAGCGGAACAGAGCGAAATGCGCAACCGTGTTATCGCTGACACCGCGGAGCCCGGTTCCACGTTCAAGATCGTGGTGGTCTCGGGGGCGTTAAACGAGAATGTGGTGACGTTGAGCGATACGTTCGATTGTGAACAGGGCCATTGGCAGTTCATGGGCAAGCCTCTGCGAGACGATCATGGGGGACACGGGGCTTTAACGGTGGAGCAGATTATCGCGAAATCCTCCAACATTGGTTCCGCCAAAATTGCCATTTATAAACTAGGAGAGCAAAAGTTGTATGATTACATCAAAGCTTTCGGCTTTGGAACCAAAACGGGTATCACCCTCGGGGGCGAGGCGTTCGGAAGAGTAAACAACTTCACCCAGGCTGATAAACTTATGATCAGCCGAGTGCCCATGGGGCAATCGGTCAGCGTGACCCATCTTCAAATGGTGATGGCGATGTGCGCCATCGCCAATGGTGGCAAATTGATGTGGCCGATGCTGGTCAATCGCCTGCAGGACCAGAACGGTTCGATCTTCACGCAGTATCATCCGCGTACCGTGCGCCATGTCATCAGCGAATCCGCCGCCAAACAAATTGTCCAGGCACTGAAGCTGGTGGCCACTAAAGAGGGAACGGCGGTTAAGGCAGCCTTGGAACGTTACACGGTGGCGGGCAAAACTGGCACTGCCCAAAAGGTCATTGATCGTGTCTATGCTCCTGGAAAATATACGACTTCATTCATCGGCTTTTTCCCGGCGGATGACCCTGAGTTGTGCATCTCCGTGGTGCTTGACGAGCCAAAAAATGGGCACTACGGGGGTCTAATTGCGGCCCCTGTTTTCAGGGCTATCGCCGAGCAGGTTGCCAGCTATTTAAAAATCCATCCTGACCGGCTGGAGTCTGGTTCGGAGACCCTCGCCAAAGGCGCAACCACCGAGCGCCTAAGCACCGCTGCTTTGAGCCGCATCGATGCAGTGCCCGCACGAACCGATGTGAATGAACGCCAATAACGGGCCGAGGGTGAAACCCTTCTTTCATGCAATTGAAACAACTCATTGAAAATCTTTCCGCGACCAATGTGGAGGGACCGGTCGATCGGGAGGTGGCAGGCATCACCTACGATTCGCGCCGCGTAACGCCAGGAATGGTGTTTGTGGCTATTCCGGGCCGCCACACAGATGGCTATGAGTTCATTGACACTGCCATCGAGCGTGGCGCCACCGCGGTTATTTGTGAGCGCAATGGAACGCGCTTTAACAGAGTCACCAAAATCAAAGTGGCGGACGTTCGTGAAGCCTTGGCGCGAGCAGCCATCTCGTACTATCAACATCCCAGCGCAAAACTAAAAGTCATCGGCGTCACCGGGACCAACGGCAAAACCACGGTGGCCTTTATGATTAAGGCCATCCTGGAAGCGGCCGGGATCAAGACCGGGTTGATGGGCACTGTCCGTTATGAGATCGGGGATCGGGTCATCCCCGCCCAACGCACCACCCCTGAATCGCTGGAAGTGCAGCAGTTAATGGCGCAGATGTTGCGGGCCGATTGCCAAGCTTGCGTGATGGAGGTGAGTTCACACGCCCTCGAACAAAAACGGGTTTTGGGCGTCGAGTTCGACGTGGCTATCTTCACCAACCTCACTCGGGACCATTTGGATTATCACGGGACGATGGAGAATTATTTCACGGCCAAGCAGAAATTGTTTATGGCCCTGGAAGGAGGTGCCAAAAAAGGCGCCGCCGTCATCAATATCGATGACACCTACGGCGCGCGCCTGGCCGAACAAACCAAAGTTGAAGTGGAGCTTACTTATGGTCTTCACAAAACCGCGCGGTTGCGGGCGGCGAAAATTCAATTGAGCAAGAGCGGCTCCCGTTTTGTCGTGGAAACGCCCGACCGTAATTTTGCCTGCCGGCTGCCGCTAATCGGACGGCATAATATTTACAATGCTCTGGCGGCGGTGGGGGCGGGCATCGCTCTCAAGGTCCCGGTGGTTACCTTGCAGGCAGCATTGAATGCCATGCCGCCCGTGCCGGGGCGCCTGGAAATTGTTTTCATGAAGCAGCCATTTGGGGTGTATGTCGATTATGCGCACACCGACGATGCCTTGAAGAACGTGCTCACGACTTTGCGCGAGATCACCCCCGGGCGGCTGTTGCTGGCTTTTGGCTGCGGAGGCAATCGCGATGCTGGCAAACGCCCCCGGATGGGCAAAGTAGCAGCGGAGTTAGCGGATTTTACGATTATTACCAACGACAACCCGCGCAGAGAGTCACCGGAGAAAATTGCCGCCCAAATTACCGAAGGCTACCGTTCAGCGCGCGCCGAGGGTTTTAGTGTGGAATTGGAGCGGCGGCGAGCTATCCAACAGATTATTGGAAAAGCCGAAGCGGGAGACACGGTGCTCATCGCTGGCAAGGGTCACGAAACCTATCAGGAATTTGAAGACACCGTCGTTCCTTTTGACGATCGCCTCCATGCGCAGGAGACCCTCGAGTCCCTGGGCTTTGGTCGCAAATGACGATTTCGGGGTCCAAGCTTCAGTTTTTGCAGGAGCGAATTAGGGTGGAATGGAGTTCCACACTGGGGCTTGGATTCCCATCGACGCATGGAACCTCGGTCCTTGAAATATGTCTGCGCCGCTTGCGGTGCCGAACAGCGAAGCGGCGCGCCGGACGCTCTGGTCAGCCGGATCTGCACGGATTCCCGCCAGGCCCAAGCGGGTGACTTGTTCTTTGCTTTGGCGGGTGAGCGCTTTGATGGCCATCGCTTCCTCCCAGAAGTAACGCAAAAAAAAGTGGCTGCGGTGGTAGTGGAGCGGGCCAAAGCGTCCTTCGCTGATCGTGGCTGTGCTGTTTTGGCTGTCGAAAACTCTCGTCAGGCGTTGGGGCAGTTAGCGGCTAATTACCGTGCTGAGTTCGATCTGCCCATGATAGCAGTCTGCGGGTCCAATGGGAAAACGACTACCAAAGATTTGCTGGCCGCAGTCCTGAGCGGGAGGTTCAAGACCCTCTCGAGCCCCGCGAGCTTTAATAACAATATTGGTGTTCCACTGACTCTGCTGAACCTGGAACAGAAGCACCGGGTGGCCATCCTGGAAGCTGGAACGAACCATCCCGGCGAGTTGGCGCCATTGTTGCGCATGATCCTTCCCGGGTTGGGAGTGCTGACGAGTCTGGGCCGGGAACATCTGGAGTTTTTTGGCGATTTGGGTGGAGTGGCGCAGGAAGAAGGATGGCTGGCTGAATTGTTGCCAACTCATGGAAAGCTCGTCATCAATACTGACAGCGAATGGACTTCACACGTCACGCGACGCGCCCGGGCGGAAGTGGTGCGGGTTGGGTTTGGCGCGGACAACGATTGGCAAGCGGCGAGCGTGTCCCAGAATGAAACCGGTCTCACATTCCAGGTCAATGCGCCCCTTCCTAAATTCACCGGAGCTTATCAGGTTGGTCTGCTGGGCCGGCACCAGGCGTTGAATGCGCTGCTTGCGATAGCTGTGGGAGCGGAACTGGGCCTCAACCCCGAGGAAGTGCGGCGCGGATTGGAGCGGTGCGCGCCACCGAAAATGAGGCTGCAAATTTGGGAGGCTCACGGGGTGCGGGTGCTGGACGATTGCTATAATGCGAATGCTGATTCAATGTTAGCCGCGCTGCAAACTCTGCATGATTTGCCAACCCGTGGGCGTCGGATTGCAGTCCTGGGGGACATGGCGGAGTTAGGGGAACAGAGTGCTTTGGCACACGCTGAGATGGGCCGGCGCGCCGCGGAGTTGGGAGTGGCTGGTCTTGTGGCGGTCGGGAAGTGGGCGTGCCAAACCGGCGAGGCCGCCCGTGCGGCAGGTCTTGAAAACGTAAGTGAATTTGCGGATCTGTCAGCCGCCGCTGAAGCGGTGAAAACGCTCGTTAAGCCCGGGGACTTGGTGTTGTTGAAAGCGTCCCGCAGCGTGGGACTGGAGCGTATTGGCGAAGCGCTCAAATAGAGAGCGGCCAGCGATGGCCCGCGCGCAGGACAGAAAGCGGCGGCAACATGAACTCCAAAATGCTATGATGAGCGAATGCTTTATTCACTGAGCCAGTACCTGTTGAAAGTAGCGGCCGGCACGCCTTGGGAAGATCCGTTGTCTTTTTTGCGGCTGTTCCGTTACATTACTTTTCGCAGTGGGGGAGCGGCGGTAATGGCCCTGGTTTTCAGTTGGTGGCTGGGACCAAAGCTAATTGCCTGGCTCAAACGAGTGAAGTTCGGCCAACACTACCAGGATAAGGCCGAAGCCGCCGGCGGCTTGAGCGCGCGCGTAGTGAATAAACAAGGCACGCCGACGATGGGGGGCATCCTCATCGTGACGGTGATGGTCTGGACGGCCCTGCTCTGGGCACAATGGAATACACTTGTCCAGGTGACCTTGCTTTCAGTGATCGTTTTGACGGGATTGGGGTTTTACGACGACTGGGCAAAGATTACTCAGCAAAGCAATCGCGGACTTGCCTCGCATGTGAAACTTTGGGTTCAATCAGGCTTGGCCCTATTCATTGGCATTTATCTTTCGCGAGTTGCCCTTACCAAAAGCCTGATCACCGATGTGATGGTTCCATTTGTGAAACACCCGATTGCGACCGGCTCTGTAGGTTTGGCCATCGGGTTGGCTTTAACTGCGCTGACCATCGTGGGCAGTTCGAACGCCGTTAATTTGACGGATGGGCTGGATGGTTTGGCCATCGGCTGCACGTTGATTGTTTCCTTCGTGTTCCTGATCCTCACTTACATAGCGGGCAACGCCAAAATGGCTGAATACCTGCAAGTCCCTCATGTTTCCGGGGCGGGCGAGCTAACGATATTTTGCTCGGCCATGATTGGAGCCGGACTGGGCTTCCTGTGGTTCAATTGCCATCCGGCCCAGGTTTTCATGGGCGATACTGGTTCTCTGGCCCTTGGGGGGGCGCTAGGTATCATAGCGATCTTAATCCATCAGCCATTGGTGTTGGTGATTGCAGGTGGAGTTTTTGTGGCGGAGGCCGTTTCGGTGATGGTGCAAACCGGGTATTTCAAATACTCGCGCCGCCGCTACGGAGTGGGCCGAAGGGTTTTTTTGATGGCTCCGCTTCATCATCATTTTGAGAAAAAGGGCTGGCATGAATCCCAAGTCGTCATGCGCTTTTACATTCTCTGCATTTTGTGTGGCGTTGTTGCCCTAAGCACCTTGAAAATTCGATAGCAAGAAATGGGATGTTGGTTTTTGAGCCTATGGTGCCCCTCGAAAATAAGACGGTTTTAGTGCTGGGTCTGGGTGCGAGTGGGCTGGCTGCAACTGACTTGCTGTCCCGCCGGGGGGCCAGGGTTCTGGCCATGGACAGCGCCGACACCGAAACCTTGCGGGGAACGGCCGAATCTTTGCGCCAGCGGGGAATTGAAACGCGTCTAAGCGCCTCGGCGCCGCCGACGGGCAACATCGATTTGGTCGTGGTGAGTCCGGGAGTGCCTTGGACAAATCCCATCCTCAAAGCGATGGTAGAGCGCAACGTGCCCGTGATCGGTGAATTTGAGCTTGGCTGCGAGCATTCGCTTTGCCTCAACGTCGCCATCACCGGCACGAACGGAAAAACCACCACCACCGAACTGGTGGACCGCGTGCTGACCCGTCATCGCCTCAAAACGATCGCGGCAGGGAATATTGGTTTGCCTTTGTGCAGCGTCGTGGAAAAAACGCGGGAGTTGGATTTCCTCGTCCTGGAAGTCAGCTCCTTTCAATTGGAGACGACCCAATTCTTCCGCCCGGCCATTGCCGTGCTGCTCAATCTCACACCCGACCATCTAGATCGCTACCCGAGTATGGCTGCTTACGCGAAGGCGAAGGCGCGGCTGTTCGCCAACCAACAGGCCTTCGATTGGGCCATTGTCCAGAGCGAGGCGCTGGCGCAGTTGCGTTCCTTGAATCTGACTATTCCTTCGAAAATTATTACTTTTAGCGCCGCCAACCGGCGGGCGGATGTCTGGCTGGAACGGGGGCTTGTGCTCAGCCGCCTTGACGGCTGGTCGGGACCGCTCCTGGACATGGACCATTGTTTGGTGCGTGGCCCGCATAATGCTGAGAATTTTATGGCCGCACTGGCGGTAGGGCGGGTGCTGCGGATTCCTTTGGAATTAATGGTGGAGTCGTTAAAAAGCTATTCCCCTGCGCCCCATCGCTGCGAAATGGTGGCCGAAATCAACGGGGTAAAGTTTATTAACGATTCGAAAGCGACCAATCTGGACGCGCTGCAGAAAGCGCTGCTCTCCATCCCGCAGGGGCGTGGCGGAGACCCGAACGTGTGGTTAATTGCAGGGGGCAAGGACAAGGGCTTGGAATATCACGATATCGGGCCGCTGCTCTCCCAGCGAGTCAAAGGGGCGTTCCTACTGGGTGAAACCCGCGAAAGAATTCATTCGGCCTGGGGGCTTTTTACTCCTTGCGTCCTGATGGATTCGTTGCTAGAAGCAGTTCAACGGGCAGCGCGCAGCGCGGCGGCGGGCGATGTTGTTTTGCTTTCACCTGCCTGCTCGAGCTTTGATCAGTTTCAAAACTATCAGCATCGGGGCGAAGTGTTTCGCCAGGCCGTCAGGAATTTTGAACAGGTGACCGCGGGTGGCGGCACCGCTGGCAACGGGCTGGAAAATAAAATCAAGCTCGCTGAATTTATAGAATAGAAATAATAACTTTAAAACGAAAATGAATACACCAAACCCACTCATTCCCCAAGGCACCTTCCCCGACAATCGGGGGCGATCCCATATCCGTATCGCCGTGTTTACCATCCTGGCGGTTCACCTCGTGCTGTTGGGCGCGCTTTTGATGGCCGGCTGCAAGAAGACCGACACGGAAAACGCCACAGATAAAGCGGCGACTACCAATTACCCAATCGTAACGCTGCCTGAAACGAATCTCCCGGGCCCAACAGGCATCGCAGCGACCCCAATCGTTAGTCCCCCCATCCCCATCGCCACGTCGGCGCCGCCGTCGGATGCCAGTGTGACTCTCCCGGGGGCGGACCATGTCGTCGTGAGGAATGATTCGTTCTACACTCTGGGGAAAAAGTACGGCGTGAGCACCCGGGCCATCGCGGAAGCCAATCCGGGTGTGGACGCAACTAAACTTAAAATTGGCCAAAAGCTGAAAATCCCGGGGTCTTCTGCTGGTGTTTCCTCCGCAAGCCCGGTGGCCGCTGGCAGTGGAAATGGATCGGCGACCGGGGGCGATAAAACCTACACTGTTAAATCAGGAGACACTTTGATGAAAATTGCGAAGACTCATGGCATCGGTGTGAAGCTCTTGCGCTCCGCCAATGGCTTAAAGACCGATCAAATCAAAGTCGGCCAGAAGCTGCGGATTCCGAGCAAAATATCCGCAGCAGCTCCTGAGTCCATTTCGACTAGCTCCGTTCCGGTATCGCCGCCCTGATCGGGCAGACTCTGCGGTCGCGCCATCGCTCCCCGCAGAGATAGCCTGCGCATCCACCTCAGGCACAGTTGCGAAAAGCAACCGTTGCCCACTGCGATGGGCCTTCCATTGGTTCTCTCGCAAATGAAGTTCGCCACCACGACGTTATTTTGCTGTGTTGCCGCTCTGCTGGCGTTAGGCATGGTGATGCTCTTTAGCGCCAGCACCGGCCAGCCTGAAGCCAATTATCTGGTGATGCAGCCGATCTGGGGTGGGCTGGGTTTGCTCGCCTGTCTCATTGCCGCGTCGGGCGATTACCGGTGGCTGAAGAAGTTCTCGTGGATTCCCTGGACCGTTCTGGGAGTGGCCGTGATTCTATTGGTGTCGGCTTTGATTCCGGGAATCCGGGTGAGAGTGAACGGTGCCAGCCGCTGGCTCCGCCTGGGCGGATTTACCATGCAACCCTCCGAAATGGCGAAACTGGCGCTCATCATTGTGCTAGCGTACTATGGCGAGCGCTATCAGCGCCAAATGCCCAAGTTTTCCCGCGGGGTGTTGATCCCAGGCGTGATTCTCGGCGGGGTGCTCGGGTTGATTTTTTGCGAACCGGATGTTGGGACCGCGCTATTGCTGGGGGCTGTCGGCGCCATCATGTTATTGTTAGCCGGGATTCGGTGGCGTTATTTCCTGCCGCCAGTCTGCCTTGGCGCGATTGCCCTTGGGATTTTTCTCTGGCAGAACCCGATGCGTTCCGAACGAATTTATTCCTGGTTGCACCTGGAAGAAACCAAGCTGGACAAAGGCTTGCAGGCTTATCAGGCGATGGTCGCGCTGGGGGCAGGCGGCGTCAGTGGCGTGGGGCTCGGGGATGGCCGGCAGAAGCTGGGCTTCGTTCCTGAGCATCACACCGATTTTATTTTCTCGGTCATTGGGGAGGAACTCGGGGTCATTGCCACCCTGCTGGTGCTCCTGGCCTTCCTGGCGATTGTGACGTGCGGCATTTACATCGCGTGGCATTCCAGAGATACTTTTGGGATGCTGATCGCATCGGGAATCACCTTTTTAATCGGTTTTCAAGCGATCATTAACATTGGCGTAGTCACGAGTGCTTTGCCCAATAAAGGATTGGCCCTGCCTTTTATCAGCTACGGCGGATCCAATCTGGTAGTTATGCTTATTTGCATCGGTTTCCTGCTTAACATCGCCCGAAACGCCACTCCTTCCGCCAAAGCCTCCCATACGGGTCCGGAGCACGGCGGACTAAGCTCTGCACAACTGTCCTAATGCCTGTCACTCACGCAAAGCCTTTCATCGCTCTCGCCTGTGGCGGAACGGGGGGGCATTTGTTCCCTGGTCTGGCAATTGGCCAGGAGTTTCTCCACCGCGGATGCGACGTTCTACTGTTGGTCTCGCCGAAGGAGGTGGATCAACAGGGCGTAAAATCCGCCACGGGCATGGAAGTCGCTACCCTTCCGGCGGTCGGCTTTAGCCGCGCGCAACGGTGGCAATTTTTCGAAGGATTTTGGAAATCGTTTCTTGCTGCGAAAAGAATTTTCCGGCCTCGTCCGCCGCAAGTGGTTCTGGCAATGGGCGGTTTCATGAGCGCCCCGCCGATCCTTGCCGGAAAAACTTGTGGGGCTGCCGCCTTTTTGCACGAGTCGAATACCATTCCTGGAAAAGCCAATCGCTGGCTGGCCCGGATTGTGGACCAGGTTTTCATAGGATTTCCGTCAGCCGCCTCTCGGCTTCAGCAAACGACGGCGACGACCGGAACGCCGGTGCGTCCCCAATTCCAGCCGGCCAACCCCGGTGCCTGCCGGACAGCGTTGGGCTTGCATCCCCAGCGGCCGGTCTTGGTCGTGATGGGCGGCAGTCAGGGCGCGAGCGGGATCAATCGGTTGGTTCTCCAGGCGTTGCCCGCGTTAAGTCAGGCGTTGCCAGACCTGCAATTCCTCCATCTGACGGGGATTCAGGAGTTGGAACCGATTCGGTCGGCCTATAACGCCTTTAAGAGCAAAGCAGTAGTGCTGCCCTTCTTAACGGAGATGGAACTGGCTTTGGGAGCTGCGACCGTGGCCATCAGCCGCGCGGGCGCATCCTCGCTGGCGGAATTGGCCGCCATGCAGGTGCCAGCGATTCTTATCCCGTATCCTACGGCCGCCGACAACCATCAGTTCTACAATGCGCGCGCATTCGCCGACGCCGGCGCGGCCCTGCTGCTCGAACAGCAAGACGCATCCGCTGAAAAACTGGCAGGCCTGGTCCTAAAACTTCTCCAGGACCAGGCGCTCCATGAGGCCATTCGCCAGGAATTACTCCGCTGGCACTCTCCGCGGGCGGCGGAGCAAATTGTTGATCAAATAGTGGCGCACTTAAAAGCCCGCGGCCAGGGTCGCTGGGATCTCAACGACGATCATTCCAGCGCCGCATCCGACTTTGACCCCGCCAATGCCGGACCCTCAGTGATCTTGTGAATCATTTGAACTCAGAACAAGTGGACAAGCTGCTCCGGGGCGCAGCGCCAAATTCCCCTGTCTATCTCCTTGGCGCCGGGGGTTGTGGGATGAGCGGATTGGGACATTTGCTCTTAGATTTGGGCCACCGCGTTATGGGCTCAGATTTGGTTTTGAACGAGGAAATCCGTCAGCTCCGCGCGCGGGGAGCAGAGATCCATCTTGGCCATACAGACGGGCAAATCAAAGCGGCTTTCCCGGTTCTGTTGGTTTACTCTTCCGCTATCCGCTCGGACAATCCCGAATTGGCCATGGCGGAACAACTGCGAATTCCAATCGTGCGCCGCGCCGTACTGCTAGCCGCACTGGTCCGGCGCCAGCGAAGTCTTTGTGTTGCCGGGATGCATGGCAAGACCACAACAACTGCCTTGCTCGCGTTTGCTTTGGAGATGCTAAACACCCGTCCGAGTTATGCCATCGGTGCGCTGGTTCCCCAGTTTGCCCACCATGCCCGCTTCCGGCGGGAATCCGGCGCGAGTTCCCATCTTTTTTTTGCAGTCGAAGCTGACGAGAGCGACGGGACGCTCAGGGAATTTCACCCCGACTGTGCGATCATCCTGAATGTCGATGAGGAACATCTTGATTACTATGCCAATCTCGAGGCCGTATGTCAGGAATTCGAGATATTTGCCCGACAGACCAGCGGGTCGTTGATTTTCTGTGCTGACGACGCGCGTTTGACGGAGTTATTTGCCCGACATCCGGGGGCCGTCTCCTACGGTTTCCATCCGCTGGCAAAGTATCGTCTTGAACCCAAAAACATCGGGGAGACAGGTTCGCTCTTTGCGAACCGGCGTTGGGCTCGTTTTGAGGTCTGGCATGGCGGGGAACGTCTGGGTGAATTCAACATCCAACTATTGGGCGAAAAAAATCTCTCTAATGCCTGCGCAGTCATCGCTCTCCTGCACCAGCTTGGCTTTGGACCCTCGGAAATCGCCCGAGCCATTGGTGCTTTTACAGGCGTGGTGCGGCGCCAGCAGGAGATTTTTTGCGACAGCCGCTTTCGGCTGATAGATGACTATGGTCATCACCCGGCTGAGATTCAAGCAACGATCGAGGCGCTGAAGCGACTGCCCCATCGGCGTTTGCTGGTCGCTTTCCAACCTCACCGATTCACCCGCACCCATTATTTATTGAACCAGTTCACCACTTGCTTCGCTAGCGCAGACCGGCTATGGGTCACGGAAGTCTATGCAGCAAGCGAAGCAGAGATTGCCGGCATCAACGGGCAGAAATTGGCGGAGGCCATACGTGCGCGCGGGCAGGCGGTGGAATGGATTCCCACCCTGGCGGAATTGCGCGTCGCGGTTCGGGCGGCTATACTGCCGGGAGACTTGGTGCTCTTTCTCGGCGCGGGTGACATTACGAGAGCGGCGCACGAACTGGCAGCCGAGCTCAGCAAAGAATCCATGCTGCCAAAAGAACAATTACTCGCTCATTTTTCGGAGAATCTTTCAGCCGATTCCCTCATTCGCGCGGATGAGCCGCTGGCCAAACGCACCACTTTGCGAGTGGGCGGCCGCGCTGATTTTTATGCGGAGCCTGCTTCAGAAGCCGACTTGGCTAAGATTGTCAATTTCTGTGCTGAGAAGCATTTGCGCTTCATCATCCTGGGGCGCGGCTCCAACCTTTTGATCAGAGATGGAGGCGTTCGGGGAATGGTGATTTGCCTGGCTCGCCCCTGGTTCACGCGACTCGAAGTGCAGGGTGAGCGGTTGCATTGCGGGGCAGGAGCTAAACTCAAAATAGCGGCCGTGGAGGCGCGCAGGCACGGTTTGGCGGGCTTGGAGTTTTTGGAGGGCATCCCGGGGAGCATCGGCGGCGCTCTGCGCATGAATGCCGGGGCGATGGGTTCCTGGATGTTCGAGGCAGTCGAATCGATCCGGTTTATGGACTACTTCGGAAACGTCCATGAGCGCAAGGCGAGCGAGGTCTATGTCGAGTATCGCGGATGCCCTCTGTTCAAAGATCATGTCGCCTTGGGCGCGGTGCTCAAGGGGCAAACTGCCTCACCGGAAGTTATCGCGGAGAGGATGAACCGATACAGCGCCAAGCGTTGGGACACCCAGCCAGCAGCGCCGAGCGCAGGCTGCATTTTTAAAAATCCAAAAACGATTCCCGCTGGCAAGTTGATTGAGGAACTTGGCCTGAAAGGAACGCGCGTGGGCGGCGCCGTGGTTTCTGATGTGCACGGCAATTTTATCATCAACCAAGGCGGCGCGACGGCTGGCGATGTTTTGAATTTGATTTCAATCATAAAATTGCGCGCTAAAGAAGCGCGCAACATTGAACTGGAAACGGAAGTCGAGATTCTCGGGGACGAACTTTCCTAGCGGCGTTAAAGCGGACGAGGTTCAAGGTTGTCTCTGCGTGATGAGGTCAAATTTGCTGCGCCATCTTCTTCAACGGCCCGGTTGATGAATCAAAAACGGAACATCACCGTCATGCTTGGCGGTCCATCGGCCGAACGCGAGGTGTCACTGCACTCGGGGATGGCGGTTGCGCAGGCCTTGCGTTTACGCGGCCATTCGGTGCAGGAATTGGATCCGCAATATCCGAACTGGATCTTGGACACCAAGACAGAAGTAGTTTTCCTGGCGCTCCACGGCACTTACGGGGAAGACGGAACGGTGCAGGAGCGACTCGAAGAATTAGGCGTGCCCTATACTGGTTGCGGTCCTCAAGCCAGCCGGATCGCATTCGATAAGGTGTTGACTAAACAGCGCTGCCTGGAGGCAGGGATACCGACCGCCCGCTTCGTCGTATTTGACACGGCTATAGCCAGTTGGCCGTTGGGTTGGCAACCGCCCGTGGTGCTCAAGCCGGTGCGACAGGGTTCCAGCGTGGGATTGCAGTTTGTTGAGCGTGTAGCGGAGTGGAGCGCGGCGCTGGCAGAAGCTCTTCGTTATGATTCACAGGTTTTGATGGAAGAAAAAATCATCGGCCGCGAGGTCACTGTGGGCATCTTGGCGGGGGAGCCCTTGCCAGTGGTGGAGGTTCGCCCCAAACAGGGGGGTTTTGATTACTCCAGCAAATACACTGCCGGGGCCAGCGATTATTTTTGTCCCGCGCCTTTCGAGTCAAATGTAACCGAGCGCATACAGAGCGTGGCCTTGGGCGCTTTTAATGTCATTGGCGGACGAGATTACGCACGGGTGGACGTGATGGTGGCCGAGAATGGCGAACCGGTAGTGTTGGAGGTCAATACACTTCCCGGCATGACTGAAACAAGCTTGTTGCCCAAAGCGGCGGCGGCAGTAGGGATTGATTATGCCGAGCTTTGCCAGAGGATGATTGACCTCGCGCTAACACATCCGCGTCGTGAAAAAATTCAGCATCTGGCCTAAACGAAAACCGCGAAACCGCCGTTTCGGGCGCGACCATATTCTTGACGTCAAGCTGCGGTCGAGCGTGAGACGGCAGGTCCGAGCCCGTCATGCCTCGCTCCTCCTGGGAGGCGTTTTTTCGATTGTTCTTAGCTTGTTTGCCCTCTGGCGTGGAGGGGAATGGCTTATCCGGCATTTCCTCACCGAGAATTCAGCCTTCGCCATCCATCAGTTGGATGTGCAGACGGATGGGGTCATCTCCATTGAACAATTGCGACGTTGGGCGGGCGTCCGACTGGAAAACAATCTTTTAGCCCTGGATCTGGCCAGGGTCAAACGCGACCTCGAACTGATGCCAGCCATTGAATCGGCAGACATTGAAAGGGTATTGCCGCATACCTTACGTGTTCGAGTGACTGAACGTGAACCCATTGCGCAATTCCAGTTTTCGCAACTTCCGTCCAGTTCCCTGTCTTCGGGAGGGATTTGTTTGCTGGATGCCAAAGGCTGGGTCCTGTCCCCTCTCGAACCGCAGCAGCGCTCTGTGCCAGTCGTCCGGACCAATGACCACTTGCCAATCCTTCTGGGAATCTCGGTGGCGGGTTTGCGCCCCGGCCGGCCGGCGGATTCGCCCCAGATCCATGCGGCGTTGCGTCTGATCGAGGGTTTAGAGCGCTCGCCTATGGCCGGATTGGTGGACTTCAGGCAAATCAATTTGAGCGCTCCCGGCATCCTGCAGGTCACAACCGGCCAAAACACGGAAGTTATCTTTGGTCTGGTTGATTTGGAGAATCAACTGCGGCGCTGGCGGCTCATTTATGATTATGGCCAGGCGACGGCCAAGCATTTGCTCTCGGTTGATCTCTCGGTCTCGAATAATTTGCCGGCCCGCTGGCTGGAAGCGGGCCTCGTTGCGCCGGATTCCCAGAAAGTCATTAAACCTCCTCGTTATAAGAAAAAAAATGTTTGACCCCTCCTCCATTATCGTGGGCCTGGAAATCGGCACGTCCAAAGTTTGCGCCGTGGTGGGTGAAGTAAGTCCCTCGGGTGCGCTCAATATTGTTGGCGTCGGACAGGCCCGCTCGCGCGGTGTGCGGAAGGGGGAAATTGCCGATCCTTCGGTTGCCTCCGACGACATTCGCAATGCCATTGTGGAAGCGGAGCAAATGGCTGATGTTGAAATCCGTAGTGTCTATCTTGGTGTCACGGGCGGCCACCTTCGTGGCTTCAACAACCGGGGGATCCATCCAGTAGTTTCCGCCGACAGGGAGATCGCAAGGGAGGACGTTGAGGACGTCATCAAGAATGCCAAGGCCATCAATCTACCCCGAGAAAACCATGTGCTACACGCCATCCGGCAGCACTTCCTGGTCGATGGTCAGGACAGCATTGTCGATCCCGTTGGCATGTTGGGGGCGCGGGTGGAGGTGGACATGCACGTTGTCCATGGCAATTTCAACCGCCTGCAAAACCCCATCCGCATGGTCAAAGGCCTGCAAGTGGAGGTGGAGGCCATCGTGTTTAACGGCCTTGCTTCCTCACTGGCTCTGCTCACCAATGAGCAAAAGGAAATGGGGGCTTTGGTCATTGACTTTGGCGGAGGCGCAACGGAATACGTGGTTTACACCGGTGGTGTCATCAAGCATACAGGAGTTTTGGCTGTGGGCGGAGATCACCTTTCGAACGACTTGGCCTATGGACTTAAAATTCCTCTTGGCCGGGCGGAGGAACTAAAGATCAAACACGGCGCCGCCATGGTGGAAGAAGCGGACAAGGGCCGAACGGTCACCACCGATGAAACCTTGGGTTCGCCCAAAAGAGTCAACTTGGAGCACCTCCGTCGTATCATGACGCTGCGCCTCGAGGAAATCTTCGATTTGATTGAACAAGAGCTTAGCCAGTCTGAACTGTCCCATTATTTGCGCGCAGGCGTTTTTATTTGTGGAGGCGGGGCCCGCATTCCGGGGATTCAAAAGCTGGCAGAGAAGATTTTCGATTTACCCTCCTCGCTAGGCAAGGCCAATTCCATCAGCGGCCTGAAATCCGCCCTCGACCAGCCGGAATTTGCGACCGCCATTGGCTTGGTCAAATTTGGTTCATTTCAGCAGAAGAAAAAATCACAGAGCGGCTCGCTCACGCAGACAATCAAGCAAACTCTCGGCGGCATATTGGGCCGCGGCTGAGAGCGTGGCGAGCGTAGTGCGCTCGCTGGTGAAGAGGTTCCCCGCGCTCCACAACCCTATGAGACAAATGAATTCAGACTTTTCAGTGCAAAAATCCTTATCCATCGCCGTCCTCGGAGTGGGCGGAGCCGGGTGCAATGCCATCAGCTATCTCGCTTCTCAACCCCTCTCCGGCCTGAGCTTCGCCGCTCTAAATACCGATGCCGTCGCTCTGACACAGTCCTCAGTGGAAAAGAGGCTGGTCTTAGGAATCAAGTCCACGCGAGGGCTCGGGACAGGGGGCGACCCCGAATGCGGTCAAGCCGCAGCCGAAGAGGACAGCGCTCAGATTCGGTCGTTGTGCGAAGGGGCGGATATGGTGTTTGTTGTGGCAGGCTTGGGTGGGGGCACCGGAACGGGGGCTAGCCCGGTAGTGGCGCGTCTGGCCAGGGAGGCCGGTGCGCTGGTCCTGGGTATCGTCGTGCTTCCTTTCGATTGCGAAGGCCCCCGACGCCAACGTCAGGCGCTTTTGGGATTGCACGAACTCAAAGGGATAGCCGATGGAGTCATCAGCCTTCCGAATCAGAAACTTTTCAAATTGATCGATGAAAAAACCAGCTTGCGCGAGGCTTTTCATCTCACCAATGACTTGGTTGCCGAAGGAGTGCGAGGCATTTGGCGAGTGCTCTCCCGGCCCGGGATGATCAACGTAGATTTCGCAGATCTCTGCGCAGTCATCCAGGGCAAACATGGCGAGAGCGCTCTGGCCAGAGTGGAGGCAGCAGGTGAAAATCGCGCGCGAGAGGTCATCGAAAGGCTGCTCGCTCACCCATTGATGGAGGGTGGAATGGCCCTAACGGACGCGGCAGGCGTTCTAGTATGCATCGCTGGCGGTCCGGAAATGGCGATGGCGGATGTGAATCGGATTATGGAGCAGATAACCCGGAACTGTGAGCAGGCCCACATCATCATGGGCGCTGCCATAGATGAGGATTTAGCCGACCGTTTGAGCGTTACGCTCCTGGCTTCGCGACGCCAGAGTCGCGACGAAACGGCCCTCCCGGCCCATCCTATCCATCCACGGCGCCCACAGGAGGAGAGTTCCCTCTCGCATGGAGTGGCGGAAATAGAAATCCAAACGCAGAAGCCTGCCGATTCAAGCCGTTCGCCTTCACGGTTTGTCGCTCCGCCACCAGCCTTAACCCCGGAGAAAAGAGAGCACCTGCTCAACCAGCAGGCTGCCAGCGGAGCGCGTCAGCGGAAAAATGCCAATCGGATGCGCCAGGGGCAGTTGCCCCTGGATATTATTTCTAAAGGCCGCTTTGAAAAAAGCGAGCCTACCATCCACCACGGACAAGACCTGGATGTGCCCACCTATATCAGGCGTGGGGTGGCCCTTAACTAAAAAGCGATGGAGATAGGTAGTAGGATGATCCGAAGTTTCCATCCGCCGACTTTGCATAACTTAATGCTTTTCCAGACACCTTCTTGGGAGGAAATCGAGTAATCGAGCTCGCGAGGCATAAATTGCGAAAATGCTTGCCCACGACCTGGGTCGCATTTTCACAGTTTAGTTGTTCGGGATGTCACCCGTCACAGTTCCCTCTAACTGAATAGGGCATTCCGGCCTCGCGAGCCCCCCCCCGAGGAAACGCATTTTCCCTTCACGGGGCCAGTCTTCTCAATTCACCAATTCCATTACGGAGATTCGCAATCCGCGGAGGGCGGCATCTTGCAAAATAATCGTGTCTTCCTCGATTTGCAAGGAGTTGACCAGAAACAGCGAATCATCCTTCGTCTTCACCTCAAATTGCGCTCGCGCGGGTTTTAGTTCACGAAGAAGGACCGCAATCACCTGGCCGGGATCATAACTTTTCATGCCCAACAGCACGGAACTCAGTTTGATTTGGCCGCGCGCGCCCGGAAGCGGCCTCCGAATTCAAGGCGAACAGCGGCAGAACCGCCTGCCTTGGATTTCTCATCGCTGATACAGGGGGATGTAGTGATACGGCATAGCGAGGATCATCGTATAAACTGCCGTGCAGTAAACGTCGCCAACTGCCCGCCCTTGATCCAATTTGTTCTGGTCCCAATAATACATATCGCCCTTGGTCGAAACGGCTTTGAGCAGGACATCCCTAATCTGAGAGTACCATTTTTTCCAGGTTTCGCCGCCGATCATATACTGCGCGGGGGCGGCATAGAAATTCCCGTAGGTAAACCACTGGTCGTGCTCCTGGTTGTGGCTGAGCAAATACTCTGATCCCTTTTTGACCATCTCGTCGTCATAAAGCCCGCAAACCTGCAACGAATAAATCGCGGCCGCCGTGCGCGCGAAGCCCGGCTCGCGGTTCGGCTGATAGGTAAAGCCGCCACTGGCGGGGTGGTAGCATTGTTTGACGTATTTAATCGCGTTATCGATCGTTGTCTGGGGCACTTCCAGTCCCGCGTTCCTGGCCCCTCGCAAGGCAACAACCTGCAGGACCGTTACCGAAATATCCGCATCGCGCGCTATGGGTCGGTAGCGCCAGCCACCTTCATTGTTCTGCGAGCCAATAATGACCTTGATGATGCGCTCAAATTTTTGTCGCATCCCCGGGGAGCGGGTTTGTCCGTAAAGCTCAGCCAACGCGATCGATGCCACCCCATGCCCATACATGTACTGGCCGTCATTGCGGTTCCCCATCAGCCCGTCAGCCGAAGTGGAGTCGAGCAGATACTGCATTGCCGCGGAAACGTTTTTCCCATACTCCCCCTCTCCCGGCAAGTGTCCAGCGGCCTGGAACGCCATCAAAGTATAACCGGTGATGGCGATGGGGTGCTGCTGCTCCTCGGGGCTGGAACCCCAAGCCCCGTTCGGGGATTGTTTGGAGGCCAGATACTTCAACGCCCCTTTGATAACTGTCTCGGCTTTTTCATCCACCACGACGGGATCTTTCCTGGCCAACTCTTCGCCAAGTCCTTCCCACAGCGACCCGAGCAGACACACCAGTGCCCAGCCGAGCCTCCAAGGGAAGGGCCGATACGAGCAGTCTTGAATCTGCGCCATGCCGAATCCTTTAATCATAGGTGGCCCCACTTGCAGGCAATGTTGGAGAATAAAATCATTTTGGCCATCCAAAAATCTTTCGGTAGCAGGTGATCCAAATCCTCTGATAACAAGTTGACAGCAGCCTGAAGGCCCTGCGAACCTTCGGTGATGAGCAAAAGGCATCGGCATTTCTCCGCTTGGCCGCACAGAGTCCACCTCGCCATTTTCCGTGACTACTACATTTCGGCATCCTAAGCCGTTCTTCTTACTGGTCCTATTATGGAGCGCACTCGGGGCTCGATCAGAAGATTACTGCGAGATCTGCAAAGAAAAAGTGAAGGGCAAAGCCTATTTCGTTACAAACAGTTACCATAAGAAGACCTGGCTGGTATGTGAAGCCTGTACCCAGTTGGCGACGCATTGCGAGGTCTGTGGCCTCGTGGCGCACCCCAAGTTCGGACTGCTGCTTCCCGATGGCCGCGTTTATTGCCCGGAGGATGCGCAGACGGCGGTGTTGACCGACGAAGGCGCTGTGTCGCTTTTCGCTAAAGGCAGGCAGGAAGCGATGGACCTGCTGGCGCGTTATCCTCCGGTGCCTCACCTGAACATCGCACCCCACTTAGTGACACGGGAAGAGTTCATCCGCCAATACCGAAAGTCACCTGGGATCGATGATCCGGAAAAGCTGCTGGGGCTGACCCTTTCGCGACTCGACAAGGAAGGCAAATTCACTCACGACATCTATCTTCTGCACGGTATACCCGAGGGTGAATTCCTCTGCGTCTGCGCTCATGAATACACCCATGCGTGGTTGGTGGAGCGACAGAAAAAGAGCCGTCAGATGCACAAGGACACGGTGGAGGGTTTCTGCGAGCTAATGGCTTATAAAGTGGCCGGCAAATTGGGGTTCGAGCAGGAGAAGATCCGCATTTTGGCAAGCAGCTATACACGCGGGCAGATAACGGCGTTAGTCGCAGCGGATGAGGAATATGGTCTGCACCGGCTGGTTCAGTGGGTTTCCAATGGAGTGGACAGTTGGGTGGACAGCGAGAAACTGCCACGCCTTCTCGTCTTGCGCGAAATGGGGGCGGAAACTCTCCCGGATTTCACTTGGTGGCCTGTGAGACCCTCTCCAGTCCCCGACAAGCTTGTATTAAGAGGTCTCTCTGGCACGGCCGGCCACCGCTTCGCGCTGATCAACGATGCCACTTTTGGGGTCGGAGAGGAAGCCCGCGTCCGGGTGGGCGCGTCGAATCAAGTGGTTCGTTGTCTCTCGATTAAAAGCAACAGCGTGCTCATCCAGGTCCGCGGCGAACCCATCCCGCGAAAACTCGAACTTAGTCTGAAATAATAACTTGCCGTGCGGCAGCTAATTTGCGCCGCGCCGAATTTGGCGGTTGATTCCGAGCGATTGCTTGATAGTTTCTCCAGCGTGGGCCGCTAAGAATTAAGGACCATAGTGCCATCGCACAGCGGAAATTCTTCTTGCGGCGCAAGCCACTCAACGATTCGCATAAGTGACTGAAACACTGATTCGACATAACTGGATACCGCCATGAGCCAAAACCAATTCCCAAAACTGCATAACGCCATGTGGCCCGGACTCGTCGGCAAAGGCCCGGACTCTGAACCCCCCATCGACCTAGATACGATGTTGGGCCTGACCGCCGCAGCCGAGGTTGATGACAACAAATTCGAAGGGGTGGACATTTTTCTTTTCGATCCGCACATCAGCATTGATTCCACCGATGATGAAATTAAGAGGATCGCGGAAAAAATCCATGCCAAGGGGTTGGTGGTAGGGTCGGTGGTGGCCCCCGTTTGGCCACCCACCGGGGGGGGGGCCGCGATGGGAAGTACTGAGGAGAGAAAGAAGTTTGTAGAACAGGTGCGCAAGGGGTGCCGCATCGCCGCCAAACTAAGGGATCTTGGCATGCGGCCTTATGGGGTGGTGCGAATCGACTCCGCCAGCAGTGTGACCGACTGGGCCAATGACCCGGAAGCAAACACCAAATTGATCGCGGAAACCTTCAGTGAAGCCTGTGATGTGGCTGAGGAATATGGTGAACGTCTGGCGGCAGAAGGAGAGATTTGTTGGGGCGGCATGCATAGTTGGAAAGAGATGCTGAAACTCTTGGAAATGGTGGATCGGCCCGAGACCCTTGGTTTCCAAGCCGATATGGCGCACACCCTTCTCTATACGATGGGTTACAACGCACCTGAAGACGCAATTCTGCCCCCGGATTATGATTGGCAGGACCGCCCGCTGCTTGAAAAAGCACTCGCGAAATTGACGAAAGCTCTCCGTCCCTGGACTATCGACTTCCACGTCGCTCAGAATGACGCCACGGTGCGGGGTTCCGGTTCCCACGACAAGACGGGCCGGCATTGTCTGGCGACCGACCCGAAGGGCAAGCTCAAGATCGCGCATGACGCAGGCTATTGGCTGACCGACGGGGCGGGGACTCCGACTAAAGCCTTTACCCATATTTGTTGGGATGGTTGCATGTTCCCCAATGAAGTGCTCAGGAAACCGCAAACGTGGAACGATATCTTGGCCGCTATGGCAGCCGTTCGCGATGCGCACGGCTGGAGTGAACGTGAGCCGACGAAACCCCAAACAACCGAGAGCCGCGCTGTGTCGACAGTTCAAAAAAAAGCCAAGACGACCTCTACAAGGAAAATCAAAGCGAAGGCAAAGCCTGTGAAAAAGCTGGCTAAGAAACCATCCGAGGGAGCGGCTCTGAAGCAGGCTAAAGCTAAAGGGCTGGCGCGGAAGCCGGCCCCGAAAGTGAAGGCGAAAAGGAGATTGCCCAAAAAAACGCGCAAGAACGCGAAAAAGTAGATTGCTATGAAAAAGCTGAACGTCGGACTTATCGGGTATGGTTTCATGGGCCGGGCTCATTCGAACGCCTTTGCCAAGGTGAACCACTTTTTTGATCTCGAGCATCAGGTTGTGCTCAAAGCCGCTTGCGGGCGTGACGGAGGCAAGATCAAGGCATTCGCCGCCAGATGGGGCTATGAGTCCGTAGAAACGGAGTGGCGCAGGCTGATCCAGCGAGACGACATCGACCTCATCGACATCGCTACCCCCAACAACATGCATGCCGAAATCGCCATCGCTGCCGCCAAAGCCGGCAAGATGATTCTTTGTGAAAAACCCCTCTCCATGAATGGGCCTGAAGGCAAAAAGATGGTCGACGTCATCGAGAAAACCAAGGTGGCGAACATGGTTTGGTATAATTACCGGCGCGTCCCCGCCGTGGCCCTGGCCAAAGAGTTGATCGACGAGGGACGGCTCGGCCGCATCTTCCACTATCGGGCGAAATTCCTCCAGGACTGGACCATCAGTCCCGATCTTCCGCAAGGTGGCGCAGCCCTCTGGCGTCTGGATATCAAAGCAGCGGGCTCCGGGGTCACCGGCGACCTATTGGCTCATTGTATCGACACGGCAATTTGGCTGAACGGATCCATCGAAAAAGTGAGTGCGATGACGGAGACCTTTATTAAAGAACGCAAACATAACCTCTCGGGGAAAGTCGAGAAGGTTGGGATCGATGATGCGTGCGCTTTCCTCGCCCGTTTCAGCAACGGCTCACTCGCCACCTTCGAGTCCACTCGTTACGCGCGCGGGCACAAGGCGCTTTATACGTTCGAGATAAATGGCGAGCATGCGTCTATTTTTTGGGACCTCCATGATCTGCATCGGCTGCAATATTTCGATCATGCGGACGAAGGCAAAGTCCGCGGCTGGCGATCCATTCACGTGAGCGATGGCGATCAGCCTTACATGAAAAATTGGTGGGTTCCAGGGTTGCAGATCGGATACGAACACACCTTCGTTCACCAAGTTGCTGATTTCCTTCAGGGCGTTGAGGCCGGCAAGCCCGCCAGCCCGACTTTCCGCGACGCTCTGGAAACTCAGTATATCTGCGACACAGTTCTAAAATCGGGCAAGACGGGTCGTTGGGAGAAAGTGCCAAAGGTCGCGCCAAAATAGTTTGAGCGCAACGATTGACGGCGAAGTTAGGAACGAGCGGCTCCCAGAAATAGATGTCCAGAGACAATCAACCAAATGCCCACGACTACTACCTGGCTTCCAAATCCAGCGGCTTTGAGGTTGTCGGAAGATGAAGTCCATGTCTGGCGAGCGCGGCTGGATTTGCCTATGGAGGAGCTTGGGCAATTGCAAGCCCTGCTCGTCCCAGAGGAGCAGGAGAAGGCGCGTCGCTTTCATTTTGAGAAGGACCGAAACCATTACACCGCGGCACGAGGATTTCTGAGAACAATTCTTGGCCGATATCTAAATCTTGATCCAGCAAAGCTTCGATTCTCCTACAATGCCTTTGGCAAACCCGGCCTTGCCTCCAGTATCAATCAAATTGAGTTGTGTTTTAACCTGGCTCATTCGCATGGCTTGGCGCTTTTTGCCTTTAATAGGGGCCGGGAAATTGGAATCGACCTGGAGTACGCTCGTTCCAACATCGAGCTGGAGAAAATCGCGGAGCGATTTTTTGCGCCCGCGGAAGTGGCGTCGTTGCGCTCCTTACCCGAGGAACTCCGCCGGAAAGCGTTTTTCAACTGTTGGGCGCGGAAGGAAGCCTTCATCAAAGCGCGCGGTCTTGGGCTTTCACTGCCATTAAAGCAATTCGTCGTAACGTTGGCGCCCGGAGAGGAGGTGGAGCTCCTCGCAGCGGAGGACGATCCTCAAGCCCCTGCTCGTTGGATTTTAAGAGAGTTGGACGCGGCGGAGGGCTTCGCCGCCGCCATGGCGGTAGAGGGCAAAGGTTGGGAACTAAGGTGTTTTGAGATCAAAACCTAAAGAACAAAAACTCGCCTTCGAAGCTGGCCACCGGCTGCCGGCCTTGTTCCTGCGTAGGACAAAGGGACTTTATCCGCGCATTGGCAGGTTCGCTCATCAACCGTGGAACCCCGAGAGAGCCGGCCAGTTTTTCCATGCGAAAAACAAAATTTACTTCGTTGCCCAATAGACTTTCCTCGCCGAGCGTGGCTGCGCCTCCCACGAACACTTTCCCATAATGCACCACCACGCGGAAGCGCGGATGGTCCTTTTCTTGATCTTTCTTTAGCACTCCCAGCGCCTTTGCCACTAACATGTGTGTATTTTCGCGTTCGAGCCAGTATGCGAAAAAGCCATCCCCAAGAAATTTATTAATCGTGCCGCCCTGGTCGTCAATGATCTGTTTGCAGTCCGCCAACCAGCGCCCAGTTATCCGAGGGGCCTCATCCGCCGGCAGCTTTTGAGTGAATTGGGTGGACGATTCAATGTCAGCTACCAGCAACCAGCAGTTCAGGGTCTTGATTTCCTGAATCGTTTTTTCTGTGCGCGCCTGGGTATCCGCGACAATTCGTGGCTGAGTTTGGCGAAAGGTAAAGGAGCAATCGGCAATCGTTATGTGGTCCTTTTCGGCCAGTCGGCAGGGCTGGCTGACCCGTCGGCCATTTAGATAGGTGCCGTTGGCGCTGCCCAAATCGACCAGCCAGAACTCATCCTCCCCCTGCGCATGCACCATGGCATGGCGACGCGACGCGCGGTCACTGGCCAAAACCACATTACTGCTGTTGGCGCGGCCCAGCACGCAAGTCCCACGAACGGGGGTCTTCTGGCCTCCGGCCGATTCCAGCCAGGCATTGGGTGGCGGTTGATTGTCCACTGTGTGATTCAATGCGCTTCCCGAACCCGGATCGTGTATTTCCTGGCTTGGGCGTTCGCGGACTCGAAGGTAACCGTCTCCTGACTATTCTCTGTCAGGATGAGGTTCCTCCATGGAGTCGGGTCAACGGCAAAGCCTTGTTCGTCCTTGAACTCACAATTGATTTGAACCTGGAGGCGGCGATTCTCCCGGTTGCGAACATTGGCGGCAACGGCCATGCGACCATCTGGCAGTGGTGTGACCTGGAGACTCGTGCAGGTAATCGACTGCTGCGGGCCCGCGCCCTCGAGCACGAAATTATCTTTGTTTTCCAGATTGAATTTCGTCGCGTTTTGAGGCGGGAGGGCACCGGTTTCGGGCGACTGGCAGCCATTGAAGAAGACGGGAGCGCTGAGAGCCAGCAAGGGGATCAGAATTCTTTTCATTGAGTTTGAGGAGTTAATGATTTGTCGCTCACATAGACAACTTTATCCGCCGGAGCGGCAGGGACATTGATAGTGATAGTTTTGGTGTGATCGGCCAGAGGCCGGGAGGCTTCATCGAGGAAATCAACTGTAATAGTTTGGGAGCCCGGCGCCAGTTCCAGCGCGGCGAAGCTCAAAAAAAGCGGCAGGTTATCCCAGGACCGAACGTCCGCTTCCGGGGTGGTGCTGCCCGAAGCAATCTTGCTGATCAACCCGAAGGCCGCCGCCCCCAGTCCCGCGACTTGGGTGTCCTTACTGGTGGCCAACACCAAACCGCTTACTAAGCTGACGTTGCCGACCGCGTCGGTCGTTCGTTTGAATCCAGCCTTGTTGGCCAGAATATGGTCCATGACCCGTCCGCCGCGGGTGGTGGCCTGGAAATACAAATCATCGTACGGTTGGAGCTGATAACTCTTCTGGCCCACCTGGGCTTGGGCAGCCCGCGTCGCGGCAATGCCGCCCCGAAACATGAGCCGTTCGGCATATTCCCCCATGGCATATTTAGTCGGTCCCTGGCCGAACTCAACGAAGACCAAAACGTTGGCCTTGGCATTGTACGACGGAGGGTGAGCAAGTTTTGCTTCTGCCCCCGCGCGCTTAAAAGCGTCCGAGCCATCGCCGCCCAGTTTTAAGCTGGCCAAACCATCCAGGTAATCAAGCAAGACATAATCGCTGGAATATTTTTTATCCACGGTGTCACTGTCCTCAAGAGCGGCGCTGCGGAAACAGGCCCGGGCGTTGTCCGGTTCGCCGTCTCTCCAGTAGAGGATGCCACGATAATAATAGGCCATGACTCGCTCGTACGGTTCGCCGATGAAAGTCTTTTTGGCCTCGGGCGAAAAATAGCTGCGCGCTTTGCGGGCGGTCGGATCTTTGCCTATCACGTTGCTGATCCGAACAATCGCATCGTCCAGCAGTTTTTTTGCTTCTTCAAACTGGCCGCGGCGCATCGCGGCCACAGCCGTGCGATATTGCCAGAGAACCTTGTCTTTGGGCGGGCCATGCTGGATGGCAGCTTGGCCGTCGATGAATGCATCGCCGGTGAGAGGCTTGCCCGGAACATAGCGTGTCGTTTGGCATCCCACCAATAGTAGCGACATCGCAACCATAATTGGCCACCGCAACAATTTCATAACGATGCCTGGCAGGGAGAGTTAGCGATAAGCCGCGTCTTCCAACCCCTGCTTTTTAATTTCAGCCGAGTCCTCCCAAATAATATCCGTGGTTCGGGTATCGATCAGTTGAAAGGAATAAAGCACATAATCGCTGGTTCCGGCAGCGGTCTTGGTTGTGAGGCCTTGCAGCTTGCCCGTCAGCAAGAAGTCCGCCCCTTTAAACTCGACCAACTTAGGATCGCTGCTGCTGGTGACCTGGCCGGATTGCTTTAGCTGGCGTTCCCGTTCTAAAGCCGCCATGCGTTCCCGGGCCAGGAAAATCACTTTGCCCTGGGATTTGGAATTGAGTTGGGTGCGGATGCGAGTCAGGAAAATGTCCTTGTTAATGGGGAAGCGGGTTTCGTTCATTACCGGGTCCAGCGCAATGCGGGGGGTGCCTTGAGCATTGGCAATCTGAGGGACATTCAGAATGCTGCGCGCCATTTTGTCGGCCACGGCGACCAAATCCTGCGATTCGACGCCCGTGCCAGCGACAAACCCGCGCTCGTCGCCTTTCATTTCGGTGACCGGAACGCCCGAAGGATTTTTTACGCCGGAGGAAGCGCAGGCGCTGATCAGGACGGCAACGGCCGCGAAGGAACTAAGTGTAAGAGTGTTTTTGATTTCCATACTTTAGTGAGTTTTACACTGATTGTGCGCAAGGGATCAACGTCCAAATAGATTTTTTGCCCAAGCTGGCTTGAAATAGACACCCATGCCAGGGTTGGGTGGCCTGCGTCGTCCCAAGCTCGATTCGGTCAACCTGGGCTGGCGAAACGCGTCCCTTCGCGGCTACGCCGATTACATGCAGACCCCGGAATTTGCGCGGAGCCTTGAGGAGTTGATGGTTTTGGCCGGGCAGGCTCGGATTGCTTTGATGTGTGCCGAAGCGGTGCCATCGTTCGCTCATTGCGGATGCTTTGCTGGTTCGTGGGATTCGGGCGGAGGACATCATGAGTCCAACGCGGCGACAGGTTCATAGACTTACACCTTTCGCCAAGGTCCGAGGCGCCCTTGTTGCCTATCCGGGCGAGACATTAGGGAGCGCCGCAAAAAACCCGGCCTCTAGACACGCGCGCCGCGTTGCAATCTGACTTGCCATGCGGAGCATTTTGGGCGTAAGCAATTGCGTATGAGAATCAATTCCGGGTGCTATCTTGGTGAAATTTCCTCAGTTACATGTTAGCTCGGCGTGTCATTCCGTGCCTCGATGTCCATGACGGCCAGGTCACCCGAGGGATTCAGTTCGGCAAAGCCGAAGCGGGGGAGTTGCGGAATGTCGGTGACCCAGTCGAGTTGGCCATTCGTTATAATCAGCAGGGCGCAGATGAAATGGTGTTTTTTGACATAACGGCCAGCGCCCATGACCGGGCCACCATGGTGAGCGTCATCGAAAGGGCGGCCGACCAATGCTTCATGCCTTTGACGGTGGGGGGCGGTCTTCGCACGGTGGCGGACATGCATACGATGCTCAAAGCGGGCGCGGATAAAATTAGCATCAACTCCTCGGCGCTGGCCACCCCCGAGTTGATTTGCGCAGGGGCGGAGAAGTTCGGCAGCCAATGCATCGTCGTTTCGATTGACGCCAAAAAAGTCGCAGCCGATCGTTGGGAGGTTTTTTCACACGGCGGCCGCAAACCGACCGGCCTTGGCGCCATCGAGTGGGCGCAGCGCGCTGTCTCCCTTGGGGCAGGGGAGATCGTTCTCAACAGCATCGATGCAGATGGAACGAAGGCTGGTTTTGATCTAGTCATCACGCGGCGCATCAGCGAAAGCGTCGGTGTGCCGGTGGTGGCGAGCGGCGGGGCCGGCACTCTGGAACATATGGCCGAAGTGCTGTTGGAAGGCAAAGCCGATGCCGTCTTGGCCGCGAGCATTTTTCATTTTGGAGAATACACGGTTGGGGATGTGAAACGCTTTTTGGCCCAAAGAAATATTCCAGTCCGTTTATCAATGAACTGATGCACTCCCGGTGGCTGCCCGTCGCTCTTTTGTTCAATCAAATCCTCATTCAGGACGGGCGTCCTCCGAAAGGGGCATTGCGTCGGCATTGTGTGTCTGATGCAGACCTTCTGGAGGATTTGCGCCTGAAGTGTTGTGAGAGTCCAAACGAGGTAAAATGTGCCCGCCTCGAGGCCAATGGAGATTTGAGCGTCATATCGAAAAAGCCTAAGTAACTGGATTCGAGGCTGGTAATCCGGCCGGACTCAGGCATCCTTGTCCGAGGTCGTTTGTGCTCCGGGCAGTTGCGGCCAGCGAATGGAAGAAGCGATTTTAAAATTACTCAGCCAAAAGGATTACACCCCGCTGAACGTTCCCCAATTGCTGGCGGCCTTGGGTTTCCGGCCCAACCAACAACAAGAACTCCAACATTTTTTGCGCGAACTCGAGCGCTCAGGCCAGATCACTCGCACCAAGGGTAATCGCTACATCCAATCAAGAGAAGCTGACTTGGTTCCCGGCACCATTCGCATTAATCGACAAGGCAAGGGTTTTCTCCAACCAGATGACGCGGCTTTTCGCGAAATGATCATTCCCGAGAGCGCTACCTCGACGGCCCTCCACGGTGATCGGGTGTTGGTGCGGCGCGATGTTAAGCCTGTAGGTTTGCGGCCCCAGCGCGGGGGAGGCGAAACTGGCGCGGTCATTCGCATCCTGGAGCGAAAACGCGCGCAAATCGTCGGTACACTGCAACGGAGCAAGCGATTCCTCTTTGTGATTCCAGACGATCCTCGCATTCCGCATGATATCTACGTCCCCCCGCCGCGCGATGTAGGGCGAGTCGCTAACATCGGCGACAAGGTGGTGGTCGAATTGGGGGTTTGGGAATCCCGGCACACTAATCCAGAAGGCGAAATCATCGAAGTCCTTGGCCCTCCCGATGAAGAAGGAGTGGACATGCTTTCGGTGCTGCGCCAATACAATTTACCACTGCATTTTCCGAAGGAGGTCCTGCAGCAGGCTGATGCCGTCAGCCGAGCCCGTTCCCTCGGTGAACCTGCTTCAGAAGAACTCCGCGGCCGTGTTGATTGCCGGCATGACAACGTAGTCACTATCGATCCCGATGATGCCAAAGATTTCGATGACGCGATTTGCCTCGGTGCTGCTCCGAACCATGAATGGAAACTTTGGGTCCATATTGCCGACGTTTCCCATTACGTAAAGCCAGGTTTGGGTCTGGACATCGAAGCGCGCCATCGGGGCAACTCGACCTATTTGGTGGACCGCGTTATTCCGATGCTTCCGGAAGCGTTGAGCAACGAACTCTGTTCGCTGAAACCCGGCGTGGATCGCCTGACCAAATGCGTCGAGTTCCTGCTCTCAGAGGATGGACGAGTGTTGGGGGCCAAATTCTATTCCGCAATTATTCGCTCCAAGCGCCGTTTCAGCTACAAGGAGGCATTGGCCATTCTCGAAAAGGACCCCGTGGACGAGCTAGCCCGGATGCTCCACCAAGCCAATGGGCTGGCCCAGCGCTTGCGCCAGGCCCGTTTCAAAAAGGGCTCGCTCAGTCTTGATTTTCCCGAAACCAAAATCCGACTCGACGCTCAGGGCCGAGTCCTGATGCTGGAAAGAGTCGAGAATGACATCTCACATCAACTGATTGAAGAGTTCATGTTGCTCGCCAACGAAGCCGTCGCCACCCGGTTGATGAGCCTCCGGCGGCCAGCGGTGTATCGCGTGCACCAGTCGCCCAATGAGCAGCGTTTGGAGGAGTTCCGGGAAGATGTGCTTAGCCACAATATTCCGTGCGGAACTTTGACTCAGCGCCCCGAGGTGCAAAAACTGTTGGAGCGGCTCAATCCGTTGCCCATTGGCCCGGCGCTCAAGATTGGATTTCTCCGGTCGCTCATGCGCGCTCGCTACATGGTGGAACCGCTTGGCCACTATGGGTTGAACAAAACCAACTACACGCACTTCACCTCGCCCATTCGCCGTTACGCCGACCTGGTGGTGCATCGTGCCTTGTTTGAGAAGGACCACCCTTCGCAACGCGAGCTGAAGCAAGTCGCCGATCACATTTCCGAGACGGAGCGCAATTCCAGCGATGCGGAGAGAGACAGCAAGGAGGCGAAGCTTTTCGCTTTCTTGAAGGCGCAGCTTCAGTCAGGCCAGCCCCGAGTATATACCGGGCTGGTCATTGATGTGCGCAACTTCGGCTGTTTTGTCGATGTGCCTGAATTGGGCATGAGCGGGTTGGTGCATCTCTCCTCCATCGAAGATGACTTCTTCATTTTCGAGCCCACCCGCAATCATCTCATTGGACGCCGCAGCCGGCGCGTTATCAAACTGGGCGACAAAGTCCAAGTCCAGGCGGCGAAGGTGGACACTTTCAAGCGCCAGGTCGATTTTCGGCTGGCCAAAGCGGAACGAACTGGGCTGACAGCCCAGCCGTCGAGGCCGAGACCCGCGGAACAACGAAAGGCGCCCCAGCGCCCAGGGGGAACTCGAAAGGCGGAACGTCCGCCGGGACCGAGCAGGCGTCGTCACGGGCAGCCGCGGCGATCATCCGCCCCCTCTGGCCGGCGAAGAAGCTGAGGTTGGGAAAGCGAATTCATGGCTTCGTTACTGTGTTAGTATCGGGCGGGGCTGTCGATGGGAGCATCCCGAGACGTGTTTGGAGGCGGGCCTTCAGTTCTGGATTTAAGGGGCTTTGCGGACTGATGAACCGCTGCAGGATCTCTCCCTCCATTTGCGGCAAGGAGGGGAAGGCCAGAGGTTTCAGGCGAGATTTGACTGTCTCCATGTATAGATGCCATATTTGTTGCGCCATCCGTTCGTAGCCCTCGGCTTGCTCGTCCTCGTCCAAAGCCAGGTTTAAGAAATGTTTGGCAATGATCCCTTCCAGGATGGCTTGGGTGCGGTCATGCGAAAGGTCCTTGAGTTGTCCCATGACTTTTTCCAGGGCAAATTTCTCAACCGTTTGGCCCGCGGGGAGGTCATCCGGATATTTCTCCCGAATCCGTTCAAACCATTGATTGGCCTCGGCGAGCCGGTTGTGGGTGTAAAGGAGGTAAACGGCCTCCTTCAAAAAATTGCGATGTGCGGTTTTGACCGCATACGGCATTTCCGTCTCCTCTTCCATCATCCGTTCATAAGCAGCATTAGCGCGATCTATTTTGCTCAGATCAGGGCCAAACCAGATCGGGTCGGCGGAAATCAAGCGCCCCCGCAACACGACAATTTGCATGGACTGGTAAATAATCCTGCGCAGGGTTATCAAATCCTTTTTCTTCGACCGCTTCAACCCGACCGTGGCCCAGTAGATGGCATGGCTCTCAGGCAGCCGCCATTCGAGCGGGCCGTAAAGTTGATCCGTCTCCTTCATTTGTTGCGGCTCCATTTTATATTTATCGCGCAGAAGGGCCGCCCGTTTTTTAGTTTCCTCACTCTTAGGGGCCAGCAGTTCATCGAAGTTTGGATGTCCGGAGCCGAGGACTTCTGTCATCTCCCTGGCCCAGGCCGTTTTGAAGTAAAGGTGCGCATCATCCAGGTTCTGTCCCATTTTATGCTGAAAGAACCAACCCAGTTCGCGATAGATGAGGGCCTCGGTCGGATTGTAGCGCAAACCGTCGTCGCGCAGCAATTCGATTCCTCGTTGCACCCAGCGCCAGCGATCGGCGGGGTCAGTGAACTTTACAGAAATGTTGTAGGCCATGTTCCAGGACTGGACGAGCCAGACCTGGCTGAAGGTCGGCTCCAGCTTCGTAATCCAATCGGCAAGCTGCACCATCTCAAAATACTTGCCCTCTTCCTGCAGATCGTTGGCGCGGATCCAAAGGGCGTTGGCAATGAGACCGCGAAAGCCGCCGAGCGCGACAGTAGTGAAAGCGAGCACCGGGGGGGCGTTAGTCCCGAGGTCGGCCACCCGCATCAAGCCCAGCTTGGGGTCAGCCCGCTGATAGTTGAGCACGCGCTGGAATTGCGCGGCGCCCAGCACTAGCCCTAATGCGAGCAGCAGGAGAGAGGGTTTGTAGATCCTGGGGTTCATCTCAACTGCTTCCCTGAACGGTGGCCAGTTCGCGGAAGGTAAATACGACCATGCCGAAGCCTCCAATAATACCGCCGAGCACTACTATGTTCATCAACCCAGCCAGACCTAGCTGGCCCCAGGTGATGCTGCGGCCAGTGCTCAGGGAGTCGATAGGAGAAAAGCCTTCCACGAGGTTGACCACCCACAAAATCGTTTTGAACAACGGAACCAATACCAAATCCACCGGCGTTCGTTGGACCGCGCCCGTTTCATGGTCTTCGCCCGCCGTTCCTCCTTGATCGACCACGCTGCTGAGCGTGCCGCTGGACAGCGCGACGATCAACAAACTGAGCGAGAAAAACGAAGCCACAGGGAAGGACATAAAGCTAGCCGAGGCCAATCCAAGCGCCGCCAGCAACGTCAGCCAGCATAAGATAATCCCCAACCCTCGCGCGAAGTTCAGCCCGAAACTTCCTTCGCGATAGAGCACCTCCACACCGTCTTCCAGCGGGAAAAGCAATGTGCTCACGTCTCGATTGAGGAAACTGATGCGCAGTTTTCCTTTTTCGTCAAAAAGATTGGGAGCGATTTCAAATTCTGAAAAGCTATTGGCAGCCACATTCATCTCTTTAAAGAAAGGCTTGTTCACAGGCCCGACCTGCCAAATGCCATAATAGCTTCCAGCGTTATTGGTTTGGGCGGCGTAAAACTTGACGCGCAAAAAGAGGGGTTGGTCACGCAGGAGCGCGGATTTGAATCCCGGATCGATGGTCCATGTGCGCTGATAACCAGGCGGCACGAGCTGGTCCCTGGCTTTGACCTGGGCGCGAAGCTGCTGGCGCATCAATGGCTGCTCTTTCGCGGGGACTTGGATTTCTTTGAGGCGCTTCTGAAAGATCTGTTCCACCTCGGCCTCAATATCCGGCAGGGGCGCTTTCAAGGAAGCGCGCGCGACGAAGATCTCATTGCGCAAAACTCGTTGCTGATCAGCCGGAAGCCGATGGGCTCGCCATTGAAGCAGCGCATAGACACTCCCACCCGCCAGGGCCAATAAGGCCGCATTGAGCATAAAAAGGCCCAGCCATTTGCCCAGCCAGATTTGCCATCGCGCGATCGGCTTTACTGCCACCATTTGCATCTGGCACTCCTCCACATCCCGCGCCAGCGTGCCGCAAGCCAGCCAAAGGGTGGAAAAACCGAGGAGCGTCGTAATCACGCCCAGCGTGTAGGTCAACAAAATCTGCGTGAAACCGCGGGCGGTGCCGTCGTCTTTCAACAATAGAGGCAGAACCACCACTGAACCGAGCAGCAAAGCCGCTAAAACCCAAAAAAGACGAAAACGAAAGGCCGCCTTCCAAGTGAGGGTGGCGATGGCTAGGAGACGTTGCATGGACGGCTCACGCCTTCGGTTTGCCCAAAAGAGTGGAGAGCTTTTCGTTGGCTTTGCTCAGATCAACCGGCGCGGGCATTTCGCGTGCCGTGCCCGATGGCGGTGCGGGGGCAACGGGTTCGCTGGGACGCGTCAGGGCTTCCAGTTTGGCTTCGTTGGGTTTCTCGATGTTGTGAGACGCAGTGGCAGGTGCCTCTTCGGCAGTGGCAGTGGGCAACGTGAGGCGTTCGAGCAACTTGTCGCTGGAAACCTCGGCGGCGAGGTCCCCCCGAAGGTAGGCCGCCACCCGATTGCCGGAAGTGGCGCCGGAGGTTTCAGTGGCGCTCTGCCGGGCCTTCTGCACCACGCCGAGAAAATAACTTTCCAGGTTTTGGGTGGGAGAGTCGATTTTAACTTTGTCTTCCGAGACATCCCGGCGGATGATTTCCAAAACCCGCTCCATGGTTTCGCGAGGCAGCGGCGGAGTCGTAATGCGCACGGCGTCGGGGCGGGCCAGCAGCTCCTTGAGAGTGCCCATGGCTTGAATTCTGCCCCCATAATAGATCACCACGCGATCACAGACATCCTCCACGTCCGCCAGTAAATGACTGCTGAGGATGACCGTCTTGCCGCGCCGGGCCAAAGCGACGATCAAGTCCTTCACTTCCCGGCAGCCAATGGGGTCCAAACCAGCTGTCGGTTCGTCGAGAATGACCAAATCTGGATCATTGATCAGGGCCTGCGCCAATCCGATGCGACGCTGCATTCCTTTGGAGAATTCTCCCACCGCCCTCATGCGCGTCTGCGTGAGTCCGACCATTTCGAGCAATTGCTCGCCCCGGTTTTGCCGCTCGGCGTTCGACAGGCTGAAAAGTTTGCCGAAAAAATCGAGCGTCTCCCGCGAATTCAAATAGCGATAGAGATACGATTCTTCCGGCAGGTAGCCGATGCGTGATTTAGTGGCGACATGGCGCGGGGAATGATCGAACACCTCAATGTGGCCTTTGGTGGGATATAGCAAGCCCAGCAACATCTTCACCGTTGTCGATTTGCCCGAGCCATTGGGCCCCAAAAGGCCAAAGACTTCGCCTCTCCGCACCTCAAAATCGACATTATCCACCGCCCGGGCTTTCGGGCGACCCCAGAAATCCTTGAAAATCTTGGTCAAGCCGCGGACCGCGACGACCACTTCATTGGACGGCGCAGTGCGGAGCGCGGAGAGCGGGGTCTCGGTGGCAGTCATACTAAAGAGGGCGGCAAGTTCATGCCATCTTGGGGGCCAATTGCGGCACAGGCTCAGACCGGCCGCCATAATCGGGAGTGTGAGGTTCCACAGGCGCCGTCGCTTCGTACGGTTCTAACTCTTCGCCCTGCCGCACCAGGCGGGCGCTATTGAAAATGACCATGAGCGAGCCGGCGTTATGCATAATGGCCGCGACGATCGGATTGATTTTTCCAAACGCGGCCAGAGTCAGCCCGCCGATGATAAAAGCGACGCCAAACAAAAAGTTCTGGTTGATCACAGAACGCGTGCTGCGGGAGAGCTTTACCAGGAAGGGCAACCGCCGCAGGTCGTTATTCATGAGGGCAATGGTGGCGCTGTGAATGGCTACTTCGCTTCCGGCTGCGCCCATCGCAATGCCGATGTCGCCAGCGGCCAGGGCGGGGGCGTCGTTCACGCCATCGCCGACCACGGCAACACGATAACCTTTGGCCTTGGTTTTTCGCACATATTCTACCTTGTTCTGGGGCAAACAATCGCCCACGACTTCTTCACAACCGATCTCCCGGGCCACACGAGTCGCGACGGGCTGGCGATCCCCTGAAACCATAGCGATGCGCCTTACCCCGCACTGTTTGAGCTCGGCCAGGGCCTCCCGGGCCTCGGCCCGCGTCTGGTCCTGCAAGCCAAGCCAGCCAATGAACTTGCCCTGGCGGGCGACGAAGATAAGGCTGAAGCCTTCAGTCTCGTTGAGGTCCACGGAACCCATGAAATCTTCCTTCACTCCACTGTCTTTGAGCCATTGGGCGCGGCCTACGAGGATGGTGGCACCCTCAATCTCGGCCTTGATTCCCCGTCCCGCCGCTTCGGAAAAATCCTTGGGTTCAGTCAGCGGCACATTGGCTTCCCCCGCCAGTTGAGCGAGAGCTCTGGCCGTGGGATGATTGCTATATTTTTCGGCCGAAGCCGCCAATCGCAGCAACTCCGCCGGCTGAGTTTCACCGACGGGAGCCAGACGGCTTACCGCCAATTTGCCGGTGGTGAGGGTGCCGGTTTTGTCAAAAACAAAGGCGTTGATGCGAGCCGCCAGTTCTATGTCGCTCACGTTCTTGATCAGAATCCCCAGGCGGGCCGCCGCCGAGAGCGCGGCTACCATGGCGGTGGGCGTGGCCAGGATGAAAGCGCAGGGGCAGGAAACGACCAGCACTGAAATGACGCGATTGAGGTCTTTGGTGAAAGCCCAGACCAGTGCCCCCAGCACCAGAACCAGCGGCGTGTAATAGACCATGTACTGATCGATGATTCGCATGATGGGCAGCTTGGTTTTTTCGGCCGCCAGGATCAGCTCACGGACCTTGCCGAGCGTGGTGTCTTGTCCCGCGCGCGTTACTTTGATTTCCAGCACCCCGGTCAGATTCTGTGTGCCCGCGAAGACATCGTCGCCGGGTTTTTTGTCCACTGGGAGAGATTCGCCGGTGATGGTTGCTTGGTTGAATGATCCCTGGCCCGTCATAATAATCCCATCCGCCGCCACATTGTCGCCGGGACGAATGCGAATGATGTCTCCGAGGGTAAGGTCTTTCGCAGCGATTTCTTCCTCGGAATTGCCCTTGAGCCGCCGGGCTTTGGTGGGAGTGAGCTTGATGAGAGATTCGATGGAAGCCCGCGCTCCTTCGGCGGTGCGGGTTTCGATAATCTCGCCCAACAGCATGAAAAAAGCAACGACCCCAGCGGTCTTGTAATCGCCGGAGGCAAAGGACGCCAGCACGGCGATCCCGACCAGTTCGTTAATGCTCACAATGCCGCGTTTCAGATCTTTGATCGAAGTCCATACGATGGGGTAGCCAAGCAAGATGGCGCCCAGCATCGCGCTGGCGCTGGCCACCATGCTCGATTGGTCCAGCAGCCAGTCCACAACGAACGCATTAATGACAAAAAGCAGGCCGAGCAGGGTCTGTTTGAGGCGGACAGGGGCGTGTTCATGATCGTGGCCGCAGCTCGAGCAGGATTCATCCTGCATGTGCTCATGCTCATGGTCGGGGTCTTTGTGGCTTAGTAGCGACGTGACTTGCATAAATTCTCAGTGCTTATCCACCTCGGCGGGGGGAGGTCCTGGTGTCTTCGGTTTCGGCGTTTCACGGTTTAATTGTAGCCTGACTTCGACCGGTTTTCCATTGGCGACGCCGGGCAAGACCATTTTGTATTCGGCGTTGGCCAAAACCCGCTGCAAAGTTTCCTGTTGCCGCTGGCGCATGAACAATTGGGGATTGCGGCGATAGGCGGGGAGCAGTTCGGTGAAGCGCTCGGCATCGGCCACCACCAATTGCACCATCAAATTGCTTTCCGTGATCCCGCCATTGATGCGCACCGCCGCTTCGGATTTGGCGCGACTGGTAGTCTGATTCTCGTAACTTCGGGCCTCATTCAACACCTTGTCGCGATTGACCAAGGCGGCTAGAACCTTCTCAAATTCCGGCTTCAGCTTTCGGGGCGGAATGGGCTGAAGATCGATCCGATCCACGATGACGCCCAACTGCTCCTGCCCAATCAACTGTTGCAGCCGAAGAGCGACCTTCTCACGAAAGCCGGGGATGTCCTTGAGCGCATCGTCCACCGTCAGGTTGGCGGCAGCGAAGATTAATGCATTGTTAAAGGCATTTTGGACGAGCTTAGCGGCATCGGCAAAATCAAATGTGAAACGGAGGCCCGGCTCGCTGATGCGGTATAGAAGGGAGCCGCGCGCGTGAATAATATTTTGGTCTCCGGTCAAAAGATAGCCATCCAGGGCGGGGTTGAGCGAAGGACCCGGCTCCGGTTCTGTGCCCGAAGCTTCCTTGACCACACTTGTGGCATACCATCCGATGGTCGAAGCGACCGTCTGAACTTGTCCGATGGGGATTTTGACCACTTCATCCACCGGAGAAGGGAACGCCCAATGGGGGCCAGGACCGAGAAGGGCCTTTTCTCCTTCGCCCACGGGCTTGCCGAACCGAAGAATGATAGCTTTCTCCTGTGTCCCAACCGTAAAAAAGCCGGACCCGAAAAAGACAAGCACCAGCCCGATCATCAGAATCTTGACGATGGCGAAGCTGCTGCGCAATGCTTCGGAGAGCGCCTGCGAACCCGCATCCTCTGTCATTTCGGGTGTGGGCAGTTCGTGAGGCGGTTCCGGCTTTGGATTGGAAGTGAGTTGCAGATCTTTCATTGTCCAATGTCCTGCGCGCCGCGCGTGGCTTTTTTGTTGCCGCTCTCCGCGCTGGACGGGGGTTGCGCAGTCGAGGCTGGGGGGGTTGGCTTCAGCAAATCCAAAGGCGAAGTGCTCTCGTCGAGCAGCAGCGTCGTCCGCTCTTTGAGAAACGATTCCAAGCCCTCCAGCTTTTGCAGGAAATTAGCCAAAGCGGGATCTTGCTCGAAAGTTTTTAGCGACTCCGCTGCTTTGCTTTGGCCCAGACCGCGGATTTTCGTGGCTTCGGCATCAGCTTGAGCCAGCATGGTGGCGCTTTCGAGGTTGGCGCGCGAGCGGATTTCTTCGGACAGCCGCGTCCCTTCATCGCGAATCTTGCCCTCTTGCAGCGCGCGTTCCGATTGCATGCGCTCGAAGACGAGTTGCGTCACGCTTTCCGGCAAACCCAGCTTTTTAATGCCGAGGAACCTGACTTCCAAGCCATAATGGTTGGTGCGCACATCGGCCTGAATCTTTTCAAGCATTTCCTTTTCGATCTCGACAAATTTAAGTTCTTTTTCGTCCGTGGAAATAAACTGGGAGAAGGGATGTTTGCCCACCACTCCGCTATAAGCGTTGCGCACGAGACCTTCGAGGTTCTCCTCCGCCCGGGTCGGCGAACCGTTGAATCGCGGGAAGAAAAGCTCCGGCTCATCGATTTTCCATCCGACATAAACCATGACCAGCAGATTGTAACCATCCGACGTGAGCACTTGCTCGAACTTGCTCTCGAAATTATGGATGCGCTGGTCGAAATTGTGGTGCTTTTGGATGGGCCAGGGCCATTGAAAGTAAAGGCCCGGCTTGGTAATCGGGCGGGTCGGTTTCCCGAAGGTAGTCACCACGGATACTTCCGTGGTCCGCACCTGGAAGGTGAAGAGCAGCAGCACAAAAACCACCAGCAGGATAAAACCTATCGCGAGGGTGAGAGGATTATATTTCATAAGCTAGATTTTGTGGGAGCGTTCGTTTTTTTCATTTCCCCTTTAGAGTCGGCAATGGGATATCGAGCAAATCGGTGCGCAGCTTTTCTTCGAGGTTAAGCAGGATAATATTTTGCGTGTTGGTGGCCGCCAGAATCACCTTGCGGGTGCCGCTGGCTCCGCGCCCCAGCGCCTGGAGGTAGGCCCTCTGCCCGTAAACTGCCGGGGACGCGTGATACGCCGGGAGTTGGTTGGTGAAGGAGGCCGCTCGCGCCAAGGCCCCTGCTTCCAAGCGCACGCGATCGGCCTCCGCTTCGCGTTTCCGCTTCACTGCCTCTGCGCTGGCAAGCGCATTGGTGCGGACAGCAAAAGCCTGCGCGTTGAGGAGACTGGCCAGCCGCTTTTGTTGCGCCCCGATGACAGCTTCGTAGGAGGCGGCCACTTTGACCGGCGGATGGGCGTCCTGCAAACCGGTGAAAAGAATCTGCGCCCCGAGCTGGCGTTCGTTGGCGGCCGCTTGAATCCGCTCCTGCAATTCCTGCGCCGCTTTGAAACGTCCGGTTGACATCATCTCGTGCAGGTCCACGCCCACGAGATAGCGAACGACTTCGCGGGTGCCAAGTTCCTCCAGCAAGGACGCCGCAGCGCTGTAATTGTAGGCCCAGGCGCTCAGGTTGGTGATCTGGTACTGGACCGGGATGCTCACCGAAAGCAGATTAACGGGTGGAATTTTTTTGCCGGCCACATTGTTAGTGGCTGCGGCGTCCGGTGTCTCACGGCTGGCCACGAGCAAATTGAATTCATCCTTGTAATGAGCGACGGTCCATAACACCGTCGGTTCCCCCTCGCCTTTTTCCTCATGCTCAAAACCGATGTAAAAAGTCTGAATGGCCTCGTTGGTATAGCGGTAGGCCTGGTCGATAGGCCAGGGGTATTTAAGATGAAATCCCGGCCCAATCACCTCGCGGCCCTGGACTGGTTTCCCAAACCGCTCCAGCAATGCCTGTTGCCCGGCATCAACGAAAATAAAACAGGTCGAGAACAGCAGAATGCCAAACTGGGCCACGACCAGCCAGAGAAAGGCCTTTTCCAGAAACTGATAAAACCAGGTCTCAGAAACCTTGAAGCCAAACTGATAATCGAGCACTTGCGCGGCGGTGGTAAGCAGGCTTTCCGGATGGCTGAGCAAACCCACCAGCCGGCTGTCATAAAGCAGGATTCCTACTTTCCCTTTGATCCGAGGCCGATAGCTTTCCAGCACCAGGCCGAACAGGTTTTCCAGGGCCAGCAGTCCCAGCAGCGCACAAAGGGCTTCCGTCGCGTAAAAATCAACTCGCGGAAACTCAGCCTGCGCCGCAATGATGCTCAGAGAAGCGAGCGCGCAAAGATACGCTCCCAGGAGCAGGTAATTGGCTCCGGGCCGGAGCAGCCTTTGGTTTTCCAGGCGGGCGATGCCCGCCGAATATTTTCCCAGGAGGAACAGAGCGAGAAAAAAAATGGCGTAGAGTCCCAGCGCCACCAGTGGCTGAGCAAGCGGCTGAACCGGGTTTTTTTGCAACCAGCGAAACAACCACCCTGCCCCGGCGCCCTGCAAGAGCAGCAGCAGAATCGTAAACCCGGGGACAAAAAATTTCTCGAACTGTTCGCGCGAACGGCTCGCGGGGAAAACTTCGGTTTGCTGAGTATCGAACAGGGTCGAACCGGCGCCGCCTTTGCTCATTTCATCGAATTCCAATTTTTCCACCCGCTCCCGTTCTTCGAGGCGCATTTGGAACCAGCTCACCGCCGCAATCAAAATACCTAAGGCCAGAACAGCCGTAGCCACCTGACCGGTGAGAGAGTTAGCATAACGGGCCACCGCAAAGCCGGCCACCGTCACCAGCAACAGGACGAAGAGGTTGATCGCTCCGTGTTTTTGGATATTTCGTTCCATCAGTTAAGTCAGTTCGCGATCTTCAAATAGGCAGAGCGCTGCGGCCAGCGTTGCGCCCACGTATGCTGCCGCGTAGCCAAAGGCCGCGCCCAGATAGCTCCAGGGGATGGCTTTCCCTTCTTCCAAGGCATCGGCCACCCAAAGCAGTTGCCAGTTCGGCAGGACGGAATAAAGTACCGAGGCCCACCACGAACCCGTTTTCATCCTGGTCCCGAAGAGATAATCCGACATCAAGCCCAGTAAAAACAATGCGGAGCAAATCGCCAGAGTCGAAATCATTTCCAGCCGCGTGGAGCACAGCAGCGCCAGCCCAGCGAGAATCCAGACCGCGAAAAGAATCAGGAGGGCGGCTTGAGCCATCCGCCAATCGATGCCGGCCCCGAAGGGCTGGAGGCGCCCTTCCTTGCTGATGAAATTGATAACCACAAAGGCGATAGTTGCCATCCCCATGACGCTGAGAACCGCGTCGGCCACAAAAGGACGGCGCAGAAAGAAATTGCTGAACCCTCCCATGGCATAGGCCAGCAGGAGCGCGCCACAGAAAATCCCCAAGCCCAGCCAATCCGTCGAGCCGTAGGCATCGTAAGCCATGCGGCTGGCGAGCAAAACAGCGATCAGATTCAGATACGCCAGCACGGAGAGCGCGCTCGCCAGACCGAGATATTTGGCCAGCAGAAACTGGGCGCGTCCTACCGGCTTGGACAGAACCGCCAGGGCGGTCCCTGCGTGAATTTCACGCGCAACTGAGTTGGAAGCACTCAGCACCGCCCCCAGCAACCCTGCCAGCAACATCACTGCCAGCACACTATCCTTGACCAGCTTAGGATCATCCCCAAAGCCGAAATAGGGCAGGCTGGCCAGGTAAACTACGAACACCGCTGAGGTCGTCATCAGCAGCAGGAATATAGGCTGCCGAATCAATTCCATGAAAGCGTTCGTTGCTATCGTTACGAGTTGCCGCATACTATCAATCCATCCGACCATACGAATTCGATTGGCGATTGCCAATGGTATTCGACCATCGCTATTCCAGAATAGCTGGACTTTAGCAGGTTGCTGGCCACGGCTTCGAGCGCTAATACGCTCAAAATATGTTTCCATAACCCTCCGGGTGCATGAGGGTGCCGCTGGTATAAGGCCCGGAGAGTTTTTACATCGTGGCGGTCGTCCTACGTTCCGAGGATTTGTTGGAGGAAGGAGAGCGACGGCGCAAAAAAATAATCACCGCCCGTCGTGGTGACGAAACGAGAGATCGGAACAGGGCATTTCGCCTGAGGAGGTTTCGCATGGAACGGACACCCGGTGATCATCATGTCCGACTTTGGATCCTGGGACATGATCGGGTCTTTCCCGGCATCTTTGAGGGGGAAATCAGCGTCGTTGACCCATTGCGATTGCACAAATTCAAACTGGCGCTCCAAATCCGATTGGTAGGCCAGAAAAAGTAGCCCTCGCTGGCCATCGGGTGAACCGTCCTCCTCATCGGGATTCCCCAAGGGATCATCCGCACTCTTTTTGCCGCCGAGCGAAACCCCAAACGGGATGCCTCGGCGCAGGAGCCGATGAGTCTGTGTCTCGCTCTCCTCACTTGGGTTTGGCGGTCCACCGTTGAGAGCTGAAGGATCCTCGTTTCGCGGATAGGCTTTCCGGATATGCGAAGAAAATGGCACGATCCGGCCTTTATCGTCATCGCCGTATTCAAAGTTATTGTTCAGTCCGTCATTTTCGGCCAAAGCAACAGTGGCAAGGCCCGGGTCTGAGGGAGACTGGGTTGAGGCCTCGCTCTGGAAGGCCAGCTTTTCCAAAGGGGCGCCGGACTTGTAACGCCCGACGAGCTTCGCTCCGAACAGATCGGGGGTCAGCCCGTATTGGGCGGCAGTATGTGCCAGAAATCTGTTGAAGCCATTTACGTCCTGGTGAAGACGGCGAAAAACCAAGTAGGCCCCGTTCTTCATCCACCCCGCCCCGGCCGGACCGCTCAGCGGGCCGGGGGTGGGGTTTGGTCCATCCACGGGTTTCCCGTCGGGTTTAGTGGCTGCCTTCGGAATCTGCGTTGGGTAGCCGATCACAAACTCCCCAGGCCACAGCAGATCTTGTCCCGGATGGCCTTGGTTGGGGTTTGCCACTACGTCGTCTGGATTGTCGATCCCGCGGACTCCTGGCTGAGAAACACCGTCTTTGAATCCAAAGTGTTCGTGGCCCCGATTGTCAACCCTCGTTCGACCTTCCTGCTGAAACAAGATCCTAATCCCTGAATCGGATGGGGGACTATATCGAGCCACCCGTGTGTGAAGGTCTGTTACGCTGTCGGCCGCCACAATGATGATTGCGTGAATGCTATCGTAGTCGGTTTTGTAGTGCTTATACCAATTTTTGGGCGCGCTCGTTTCGGTGTCCCCGATCGTCGTCGCGCGTGCCCGCATGCCGTCTCGGAGTGGCTTCGAAAACGCGTCCAATTGGGCGGAGGGCAGCTTTAAAGCGTTCAGCCCTCGATGAGTGAACGCGATGTTGGTCCACGTGGCTTTGATGATGCCCTCTGGACACCCTGACTGTTTGAGGGCTTTAAATTGGTGATTGAAGGCCAGGACATGCGCGCTCGAACTCGCCTCTACATCCGGGAGGACGATATCGGCGAGAAACTTTTTTGCTTTCTCCGGGTCTATGACGGAAAAAAAGATAAAGGTTTGGAAGTCCTTGCTAAAACCTCCGAAAAGGTTGCCTTGAATTTCGTCCAATTCTATGGCGGCGATGGCTGTGGTGCTGATAATATTTTTCATTTTGTTGGAGCTTATGCCTAATGGGAGCGCTTTTGAAGCGGAATTGATTCTCTAAACGCGACATCATTGCTTAAATGCGACATGGTTCGTGACTGGTGGCTGGCTCCTGCCCAGATTCCTCATCACGTGTTAGACATTTGGCATCGTTCGGAACGAAGCCATGCAAGTAGAAAAGCCACCCGCTTTAACCGTCTGCGAATGCCAGTGACCTATTCGTTGCGAGCGGACAGGTAACGCTCAAGATCAATGGCGGCTGCGCAGCCAAGCCCTGCCGCCGTGACCGCCTGGCGATAAACGTGGTCCGAGCAATCCCCGGCCACAAAGACTCCCGGCACGTTCGTCATCGTGCCCTTGTTTGGAATAATGTAGCCATTCTCGTCCATATCAATGACGCCTTTGAAGAGTTGCGTGTTCGGAATGTGCCCGATGGCCACAAAAACCCCCGCACAGGGGACGATGCTTTCCTTTTGGGTTTTTAGATTCTTGATCTGCACGCCCGTGACCTTGTCTTGCTTGACATCGAGGATGTCAACGACTGCTGAATCCCAGATGGGTTTGATCTTGGCATGGGCAAGGGTGCGTTCGGCCATGATTTTCGAGGCGCGCAGGGTATCGCGACGGTGCACGAGGTGCACCACCGAACCAAACCGGGTCAAGTAAGTTGCCTCTTCGCAAGCGGAGTCCCCACCCCCCACCACCACGAGCGGTTGGTTTCGGAAGATGGGCAAGGCGCCATCGCAAGTGGCGCAATAGGTTACGCCTTTCCTCTCCAATTTATTTTCGCTGTCGAACCCCAGGTGGCGATGGCCTGCGCCCGTCGCGATGATGATGGTTTCGGTTTCGATCTTCTCGCCATCGACCGTCAGGACAAACGGTTCCCGGGAGAGGTCGGCGGCTTCGACTGTGCCGAACTTGCTTCTCGCGCCAAAACGCTCGGCCTGTTTTTGCATCTTCGTCATCAGTTCGTACCCATCGATGCCATCGGGAAATCCAGGATAATTCTCGACGATACTGGTGGTGGTAAGCAGGCCGCCGGGCATAAGGCCTGTCAGCACCAGTGGGCTGAGGTTGGCCCGGGCAGTATAAAGGGCCGCCGTGAGGCCGGCGCAGCCGGTGCCAATGATTACAACTTTTTCCATAAGGGCCGAAAGGTAGAGCCAGCAATGAGCCTTGGCAAGCGAGACGCATTTTAAAAGGAAGAAACCATGCCGTCTCCCCATGACGCGATTTCGTGAATTGAGCCGCGGCAGCTTCATTCTTTCGCCCCTGGCCGCTCAAGGAATGGCAAGAATAGCCGATAGAGAACTAAACATGTCAATCGCCCAGACAAAAGGCCCCGTCCAACGAATTCTCGTCGTTGATGATGAACCGTTTGTCTGTGAAGCGGTAAAGTTGATGCTGGCCTACGACGGCCATCTGGTGGAAACAGCCAGTGGGGGCACAGAAGCGTTGGCGAAACATGACGTCACTCAATTCGATCTGGTGATCACGGACTATTCGATGGAAGGAATGAAAGGCGATGCCTTGGCTCTGGAGATCAAACGGCTTGCCCCGGGTAAGCCGGTGATTCTGCTCACAGCTTTCCCCCCCGCAACCCAACCCGCCGCCATTGACCTGGTACTCACCAAGCCCTTTTATTTTGATACCTTGCGGGAAGCACTGGCAACGATGCTTCTTCGCCGAACCAGCTAGGCCAGCAATTGCGGTCGGGCGCTTTCAGGTTCGCCTCGTTTGCGGTGTGTTTCAATGGTTCGCTTTCACAAGGTCGCTTCGGAGCGGCAAGCGGCTGCCCTCGCGGAGCGCCGGTCTCGGGCCGGCGTAAAATCATGATTGCCTGGGGCGGGGTTTGCCGAAAACAGGAAGGAACCCATTTTCGCTCCTTTGTCTCTTCAACTGCCTTTGAGTTTGAATCCCTCTCTCATATCTGTACTACTATCTCAGCGAAGAGTTGCGGCGCAGAATTTGGTTCGCTTCCCTTTTTCGGGCGGAGCGCGCTAAAACCCGCGTTCCCTTGGGATCACCGTCGCGGTTGCTTCAACTCGTCGTGAGAAACTATGACGTTTATTGAACAATATCTTGCAGAAACGCAGCGAGTCACTGCTGAACTCAACACCGGGGCCCTCGAAAAAATGATCGAGGAACTGGTGGACGTCAGGGACCGGGGGGGGCGGCTTTTTATCCTGGGAGTGGGTGGCAGCGCGGCCAACGCCTCGCACGCCGTGAATGACTTCCGCAAAATCTGCGGTTTCGAGTGCTACGCGCCCACCGACAATGTCGCCGAGTTGACGGCGCGGACCAACGACGAAGGATGGGGGACGGTGTTGGCCGAATGGCTTAAGGGCAGCCGTCTGGGCAAAAAGGACGCGCTTCTAATCCTTTCCGTGGGCGGGGGAAATCTGGAAAAAAATGTCAGTCCGAATCTGGTGGCCGCCATTCAACTGGCCCAACTGGTGGGCGCTTCCATTCTGGGCATCGTTGGCCGGGATGGTGGCTACACCGCGCGGGAAGCAACGGTCTGTGTGGTCATTCCCACGATTAATCCAGAGCACGTCACCCCTCATGCCGAGGCTTTTCAAGCCGTGATCTGGCACCTCTTCGTTTCCCACCCCAAGCTCAAGTTGAACCGCACGAAATGGGAAAGCACAAAATGAAAAGTTTTTTGCGAAGCTTGTTAATTTCGCGACGCCTGATAGTGTCTCATCGATGTTTCGGCCCATCGACAATCCCTGGTTACACCGCTTTGCGGTGCTGACCGCGTTTGCCACACTCCTGTTGATTTGTCTCGGCGGAGTGGTGACGAGCAAAGGAGTGGGAATGTCGGTGCCGGATTGGCCGACAACTTACGGCTACAACATGTTTTTTTTCCCCGTTTCAAAATGGGTGGGTGGGATTTTTTACGAGCACACGCATCGGCTTCTGGCGTCCGCGGTTGGGTTTTTGACGATCATTCTGGCGCTGTGGCTTTGGGTGAAGGAGTCAAGACGCTGGTTGCGCTGGCTGGGAATTCTCGCCCTGTTCGCCGTGGTGTTGCAAGGGGTCCTGGGTGGATTGCGTGTGACCAGAATGAAGGACGAAATTGGCGTTTTTCACGCGGCGCTCGCGCAAATGTTCTTTGTGCTCGTCAGCGCCATCGGGATCTTTTCCTCACCTTGGTGGCAGAACGCCGCCAAGGCGCCGGTCCGGGGCCGCAATGGTTTGGGCTGTTTATACTGTCTGGGGGCTGGGCTGATTTTCGTTCAACTTCTGCTCGGCGCGATCATGCGCCACCAGCATGCTGGGCTGGCCATTTCTGATTTTCCGCTGGCCCATCACCAGATCTGGCCCGCCATGGATGAGTCTTCGATCGCCCATTATAACCAGCAACGACTCGAAGTGGTGGCGGCCAACCCCATCACCGCCTTTCAGGTCGGGCTGCAGATGGTTCATCGGATTATGGCGCTGCTCATCCTGGGGGCGGTCCTCTCGGCGGCAGTGATCACGAAAAGGCGTTTGAGTTGGAAAGCCCCCCCGACCAAACTCGCGCTGGCCTGGTCGGGTTTGATCCTTGGCCAGGTGGCGCTAGGGGCAGCGACGATTTGGACCAATAAATCAGCCGATATTGCCACCGCCCACGTAGCGCTGGGCGCGGTGAGTTTGATGACCGGAACAATGTTGATTTTGGTCACACACCGATCACTGCAGGAGATACCTGCGCTCGCCCCGATCAGAAACCCGCCCGCGGCCGAAACTAGCGCGCTCCCCGGCAGCAAAGGCAGCCATGAGGGTGTGCCGGCCTAATGAAAGCAACTACTCAATCCCTCAGCGAGGTCCCCTTGGCTGATAAGTCCTGGCTTGCGGTCTTCTGCGAACTGATTAAAGCCAGGCTTACCTGCCTGGTTTTGTTGACCACCCTCGTGGGATTCTACATGGGAAGCCGGGGAGGAGTTGATTACACGTTGATGTTTCACGCCTTGCTGGCGACAACTTTCGTGGCCTTTGGCGCTTCGGCCCTCAACCAATGGTGGGAGCGGGAACACGACGCCAAAATGCGTCGTACCGAAGACCGGCCATTGCCATCCGGACGGCTGCAACCTGAAACGGCCCTGGTTTTTGGCGGGGCGTGCGCGATAGCCGGATTGATTTATCTCGCGCTGGCCGTGAACCCTTTAACGAGTCTATTGGGTGCCCTCACACTAATAACGTATGTCTTAGTATATACCCCGCTCAAACGCGTGACTTGGCTCAACACAGCCATCGGCGCAGTCCCCGGTGCTTTGCCCCCGCTCATGGGGTGGACGGCGGCCCGCAACGAGATGACCACAGAGGGTTGGTCGCTCTTTGCCATCCTCTTTTTCTGGCAGATTCCCCATTTCCTCGCCATCGCCTGGATGTATCGGGAGGAATACGCGAAGGCGGGCTTTGTCATGCTCCCCGGCGTTGATCCCGAAGGCGGCCGGACGGCCAGCCAGGCCGTGAGCCATACGCTGGCCTTGCTCCTTGCCAGCTTGTGCCCCGTGGTTTTTCGGGTGACCGGGGCAATCTATTTTGTGGGGGCGCTCGTTTTGGGGCTGGTTTTTTTCTGGTTTGCCATCCAGTTTTCCCGACGCCTGACACTGCCGCGCGCCAGACAACTTTTTCTCATCTCCATCATTTACCTTCCTCTCCTGTTGGGCTTAATGGTTTTCGATAAAGTGAAGGGTTGAGGGGCATTACCCCACAGCGGATTGGATTCGAGTCGTAACGAGCGCCCCATGGGCGGCGGGTTGGAACTCCTGCTGTGTCGGAATGATGTCCCACGATTCCCGATTTGCTCGCATCCTTCGTGGTCCTGCGCTGAGCTGTTGCCGTCAATTTAACGGCCATTGCTGGTGAAAAAACAAATCACATTGACACCCGCCGTTTGGGATCGTTACAGTGCCCGCTTCTGAAATTGGGCACTTGGCACAACTTGAAAGAAGAAACGATTTAAGAACATGGAAGCGACGACGCACGCGGCAGGTTTGCATGAAGTTCATGAACTCCATCACGAGGAGCCGGGCTTTTGGCAGAAATACATTTTCTCGACCGACCACAAAGTCATCGGCATCCAATACGGCCTGACCGCCCTGTGCTTTTTGCTCTTCGGTTTCTTCCTGGTGTCGATGATGCGCTGGCAATTGGCCTACCCGGGGAAGGCCATTCCCATCGTGGGGGCGCTGTTGGAAAAGCTGCTCGGCGCCGAAGCCGCAGCCCAGGGCATCATGCAGCCGGATCTCTATAATGCCCTCGGGGCCATGCATGGCACGATTATGGTCTTTTTGGCCATTGTGCCCCTGGCCTTCGCGGCCTTTGGAAATTTTGTGGTCCCGCTGCAGATTGGCGCGCCTGATATGGCATTCCCCCGGGTGAACATGGCCAGCTACCAGGCTTATTTCATTGGGGGGGTGATTATGTTCACCAGCTTTTTCATCCCGGGTGGAGCAGCCAAATCAGGGTGGACTTCCTATTCACCCATCGCCACTTTGGCCGATCAAGCCCATACGGTGAACGGCCAGACCCTCTGGATTGTCGGCATGGTTTTTCTGATCACGTCGTCACTCTTAGGGGCGGTGAACTTCATTGCCACGATTATTCAATTGCGCGCGCCTGGGATGACTTGGATGCGGCTCCCCTTTTTCGTCTGGGCCCAATTCGTGACCGCATTCCTGTTGCTTCTCGCGTTCCCGCCCCTGGAGGCGGCTGCGGTCATGCAGTTAATGGATAACCTGGCGGGAACGAGTTTTTTCCTTCCGACGGGCCTCATTGTCTCAGGCAAAGTGGCCGCCATCAGCGGCGGTGGAAGCCCCTTGCTGTGGCAGCATCTCTTTTGGTTTTTGGGACATCCGGAGGTCTATGTGCTCATTCTGCCAGCCATGGGCATTGTGGCCGAAGTCATCGCTTGCAACACTCGCAAGCCATTGTGGGGTTATAAATCGCTGGTTTATTCGGTCCTGGCCATTGGCTTTCTCTCTTTCATTGTTTGGGCTCACCACATGTATTTGACCGGGATGGGAACGAAGATCAGCACTTTCTTCCAGACGACGACCATGATCATCTCCATTCCTTCGGTCATCATCCTCACCTGCCTCTTTCTTTCGCTGTGGGGGGGCTCAATTCGCTTCAACACGCCGATGCTCTTTTCGCTGGCGTTCCTGCCGATGTTCGGCATTGGGGGGTTAACCGGATTGCCCCTGGGCTTCAATTTCAGCGACCTGCATTTGCATGATACCTATTACATTATTGCGCACTTCCATTATGTCGTCGCTCCCGGGACTATTTTTGGTCTTTTTGCCGGCATCTATCACTGGTATCCCAAAGCCACTGGGCGGATGATGAGCGAGTTCTGGGGAAAGGTCCATTTTTGGTTATCGTTGGTGTTCATGAACGCCATTTTCATGCCCATGTTCACACAGGGTTTTGCGGGTCTGAACCGGAGACTTTATGATGGCGGGGCGACCTATGCCAATTCCGAGACGGTGCTGGGGATTCCCCATTCCATCATTGCCCTCAACGAACAAATTTCCCATGCCGCCTGGGCGCTGGGCCTGGCCCAAATTCCTTTCATCATCAACTTTTTTGTGAGCATGGTTAAAGGCAAGAAGGTCACTTCAGATAATCCCTGGGATGCCACCACCATCGAATGGCAAACACCGACGCCGCCGCCCCATGGCAACTTCGCCAAACCTGTGGTAGCCCACCGCGCTCCCTACGAGTACAGCGTCCCCGGCCACGCCGCCGATTTCGTTCCGCAAAGCCAAGTCTAAAAATCATGGATATCCCTTATACAATCCAACCCCGTCCCGATACCGGCCTGTTCAACGCCAAGGTCGGCATCTGGCTTTTTTTGGCATCGGAAGTGATGCTCTTCGGGGCGCTGTTTTCTTCTTATATTTTGCTGCGTGTCGGGGCGGACCCGGTGAATTGGCCGCATGGCTTGTTGAACATTCCCATCGGCACTTTCAACACCGCAGTCCTTATTACCTCAAGCATTACCGTGGTCATGGCCTGGGCTTCGTTGAAGATGGGCAATTTTAAGAATTTCCGCAGATATCAAGCTGTCACTCTGCTCTGCGCGCTTTCCTTTCTGGCCATCAAATCCTACGAATACCGGGATAAGTTTACCCATTACGAAATTTGGAAAACGGACGGCACACGCATGACGGGCCACTTGGAAGGCGCCCCGTGGTTCTGGAATACCAAAACTCTGGAAGGACGCGAAGCGGTGACCTTCCATCCGGACCCCACTCACTATTCGATGCCCCGAAGCCATGAAAGCTCGGCCGGCGAAGAGCACGGCGCCGGACACGAGCTAAAGATTCCTGTTTCCGAGATAAAAAGGCTTTCCGCTTTCGTGCCGGCCCATAGCACCTTTTTTGCGATTTACTTTACGCTCACGGCTCTTCATGCCTTGCATGTGCTGGGGGGCGCGATTGTGATCGGCTTTCTCTGGGGTCCAGGCGCAAAAATGTGGAAGACGGAGCCCGAACGGTTCACCAACCGCATCGAAGTCTCCGGCCTCTTCTGGCATTTTGTCGATTTGGTCTGGATTTTTCTCTTTCCGGTGCTTTATCTTCTCTAAGCGTTTATGGATAATTCCCATTCCCACGATATTTCTAAACACGTCAAGGTTTACGTGGCCGTCTTCGTCGCCCTCTTGGTCGGCACCATCCTGACGGTGACGATGTATTACATTCATTTTGAAAGGATGGCTGTCACCATAAGCATTGCCTTGTTTATCGCGACAATCAAAGCCTCGCTGGTGGCAGGTTTTTTCATGCACCTGATCTCCGAGAAGAAAGCCATCTATGCAATCCTGTTGGCCACGGTCTTCTTCTTCATTGGGATGATGTTCCTGACGGTCTGGGCCCGGGGGGAGATGCCAACCGGCACCAGGTATGTGGGTACCAGAGTAAGCCAGCCCGGAGTGGCCCCGAACGCAGAGGAGGCGCGCTGAATATGTCGCTTAAAGCGTTCCATATCGTTTTCGTCACCGCCTCAATTGTCCTGGCTCTGGGGTTCGGAATCTGGTCGATGGTTAATTACTTCCAAAGCGGGACGGTTGGGGACCTCCTGTTCGGAATTGGATCCTTAGGGGTCAGCGTGGCCCTGGTCTTTTACGAGAGATACGCTTTGAAGAAACTAAAAAACATCAGCTACCTATGAGCCTGATCAAATTGATGCGGAGCGTTCTTTTTTGCCTGGCACTGGGCGCGGCTTCGGTTCCATTGCCTTTGCGGGCCTGCGCGGCGTGTTTTGGCCAATCGGATTCCGCACTAGCCAAGGGCATGAACATGGGGATCTTCAGCTTGTTGGCGGTCGTAGTATCGGTCCTCGGAGGTATTGCCGGCTTCTTTGTTTATCTGGCGAGAAGATCTTCAACGGCGGCCGCTCCAGTTCCTCCGTCCCTTTCTGAGCCAACCAAATAGTCGCTTTCGCGAAATGAAATTACCTTATCTGCCGCCGCTCGCCTCCGTCCATGGACAGAAAGTGGATGACCTGACCCTTTATGTCCATCTGCTGATGATCGTGTTGTTCGTTGGTTGGTCTCTCTACTTTCTTTACGCCATTTGGCGCTTTCGCAAGTCGCGAAATCCGAAGGCGGATTATGTGGGAACCACTACCCATGCTTCGACGGCGGTGGAGGTGGCAGTGGCGTTGGTGGAGGGAGCATTGCTCTTCGGTCTGGCGATTCCAATGTGGACCGCCTCAGTTGATAAATTTCCCGATCCCAAAACATCCACTGTCATTCGGGTTACTGGCCGCCAGTTCAATTGGATGGTGCGCTACCCCGGCGCGGACGGGATTTTCGGGAAACAGGACATCAATCTCGTTTCCTCAGATAATCCGCTCGGCATCATTGCCAAAGATCCTAAACTGAAAAACACCGATACGAATGGCCTCGACGATGTGATTCTCGAGAACAACGAAATCTCTGTTCCCGTAAACAAACCGGTGATCGCCCACCTTGGTTCACTGGATGTGATTCATTCTTTCAAAGTGGTCGCGATGCGTGTCACTCAGGATGCGAATCCGGGAATGAGCATTCCGATTCACTTCACACCGACGGTCATCGGTACCAATTGGGTTCAATGCTCGCAACTCTGCGGCAATCTTCACTCCACCATGAGAGGCGTTTTCAAAGTGATGTCTCAACAGGACTTCGATGCCTGGTTGCAAACCAAGCCCAAAATCGGCTCCGCTGCTCCTGCCGCCAGTTTTGAATAGCGCGCCACCTGCGATCCGATAGTCCGGATGCTCTTTAGGCCGCTTGGTTTCTTGTAGTTGTATGGCCAATAATGTGCTCTGCCTTTTGCAGTAAGGCAGCAAGTGTGTTAGAATAGCTCAGGCAATGGCACGAGCGTGGGGTGCTGGCAATGGAAAACGACGCAACTTATGGCAAACGCAATGGTCCTCGGAATCGGCGGTGTGGGATCTGTCATTGGGCTGAAGCTTCATGGGTATGATTGTTTCGAGCGCATCATCCTGGCGGACATTGACACCACTTTTGCCAATGTTCTCCACGAGCGCACAAAAAAGAGCCGCTTCGTGGTCCATCAGGTCAATGCCTCCGAGACGGCGCATCTAACGCAATTCCTCAAGGAGCACAAAATCGCAGTCACGCTCAACGCCTGCCCTTGCGCGGTAAATCACTCCGTGCTGGAAGCCTGCGCGCAGGCCGGTTCCCATTACCTGGATATGGCGGCGGACATTTATTCGCCCCCCGGCGTCAAGCGGCCCGGCAAAAATTCATTCGAAGCCGAAATCGAGAAATTCAATCATTTGTTCGTGGACAAAAATCTGGCCGGCATCCTGTGCATGGGGATGGACCCAGGCGCGGTGAACGTGTTCGCCCGCTGGGCAATGGACCGGCTCGACACTGCCTCTACTATCCGTGTGCTCGACGGCGACAACGCGGAGGTGAAAGGCTATCGCTTTGCGGTCCTCTTTAACCCTGAAACGTTGTTCGAGGAACTGGGGGCCGTGCCCTACTACGTGAAAGACGGACGCGTCACTTCGGGCAAGCAGTTGGAAACAGAAGTGGATTGGGTGCGGTTTCCCGAGCCCATCGGGCTGATGAAGACTTACGCGGTGGCCCATGAGGAAGGCGTGAGTCTCGGCACCCATCCGCCTTTCGTGGCAAAAGGCGTCAACTATTCGGTCTTTAAATACACGCTCTCGGATAAGGTCTGTAACCTCGCCCGCTCCTTGGCATTGCTCGATCTCGACACTTGGAAAAAGGTGAAAGTGGATGGCGTTGAGGTCGCCCCCGTCCGCGTGGCTTGTGCCAATTTGCCAAAGCCCGCGCAACTGGGCGCGACCGTGGATGGCTACTCCTGTGTCGGCACAGAGGTGCGCGGGACCAAAGATCGCAAACGGGTTGAATATTTCGTCTATACCATGGATAACCACCGGGAGGTCTATGAACAATTTGGTTATACGCTGACCGAGGTTCAAACCGGCATTCCCCCGGCGGTGGCTGCCAAACTTCTCATCACAGGCCAAATCAAGGAACGGGGGGTAATGATGCCCGAAGCCATGGACCCCGAACCGCTCATGGAAAATTTCACGCGCGAGGGCTTGAAGATTTTTGTGGAAAAACGCGAAGTCGAACGGATGTGAGCGCGACCAACCTGTTCATTAACGGGGAATGGAAATCCCCCGTTGAAGGCGGCGCCCGGGAAATCCTGAACCCGGCGAATAACCAAATCATTGCCACCGTGGCTGAGGGTTCCGTGGCGGACGCCGAATTGGCCATCACCGCCGCGCGCAAAGCATTTGATGAAGGTCCCTGGCCGCGGATGCGCGCCGCCGAACGCGCCAGCTATCTTTTTAAATTAGCCGACGCGCTCGAAGCGCGCACCGAAGAACTGGCCGTTTTGGAGACGCGGAATAATGGCAAACCATTGCGGGAAGCCAGGGGTGACGTGGCAGATTCGGCAAGTTGCTTTCGTTACTACGCCGGCCTCATTACCAAACCCCAGGGTCAAACCTTTGAGGTGCCCGATCCCAATATCATGAACATGGTGGTGCGGGAGCCAGTCGGGGTGTGTGGGCAGATCATTCCTTGGAATTATCCTTTGATGATGGCGGCTTGGAAACTGGCCCCGGGTTTGGCTGCGGGGAATTGTTGTATCCTTAAACCCGCCGAAGCCACACCGCTAACGGCCATCAAACTGTTCGAGTTAATCGCGCAAGCTGGCTTCCCGCCCGGGTGCGCTCAATTGGTTTTAGGACCGGGCCCTGCCGTCGGCCACGCGCTTGCAGCCAGCCCACTCGTGGATAAGATCGCCTTCACCGGCGGCACAGCCACCGGACGCAAAATCGCGGAGGCGGCCACCGGCAACCTCAAGAATGTAACTCTTGAGTTAGGCGGCAAGAGCCCGAACATTGTCTTTGCCGACGCCGACTTCGAAGTAGCTCTCGAATTTGCCATGTTCGGCATTTTCGTGGGGCAGGGCGAAGTTTGCAGCGCCGGTTCGCGACTGCTTCTTCAGAAACCATTGGCCGAGCGTTTTCTGCCGCGATTGGCCGAGGCGACCGATCGAATTGTTGTCGGCGATGGATTGGAAACGGCGACTGAAATGGGGCCGTTGATCACCACGGCCCATCTGGAGCGGGTTATGGGTTACATCCAATCCGGGAAAGCTGAGGGGGCCGAAATACTCTGCGGCGGACAGCGCCTTACCGGCGAAAAATTGCGCGAGGGCAATTTCCTCGCCCCCACTATTTTCGTGAAGACCCAGCCGCAGATGCGTATTGTGAGGGAGGAGATCTTCGGGCCGGTCTTGGCCGTCCAATTATTCGAGGATGAAGCCGACGCCGTGCGGTTGGCGAATGACACCATTTATGGTCTGGCCGGGGGCGTCTTCACGGGAGATGGCGCCAAGGGCCTGCGCGTCCTGCAAAAGCTGCGGGCGGGGATCACCTGGCTCAATACGTATCATCCCACCTTCAACGAAGCGCCGTGGGGCGGCTACAAACAATCGGGCACAGGCCGCGAATTAGGAACGTATGGTCTTGAGGCCTATCTGGAAACCAAACAGATCAATATCAACTTGAACCCGCAACGCCCTGGCTGGTTCTCGCGAATGCAATCTTAGCCCTGCGATTGACGAAGCTCGACGGCTAACTGGCCATGACTTTTCTGCCGATTGTGCAGTGTGAACTGCGCGTCGCCGCGCCGAAGCGCAGCACGTTCGGCGCGCGAATCGCCGCCGCGCTCGTATCCCCTGATCACCACCGGATTGGCCACAGTGCTCTCTCTCGGGAAAGACCTTGTCTTTATGCTCTGGCCGCGCAGGCGTTTCTACGGTGATTTTCGCGAACGGGCGTCTCGGGTCTTCGCGCCCATCCGGGTGAGAGCCTGTTTTAAAATTCCGTGTGGTTCTGTTTTCGTGCGCTGAATGGCGAGGCGCGACGAGCGAGCATACCCGCCAGGGGTCTGTGACCGAGGAGCAACAAAGCCAGTCGGCGTACGAAAACCCTCCGGGCGGCGGGTCTTTTGTCTGCGGCCTGCGTTGGCTCGGCCCTCACAGCCCGCTGCGGGGATGCTCCGGCCTCGCCGCCTTGGCCACAGCCAAAATCCCTCGCCGCAGGACCCCACGCAATTTTAAAACAGGCTCTGACTCCTCCGCCCCCGCCTCGACTCTTACGAGGCGCGCCTTGGCGGAACTTGTTCGCATTTTGCGCATGTATTGGTACAACATTTGCGCGCGTGATTATTAATTCGAGCAGAAAGATAAAAGGGGAACGGCGACCCACGCTCTCCTTCCGCAGGCTCCTCAGCCTGCTCGGTTTCCTGCTTTTGTCTTTTTCCTTGCAAGCGGCGGAGGAGACTTTGCCGGCTGTCTTCCAGAAGACAACCCCTGCATCGCTGCAGGACCTCAGAGCCGTCGAACGACAAATCAAAGCCATCATTCCTCGGCTGTCTCGAGCGGTAGTGGCGGTGCAAATCGGCGGGGCCAGCGGCAGCGGGGTGGTAGTCTCTGAGGATGGCATGGTGCTGACGGCCGCGCATGTCTGTGGGGAGACGAATCGAGATGTCCGTTTCACTTTTCCCGATGGCAGCACTGCCCGCGGCAAGACCCTCGGCATGAACCATGAGATCGACGCCGGGATGATGAAGATTACGAACCATGGCCTTTGGCCGCATGTTGAGATGGGCGACCTCAGCCACGCCGGCGTGGGAGATTGGGTCCTCAGTCTGGGGCATCCGGGCGGCTTCGATCCGGATCGCCCCCTGGTAATTCGCCTCGGGCGCATCCTTCTGCTCCGGGCGGATGCCCTGCAAACCGACTGCCCAATCAGCGCGGGGGACTCGGGTGGCCCGCTGTTCGACATGCGGGGGAAGGTAATTGGCATTCACAGCCGGATCAGCGATTCCACGGCCGAGAATTTTCACGTGCCCATCACCACTTTTCACGATACCTGGGATCGCTTGGCAAAGAGTGAGAGCTGGGGTGACGACAAACCGCCGCCGCGGCCCTGGTTCGGTGTTCGAGGCGTGGACCATCCGAAAGGCTGTGAGTTGGTTTCGGTTGAAGAAGAGGGACCGGCTTTTAAATCTGGCTTGAAAGTGGGAGACATCGTGAGGAAAATCAACAGCCAGAAGATTGAAGATTACTCGGGATTAAAGCACTTGGTGGGCGGGACCAAACCGGGGGATGCGCTAAAAGTTGACCTTTTGCGCGACGAAAAGGAAATGACGCTAACGGTGAAAGTTGAGGCGCGGCCCCGGCGTCGCTGATTCCCATGAGCGAGCAACGAAGCCAGCGCCCCAAAGGACAACCGAAATGGGCTCATCTTGAACGCGATTGGAATGAACCCCATCATGACTATTAAAAACCATTGTGAAGAGATGAAGACCACCAGCGGGACTTCGGCCTCGGCTCGAAATTGGCGAACTCTATGTCTTGTCCAATTGCTCGCGTTGGCGCTTATGGCGCCACTGGCCTCGGCGCAGGAATCGACAGGAGCGGCAGCGCGACTTTCTCGAGGCCTGTTCAAGAATGGAGAGGAAACCTTGCGCGCCTTCGAGCCGATCTCCAGGGCGACAAGGGATTCGGTGGTGAAACTAGACTTGAACGGCGCCACCATCGCGCTGGGGACGGTCATTGACAGGAACGGACTGGCTCTCACCAAAGCCAGTGAGATCAGGCAAGGGAAACTGACCTGCTGGCTGGCTAACGGGAAGGAAGTGGATGCTCAAGTGGTCCGGGTTGACGAGAAGAACGATTTGGCCCTGGTGAAGGTTGATGCCAAAGGGTTGAAGCCCATCCAGTGGGCCATGGGAGAAGTGTCCGTTGGGCAATGGGTTGTCACCCCTGGGATTGCGGCGACGCCGCAAGCCATCGGTATCGTCAGCGTGCGCCGGCGGAAGATTCTCCCCAAACGCGCATTAATTGGCGTCCAGTTGGACACTAAAACCCACAGTACGCAGATCGCGCAGGTGATGCAGGGATTGGGCGCGGAAAAGGCGGGCCTGAAGCCCGGCGATCGTATTTTGGCGGTGAACGATTCGCCCGTGAACGAAGGAGAGGATTTGCTCAAAGCTCTGCGCCAATTCCGCGAAGGACAATCTGTAAAATTGCGCGTGCAACGGGAGAAGGAGGAATTTGACGCCTCCGTAAAGTTGGCGGCGCTGAAACCCGAAGCGGCGGCGCGTGGACTCGAACGTGAAGATCGTATGAACCGCATGGGAAGCGAAATCAGCCGGCGCGGGGAAGATTTTGAATTTGCCATCCAGCATGACACGGTGCTCCAAGCCTGGCAATGCGGTGGACCGTTAGTGAATTTGGATGGGAAGGCGGTGGGCCTCAACATTGCCCGTGCTGGCCGTGTTGCTTCCTACGCTTTGCCCGCCGATCTGTTGCAACGGGCCATCCAAAAGCTCAGGACGGCGTCGGAGCCGCTACCCTGATTTAAAGCAATACCGGCCCCCTCAACATCGGAAGGACGAGTTCCACGAGTCCCTAACTTGAAACCATTGGGACTTGCGGGAGCGCGTCCCTCCCATTTCCATCAGAGTACAGTTTTCAGCAATCCAATAATGCCCACGGTCAAGGCGGCCAGAGAATCCCCGGCAATTAGACCGCCGCCAATGAGCGAGGTGGTGCTCATGTCCGGTGGAACCTCTCCTTCTGCTGGATTGGCTTCTGGCCTCTTTTTAAGATTTTCCATCCACGAACTGATGACTCCTCCTGCCGCAAACCAAATCGTGGTCGGCAGTTCGACGAACCCGCCGAATGAGGAGGCGTACGGACTCGGCAGCAGAATGGCGTCGAGGGTGAAATCTGTAACTTTTCCTGTGGCGCCGCTTTCTTTGAACTGCTGGTAGCCGCGCCAGTTTTTCAGGCCTTTGCGAAGCAATTCGGTCACAAATCCAATGGTGATTCCGATGAACAGCGCCTTGAGGATGTAAGGCTTGGGGTTGGTGACCCCTTTCAGAGCGCCGACAAATTTGTAAGTCATGGCCGATTGCCATTGCTTCGCTCCCTCGACATTCAAATTGGCATTGGTGTCCACACGCAATACGGGGTAAGCACTCATGAACACTTTCGCGAGCACGACCGCCAGGATGGCCCCCATGACGATGCCAATCACCTGATAACGGAATTGGATGACACGGTTCGTGCCCAGGCGCCAGCCCGTGGAACGATCCTGCTGCATGTCCACTCCCACGGTGCAGGAGATGACCAGGATGGCAGCACACATCAGCCCGACCGCGGGGTCCTTCAGGCCGAGCCCGGCCATCAACAGCACCGCGAACACAAATGCGCTGGAGATAGGGTTCCAATCCGAGATGCCGTTGGAAATTCCATTGACCAGCACAAAGATGAAAACCAGAAAAATGGAAAACATTACAAAGAAAATGGGCTGTTGCAGGACATTGCTGGCGACGAAAACCAGGGCTATCCCCCAGCAAACGACCCACAGCAGAAGACGCGTCGTGTTCACCTTTTTCCATTCTTCTTCGGGCCTGACTGGCTCGGCGCGCTTTTCTCTGAATCGTTGGAGGGCTCTGTAACCGATCAAGGTCAGATCAATGACGGCTGCTCCCAGGATTGTCCCCAAGGCCAGGATGTAACCGATTTTTCGGAACGGCGCCCCAGGTTCGATCCAGCCGATGGTCGTCAGCCACGGCGTCAAGTAATACCCTATGACAGCGACGACATAGCTTGGAACGGCAATGCGGGCTCCTACGACCATGCCAGCGCCAAGGGTGGAGGTCGAGAAGCTCCAATCTTTTATGGCGTTGGCGGCCTGATCGGTTAATCCGATCCGCTGCAAGGGAGGAAGCATAACCGCGAGGTTCCCCACAAATCCCACCAGGCTGCCTCCGCCCAATTTGGCGATGGACCTTTTAAGCAATGTCTTGTCACTCAAGGCGCGGAGGATGTTCGCGACCGCCAAACCCGATGGATAAGTGAGCTGCATGCGATCCACTAAAATCGGAGTGTAGAGCATGCCTACGCCTACTCCGAACATTCCGATGCAAGTGAAGTAAAGCACCAGCTTCCAGGCTGGGGGCTCAGGCAACCCGAGCCAAATCATGGCCTGGACGAGAACGCCCATTCCAGCCAGGCCCGCGACTGAAGCCGCCATGCTTTGCATATAATTTGCGCCGTGCTTGCCCTCCGCGCCATAGCCGTAAGTCACGGCGCTCCCCAAAATCCCCGCCAGCACCTGCCCGCCCACAAAAAATCCTAGAGAGAAATTCATGTAAGCCGCCGTAATGGCGCCGAGTGGACCCAAAATGAAAATAGCGACTAGCGCCAGGAGCACATAATAGGCCGGCGTGCCGATTGGCGGGAGGAATTGTTTGGAGCGGGTCTGTGGCGGAATATCAGTCGGCATTTCGGCGCCCGCGGTCATTAAGGGCGGGAGCAACGTAGAAATTGCGCGCGCCACATGCAAGGCAGAATCATGGAACCGCGCTTGAAGTGCGCATCTGAGCGGATGATGCGCTCAGCCAAAAAAATGTTCACTGATCCAGCCACCCGCAGAATTTTGTCGCGCGCCCGGGCCGACGGGAATGGTTCGCGGGAATGGTTCGGCTCTCGACATCCGCAAGCCGGAAAGGCTATCTTGAACGAGTGATTCCATGCGCTGAGCTTCGGTTGGCCGGTTGGGTGAGAGTGGCGCGAGTGTTTGTCTGACGTGCAAGAGTCCATTTGCGAACATCCCCGCGACCAATGCGAACCCCTCTTCGCCGCCCGTGACTATATCACCGGCGATAGGTTTGAGTTGGCGCAATGCCGGATTTGCGGGCTGGCAATGACCTCGCCCGCGCCTCTGGGCGCAGCCATGGATAAGTATTATCCGGCGGTTTATTATGCCAGCACGGGAGGCAAGAGATTTCCCGCCTTGGTGGAACTGCTCCAAAAATTCCTCTATGGCCAGCGAGTCCGCCGGATGGAACGATTAAACGGGGATCGCGCCGGGCGCGTCCTGGATGTTGGCTGCGGTCCAGGTTTTTTGTTGCGACAATTTCAAGAACGTGGCTGGGAGGCGCAGGGCACGGAACTGAGTGAGACCTCCGCCGCTCACGCTCGGAAAACTCTGGGGCTGCCGATCCATGTCGGAGATCTGGCCAGCGCGCATTTCCCTAATGCTGAGTTCGATGCGGTAGTTCTGTGGCATGTGTTGGAACATGTGCCCTTTCCACAAAGCGTCCTGGCGGAAGTCGAACGTATCCTCCGGCCCGGTGGGACGTTCCTCGTTGGGGTGCCCAACTTCGGGAGTTGCGAAGCGCGGCTGACGCGCGACAAATGGTTTCATCTGGATGTGCCGCGGCACCTGAATCATTTTACGGTTCCAACATTGCTGCGAATGCTGCAGGCAACGGGTTTGCGCGTCAAAGATTGCTCTTTCCTTGCCCCTGAATATGATTCGTTCAGCTTCGTGCAATCGGCGCTCAATGGCGTGGGGATTCGCCACAACCTGCTTTATAGTTTGTTGCGACAAGGTCGAATGGGAGTTTTGAAAGAGGAGAGCCTTTTGCAAATACTTTCCACTCTTTTACTGGCTCTGCCCTTAACTCTCGCCAGTCTCCCAGTCACGCTTCTCGCGGCGCTTTTCCGGCAGGGCGCCTCCCTCTCGGTTTATGCGCAGAAACCCCTGGCGCCCCTTTAATGGAACGCCGCGCGGCAGGTCTCCGGACGAAAATCACCCGTTATTGGAGCTTGAAGGGCAACTGGCTGACGCGAGCGGAGAATTGGGCGAGCAACTGGCTTGTTCGTTGGGCTCGAACGTCCTCCCCAAAGTGCAAGCTGCCCGAGCCGGCGAATCCGTTGAGCATTAAACAGTAAGAGCTGTTCGCCATTATACCTAGCAAGTCTCCGGTGCGGTTAAAAACCAGATCGCCGCGCGAAGGATTAAATTTCCCGAACAGCCCGCGAATCAGGCCGCGGTCCATTTTCAAATATTGAGGAGTGGACAAATCAATCTGGAATTTACACTCCCCATAGTAGCTTTCCCTGGCGCCCACCAGGACGGCTTCCTGGAAATTGTAAGGATCAGTTGCCACCCGATATATTTTGCAGCCCAACTCACGGACCTGCGCGCCGGAAATCGGAACCATGATCACGCGTGGGTCGGCCATGTGAAAAACCATCTCTCGGATGGAGAAAAAGGCGGCATTCCGGCTCAGCGTTCCAGTGATGCTTTCCCAATCCGTGCCCGGCTCCTCAAAGGCCACCGCTGTGTCCTCCACATGGCAGAGGGCAAAAAAGTTGGTGCCATCCGAAACCAGCACAGTATCGGCCTCCTTCCGCTTGGCCACATCCAAGCCAAACAAACCCGCCCGGTGGGCCGAAAACCGAGCGTGTACACGATTGGTCACGAACTCATTAAAAATAGTGTTTGGAGCCACGGGCCGATGCTCGCGTATTTCCTTGGTGAGTTCGCCTGAGTTGGCGGCCAGCGTTTTGACGCCTTCGGCCAGTTTGTCGGCGTGCTCGGTAAGACGGGCTTTTTCAGCGCGTTCGATCTTCACTTCATCCAACGACTTCACGAGTTGTTCGGTGGCTGAACGTTTTTCGGTCTCGGCGACCCGGAGTTGGGTGGACAGTTGTTGTTTCTCCGCTTGCACGACCTGATTGCTTGCAGCCATTAGCTTGAGTTGCTGCTGGAACCCCGCTGCTTGTCCTTGCTGCCGGCGCAGTTCCTCCTCCATGGCGGTGACTTTCTCCTTCGAAATCAAGGCGTCCGCAGCCGTGGACTGCAATTGCTGGCGCAGGTTCTGAAGGTTGTTTTGGCTAAGGGCGATGCGTTGCTCCAATGCATTTCGTTCCTGTTCCAGTTCGACGGCTTGTTGTTCCTTGGACTTAAGGTTCTGTTGGAAAGTTTGGATTTGCTTCGCGCGTTCGGCCAGCAGCTTTTCACGCTCCGTCAATAAGTTCTGTTGCTTGCCGACTGTGTCCTTGGTTTGAGTGAGTTCGCTCATCAGGCGTTCACGGGCTCGCCGTTCCTCGGCTAGAAGCTTTTCACGCTCGCTCAGCAAATTCTGCTGTTTGCCGGCGGTATCCTTGGTTTGCGTGAGTTCACCCACCAACCGGTCGCGCGTGCGCCGTTCGTCTTCGAGAGCCAGTTTCATCACGGCGGCAAGATCCTGGCGGCTCCCCGATTGGTTCGGGTTGAGGTCGATCTTGGCGCTAGTCCGGGTCCCCTCATCGACGATCGAGTTTAAGTCCGCCGTGGAAAACGTCACCAGACTTAAGAGCAGGAAATCGCAAATAACAATCAGGATGGAGCGATTCATGATGCAGCGGCTTCCGTTTCCAGGAGCAGCCTCCGGCGCAACGGACGCAAATGGAAGATTTTGAAAACAGAAACAAAGATAATGCCGAAGGAAGTCGATGAATAGGCCGCCATCAGGCTGGGCTTGATTACCCCCAGGGAAACCAGGATGAGCGAGATAATCGTTCCCACGAACCCGAGGTAGAGGCCGGCATCGAAGAGATGATCCTCATTCTCAAGCAATTTGAGCTTGGTTCGCGAGGGCATGTTTTGACGGCGGATTTCGGCCAATTTAAGCAGGCAGGCAACGTAAATGAGCGCCTGCAGCACGAAAAACAGGAGCAGCGAGAATAAACTTAGCGGATTCATAAGCGATGAGGGAGCACGGAGGATGCCAGCAGGGACTGTCTTGCCCACCGTGGGCAGTCGCAGTCGAAAGGGAAGAAAATCCGCTTTTTGGCTTTCTTGGGCGAGAAACGGCTCGCTCAGGAGAAGGACCACCAGCAGGAAACCCAATGCAAAGAGAGATTCGCGGGCTATATGGAACCCACGCACCTGGAGTGGACGTTCCAATTCTGAAGGCGGCGGTTTCGCAAACTGAACCGCCAGCGCCAGCAGAAATCCGCCCGCCAAATAGAAAAACCATTTCAAGGAGAGTGCCACCCATGGGGTCAACCAGCAAGAGTCCAGCACCGAAGAAAAAAAGGTGGCAAACGGATCATACTGCACTACTTCGTTGCGAAGTTGGGAGTAATGGAGAGCCTGCTTTCGCTGTAGAAGCTCTTTCAACCCGCCCGCACCGGAACGCAGGCTGGATGCCAGATCTCTCCAGCCGCTCTCGCTGTATTCTCCCAAATAATTGGCCACACCGGCGGCGTTGCCCGAGAGGTGCGCGCTGGAAAAAAGCACGGGCAGCCGGGTGTCAGCTTTTTGGGCCAGATGAGCCAGATGCCGCAAAGTCTCAGCATCCTCTATCTGGCCGGCAAAATCCATTAGCTGAACCCAGTCAAAGCGCTGGCCGAGCGACATCAAATCCAGAAGGGCCTGCTCGAACCTCTGCGCGTTGCCTCCGGCTCTAGCCTCGGTTGCCATCGCTGTCAGGGCTCCGTGGAGGCCCGGTTTTAACCGATGTTCATGGAGCAAAAGGCCCGTCATGGCTAACGCTGCCTCCCAAGGCTGGCCCGCCGCCGAAGCCGCCGGTGAGAAAAGCGTCAGATTGGTCAGCGCACGGCACTGCAGGACGGCCCCGACCTCCGGCTGAGCCGATTCCTTGAGGAATTCCAGGATCTTCTCGCGATTGTCGCGTCGCACTATGAAGTCAATGAAAGGCTCGGAATCTTTTGAGGAGGACGAGGAGTTGTTCGGAAATATTTTTTCCAACAAAAAGTCGCTTCCCCCCCAACCCAGCAACCCTGGATAGGTTCTCGCGAATTGTTCGAAGCTCGATTGAAGTTGAGCCTGACCCCTCAGGTTTTCCATGGTGGCCACCTGCAAAAGTTGGTGGGCGGGGCCAGCCTGCTTCTGGCTGAGCAGAGCAAGGCCCTCATCGACTACAGTGCGAGTGCGTCGTCCAGCTCGTTCAATGACTTTGGCATCCACCGCCCGCAGGTGAGCCGGCACGAGCAGACCGCAGAGGAACATCGCCAGACCGAGGATGGCGCAGACAAAAAACCATAACCAACGCTTCATCACAATCGTGCAGTATATCGCAGCTTGCTGGCCAACACGCCAGCCTGGAAGTGATCTTTTGAGTGCGACCGCTTCGGCTGCAAACCAAATTGATAACCAGCCATGCCTCCCAAAGCAAGATCGGAGCCGGATCGCGCAAAAGGGCGCATAGGGCCCGTGGCAAAGCCGGAGCTTCCAATGTCTCGCGATGTCTGCCTTGCGAGGCAGGATTGCAGCCAGGATTGTGTCTTTACAGCGACTTTACCCGGCGACTATGCTGAGGGGTCTTTTTGCAGAATTCTAGAATGATATGGGCAAAGTAATTGCTGAAATGGAAATCGAGTCGGCCACCATGGAGTTGCCCGACACCAAAACGATCCGGCTAAAATGGCCTGCGGGTTACGAACAGGACTTTAAGACGGGCCAGTTCATCACCCTTTTCTGGCCGGATACCCCCACTTACAAACGCGCCTACTCGCTGTCTTCCTGCGCTCTCGACCGCGGTTTCTACGAGGTCACCGTCAAACGCGATGGCAAAATGGGCACCCGCATCGTCGATTGGGCCAAGGCCGGAGACAAGATGATAGTGATCCCGCCCACCGGGAGATTCCTGCCCGTGTATGAGCCGAACACACACTTGATTTGTGTCGCGGGTGGTTCGGGGGTGACGCCCTTCCGGGCTTTCGTGCGGGAGGCCACCCGCCGCCAATTGGAAACGCAAATTACGGTCCTCTATAGTGTCCGCACCACTAACGATATCATCTTCGATCAGGAGTTTCGCGACTTGGAGCAGGAGAATCAGAATTTTAATTTTTACGTCACCTGCACCCGGCTCTCGGTCGAAGATTCCTGGACCGGCAGGCGCGGACGTATTAGCGCGGCATGGGTAAAAGAACATATCCACGAACTGGCCAATACAGTCTTTTACGCCTGCGGTCCCAATGAACTCGTCGAGTTCGCCGAAGAATTAGTTCTTCGCGAATTGTTGGTGCCCAAAGCGCAAATGAAAACGGAGAAATGGGGTTGAAGCGAACTGCCCTCTTCGCCGCCCACCAGAAATTAGGGGCGCGCCTGGTGGAATTTGGCGGCTGGGAAATGCCGGTGCAGTATTCCAGCATCGTGGACGAACATCGGGCGGTGCGAAAGGCGGCCGGGTTGTTCGATATTTCTCATATGGGAGAATTGCGCTTCACGGGCCCCGCAGCGCTGGCCTTTCTCAATCATACTTTAACCAATGATTTGCGGAAACTTCCGGTCGGCCTGGGCCAATATACGCTCATGTGCAATGACCGAGGCGGCGTAATGGATGATCTGTACGCCTATCGCACGAAGGAGCAGGAGTTCCTGCTGGTGGTGAATGCCTCGCGCATTGACGAGGATGTAACCTGGCTCGAGAACCAGCTCGCCGTCTGGCCACAACGAGACCAGGTGCGATTCGAAAACGTTTCAGAGCAATTTGGCGCGCTCGCTTTACAGGGGCCGCGAGCGGTCGAGTTCATTGACGCCTGTTTCCCTGGCCCATCCGTGAGGGGCGCTCGGATTGCTCGCGCCAGCGATCTCACAAAAAACCAAGTGGGCGTTTTTCATTTCGGGGGTCATGACATCTACTTGGCCCGGACCGGCTACACGGGAGAGGATGGCTTCGAAATCCTGGCCCCTGTCGAAATCATCGAAGCCGTCTGGAACTCCATCCTGTCGGCAGGCCACGCCTATTGTTTGCAACCGGCAGGTCTGGGGGCCCGAGACACCTTGCGCACCGAGGTTTGCTATCCGCTCTATGGACATGAGCTGGATGAGAAAACGACGCCGATTGAGGCGGGGTTGGGCAGTTTTGTCGCTCTCGAGAAGGGCGACTTTGTGGGCCGGGCTGTGCTCGCGGAACAAAAAGCCAAAGGAACGGAGAAAAAGTGCGTCGCCTTCAAACTGACCGGGAAAGCCGCTCCGCCGCGCCCGCATTATCCCATTTGGAGCACGGGGTCCAATCCGGCCAGGGTGGGTGAGGTGGCCAGTGGGACTCAAAGCCCCTCTCTCGGTGTGGGCATTGGCATGGGCTTCGTGCCTCCTTCCCTGGCCAAGCCAGGCACGGTTATTGAGATCGAGGTTCGCGGCAACCGCGCGGCGGCGGTAATTGTGCCCAAACCGATTTATCGAAAGGGTTAACATTCCAGGATTGGAACATTTAACATTTCCTCTTTGCCTCCCGGTGCCTTTGTTGTGAATATCGCGGTCACGTAAACGTATGAGTTCAAAAGTTCCTTTGGATTTAAAATATGCCAAGTCCCACGAATGGGTTCGTGTCGCGGGCGACGTTGCCACCATTGGCATTACCGACCATGCTCAACATGAGTTGACCGATGTCGTCTTCGTCGAACTCCCTCCTGCGGGACGCAAGCTCAAGGCCGGAGAAGCCTGTGCGGTCGTTGAATCCGTAAAGACTGCCAGTGATATTTATTCCCCCGTTTCCGGTGAAGTTTTGAAGGTCAATCAGGCGGTGGTGGATCAGCCTGCCTTGGCAAACAGCGACCCCTACGGGGCCGGTTGGTTTTTCGAGGTGAGACTTTCCCAGGCTAGCGAACTTGGCGCTCTGCTCAGTCCGGCCGATTACAGTTCCCAGATTGGGGAGTGAAACCAAAGTGCATCATCATAGCCGGATCAGCTTTCGTTGCCGCGCGGAATTTGTTTTGCTTCACTCATGATGCAGTTTGCTTTTTGGCCTAACGTTTTTCTCGGGGCGGTCTTCATCGCTTGCAGCGCCATCACCACTTGGGGCGCCCTGCCTTCGACCGCTAATTGGCCCCAGTTTCGCGGACCGAACAGCTCCGGCGTCGCCCCCAGGGCCAAACCGCCGGTGAAACTTGATCCGACCAACGGAGCCTTGTGGAAGATTGACGTGCCCTGGTCGCCCTCGTCGCCCTGCGTGTGGGGGGACAGGCTTGTCTTAACCACTTTCGCCGACGGGCAACTCCAGATCCGGTGCTATGATAGACGAGATGGACATTCGCTTTGGATCAAGGGCATCAAGCCCGATAACCTTGAGACATTTCACAACACCGAGGGCAGTCCCGCCGCCGCCACCCCGGCCACCGAGGGGCGGCACATCGTTAGTTATTTTGGCTCCTTCGGGCTCGTTTGCCACGACTTTCAGGGAAAGGAACTCTGGCGCCATCCGCTCCCGGTGGCGCTGAGTGGGGGCGGTTTCGGTTCGGGCACTTCGCCTGTCATTGCCGGGAAGCTCGTTCTGCTCAACCGGGATCAGGACCAGGGCTCTTCGTTGTTGGCGGTCGAACTGGGCACTGGCAAAACGGTTTGGGAAACGGCCCGGCCCGACGCCAGCGGCAGTTTCGGCACCCCCATATTCTGGCGGAACAATGGCCAGGAGGAAGTTGTGACGCCCGGATCGCTTCGCCTGAAAGGCTATCAACTAAAGACCGGCAAGGAACAATGGATGGTCGAAGGGGTTACAACCTTCGCCTGCACGACGCCGGTAATCGGCGACGGGCTCCTCTTTTTCGCCGGATGGTCGCCCGGCAAAGCCGATTCGCCCTGGCCATCCTGGGAAACCCTCCTCGAGAAAAACGATAAGAATAAAGATGGCGAGATTACCTTTGATGAATTCAGTGATTCCGAACGCGGCTTCGCCCGCGGCATGGATTTAAATCACGACGGGAAAATCACCAGGGCGGATTGGGACCTGCTGATGGCCCGCATTGCCAAAGGCGAGAACGTGTTAGTCGCAGTCAAGGCCGGTGGTCGGGGCGACATCTCTCAGACCCATGTCGCCTGGAAATCCAACCGGGGCCTGCCTTACGTGGCCTCGCCGCTTTTCTACGATGGCCGGCTCTATCTCATCCGCGACGGCGGGATGCTCTCCTCGTTCGATGCAAAAACGGGCAAACCGTTTTATACCCAGGAGCGTCTCGGCGCGATCGGGAGCTACTATGCGTCACCTGTCGCGGCTAACGGGCTAATCTATCTCGCCTCCGTCCCGGGTAAGCTAACCATCGTGAAAGCCGGTGGTGAAAAGCCAGGAATTTCCGCCCAAGCGGATTTTGGGGAGCGCATTTTTGCGACACCGGCGCTCGTTGGAGACAAAATCTACTTGCGCACACAAACCAAACTTTACGCGTTTGGCGGAAAATTGCCTCCCCTATGACCGATCAAAACCGCGGTGCCTTTGACAGGTTCAACCCTTGGTTTCGATCGGGTGTTTCGCTGTCCGGTCGATTCGTTCCAGCTCTCCTGCCGGGGCGCGTCTCTCGTAAGGCACGGTTTCCGGGGGTTGCTCTGACTTGCCCCCTGCGAACCGCCACTAACCTCCCGGGTTAGCATCCCGTATCCCGCATCCCGCATCCACCTCCCCTACTTTTCCATCTTCCCGTTCGGATTCCAGCCGCCCCATTGCTTTGACAGAGTGAGAAAATTGCCCATGAGACGGCGCGAAACCTCGGGACTACCCTCCATTTCGATGTGAAATTGCGCGCCATAAATGTAGCGATCTTTCAGGCGAAGACATTGGGTCTTTGTCTTCGTGCCTGGGCCGGCGGTGGCGATCAGTTGCCAACCTTGCGGCGGCCACTCGATTTGCCCACAATGGCTCTCCATGGCGGAGAATTCTGCCGGTAAACCCTGGAGCACCGGATCAGATGTCACCTGACGCACTTGTTGCGGTCCACGCTCGAAAACACACGCCGAGTAGTCGCCGCAAGGTCGCGCTCCAGTATGCCCAATGTGGGTATAAATCGGCGTTTTCGGCGCAAGTGGATCCCGGCAGTGCGGACAATCCCATGCCTGATCCACACCCGTCTCGGCGAGAATGGCCAGGCCTTGCGCTCCCCCGCACGAGGCCCACAGCGGCAAATTCTTTTTCCGCAATACTTCCTGCGTGCCTCGCCACGGTTCCCGCGAGACTTCGCACCAGTCCTTGAAATTTCCTGAGAGAAACGCGCAGAGCGGACGCGGTTCAGCGCGGATGAAATCCTCGTCGAAACTGCCGAGCCAGACTTGCTGCGCTTGCAATTTTTCCCAGCCCGCGCACGAGCGGGCGAGCGGGATGAATTCCTGACCGTGGCTGGGCAGCCCAGGCCGATCAGTGGTATTGACCGCCACGATCCAATCGGGAAAAATCACGGCCTCCCCTGGATCGGAGAAAAACTCAACCTCGCGCAAGGTCGGGACCGGACCTTGTGCGCCCGTAATTCTGAGGCGCAAGCCGGCCACGCGCTTGCCCCTCTCCAGCCGATGCAGGCGAAAAGTGCGCTGCTCATTGGTGGTCTGGGTCGTGGGCAAATCGTGCCAATCCTGGTTGTCATTGCTCCATTGCCACACGTAGTCGCGAGGCGCGTCGCGGAGAATGAACGGATGGTCGCCCGTAATTTGTAGAATGGCGCCAATCTCTCGCGGCGGGTCGAATCGCGCTTCCCACCACCAATTAGTGGCGCGGGCCGCCCCCTGCCAGGCGTGGGTGCGTTCCGAGGAAAAACGGTCCCCGTCAATGGCGCCGGCGGGGCCGAAGCCAGGCTCAGAGCTCGAAGCAGTGGCCTCCATTCCGCGCGTCCGTACTTGCTCGGCGCGAGCGGCGTTCTCTCCTTCGAGCAGCGCGGCGGCGCAGAGGCAACTGAGAGCCTGTTTTAGAATTCCGTCACAACCTCCCAGGAAGACGGCCCGAAAGAAGAATAAAACTGGCGATTCAACACTCATGCCGAGACGGTTGATCCTAATCTGCGATTCGCCTCCCGCTCGGAGCGAACAGCCAGTTGGATCTCATCCTGAAAAAGCTAGTCCCCCCCGGACAAACGGCAAGGTCAAAAACCGAGCGCAGAGACCGCGCAGACTTTCAACTCTCCCGTCTCGTGGGTTCCAAAGCAATGTCAAGGCTGCTTGGGCATGGCAGCCTCGAGTCTTTCCTGCCTGATTCGCAGCTTCAAACGACCTTCTCCAACGCGATGGATTTCAGCCGGGCGAAGGGATGCGCCGCGGACAGGGCGACGCACAACGGGTAGGCGCGCAGCAATTCAAACAAGATGCCCGCAGTCTGCTCGCCGGCGCAGGTTCCACCAATCCAGAGCGGGTGTTCTTCCTACTGCTTGCGCACAACGGCGTTTTCGTTCAATGTTTGATCATGCTCAATCGTTCACAAATACGAGTCTTCAGCCGGGCAGTCGCACGCAAGTTCCATCCCCGGAAGATCGTGCTCTTTGGCTCCTAGGCCTGTGGCGCTCCCAGGGAAAACTCAGACGTGGACTTGCTGCTGAAGTCTATATTAGGGCTGTGCGCCGCAAGCCACGCCACCGGACAACCGACCAGATCTTATGAAGACTCTCGAGATGGGCGAAACGGACCTGAAACACTGCATTGAAGAGGCAGGCTCGCAGAGCGTGCTCGTCGTCAAAAAGGGCAAACCCGTCGCCCTGGTTTCCAGTGTTGAGGGGCTGGACGCCGAACAGATCGGACTGGGTACAAGTGCGGAGTTTTGGAAGTTGATTGAGGCTCGCCGTCCGCAAAAAACGATTCCATGGGCGGAACTCAAGAAGCGACTGAGCAAGCTCCACGACTGAGTCCGTTCATTCCCGCCAACTTCATTCCTGATCCGTTCCGGCTGAAACCCGGCATCAGCGCCTTTGCTCGGTTACGCCAAAACCGTTACCCGCATCAGTGAGGATTGCGGCTGGCCATCCGTCACTCGTGCCCACTTCGACGCAGTCCGGGGCAAGCACGGCGCGCTGCTGGTGACAGAGAAAACGGAGACGGAATTCTCTGTTCCCTCTGTGTCCTCCGGTTAGAATGCGTGCCGATGCATCCTCAATTCCAAAAAGCGACGGGACTCACCGAAACGATAATCGCTGCGGGGATCGAAGTGCATCGGGATAAAGGGCCTGGCCTCATCGAGTCCATCTACGAGTGGTGTCTGCTCAAGGAGCTTGGATTGCGCGGCTTGGCGTGCATCAGCCAGAAGTCGGTCCTGATCGAATACAAAGGGTTTACTCGTGAGGAACAATTGCGGTTCGATGTATTGGTTGAAGGGTGCGTTCTCGTGGAAGCCAAGGCTGTTGAGAAGATTCTGCCAATTCATAAGGCGCAGCTCTTGACCTACATGAAACTGCTCGATGTCCCACTCGGATTACTCATGAACTTTCACGAAATGAAGGTTACCGATGGCATCAGCCGCTTGATTCTTCCAGGAGCAAACTTATGACAACACCGTGAGAAATTCAACAGGAGCAAACAGAGGGAACGGAGACCGGAGACAATTCTCTGTTTTCTCTGTTTCCTCCTGTTCAAATCCGGGTCTCCTCAGCATCAGCCGCTTGATTCTGGACGGCCACCATTCCTGTCTTTGGATTGACCGACAAATCGGTGCCATAAGCGCCGTCGTGGCCAAACATTCCGTTGCGCAGGTGTTAGCCAAGGCTGTAGTTGGCTTGGCTGGTATGTTTATGATCTTTGCGTCAGAATCCCTCGAAGTCATCTCATAATTAGGAGCAGATGCTGCTTCAGATCGAAACCCCGCAAGCGCCCCGAAGGGGCAGCAAGCCAATAGCCCCGGGTAAGGACGCTTCCAACTGCGTCAACCCCCAAGCGTCCGCCACCCGGGGGTAACGTCCCCAAAAGAAAACTCCCTCTCCGCCTCGAACGGGGAGAGGGCCAGGGTAAGTTGTCGATTTTCCTCCATCTTCCTTCTGACCATCAACAATCGACTCCCCAACTATCAACTAACAACCGCCTTCTTGTTGGTTCCCCTCTGCTCCACAGTCCTTGTCAGATCCCAGGTAGGGCGCGTCGCTCCGCGCGCGCCGCTGGCGGACCACTGAGGAATTGTCGGCTTCCCAACCCGATCCCGTCCGAGGCCCGTTCCACCCCAGACACCGCTGGGAGTATTTATGAGATGGCTAATACAATCATTCGGGGTTCCGTCTCAACATTCAACAAACAATCCGTGAGGCTGGCGCTGCTTCTGGGCTGTCCAGGTGCCCTTGTATTGGTCTTCGTAGCCCTTGACAGTGGCGGTGCCGGACAATTCACCACTCCTCAGTTCTCCGGCGTAAAGGAAGGTCGGTTCACAACGTGCCTCGATTTACGCGCGGCTAAGGATGGAAACGATTTGTCGCATCTCTGCATCCACATCCTCAGATGTTGCGACGGTCTGTTCGACATTCTCACGAAACAATTCCCGGAATCGCTTTCGCATCCGATGCACTGCCACCCGCGCGGCACCTTCTGTCGTGCCCAACGTCGCCGCCACTGCGGTGTAGGGAATCTCTCCTCGTCCTGCGGTGAGCCAGGCTTTGAGCGCGTCGAACTCACCCACTTTTCCGGCCTCCGCGAACTCAATATTCAATCGTTCCAGTGTCTGGTCCAGCAGCGTCATCGCCCAGCGTCGTTCATAAATTTGGTCGGCGGCCGAGGCGGGTTCGCTGGAAAAACGATGCTCGGCTTCAAGAGCGTCCAACGGAAGTGGTGTCTTCCCGCCCCCCCGCTTCTGGCGTGAGGCATGATGCCATTCGTTGGCGAGGAAGCGTTTCAGAGCGACCACGAGGAACGGGCGAAACCGGCCTTTCTCTGGAAGAACAACGCGGAGCCAATCCTGGGCCAAGAGACGGGCGAAAAATTCTTGTGTGAGGTTTTGGGCATCGTGCGGAGAACGTCCCGAACCTCGCACATAGGCGTAGAGCGGATACCAATAAGCGCGGCAGAGAGCTTCCAACGCGGCCGCCGAATCTGGCGACGCTTTGTCCAGCGCCGCGAGCACCACGGACCACCGCGTGGTCACGAAGAGCGGTTGCGGCGCTTGTTGGTATCTCCAGACTCTGAGATGTCGTATCTGTCTGATAATAAAGGAAATCGTGCGGTTGTTACAGAGCTTCGTTGAAATCTGGAGCCAGTGAGAGGGTGCGTTGGGACAGAAACCCATGTAACATAGGATGAAAATTATTTAATTTTAATCTGTCAGTCCCATGTTCGATTTCCGCCCTCAGCGGCATTATTATTAGTGAACGCGAATGACAGATACCGGCGAACTCCTGCGGCGATAGGTGCAAGACGGCTCGGAACAAGCCTTCAGCGAAGTGGTCCAGCGCCACATCGACTTGGTCTATTCTACGGCGGCCCGTCGAGTTGGCGGTGATATTTCCATCGCGGAGGACATCACGCAATTGGTCTTCGTCGACAGCGACGAATCTCAATCGTCCCATAACGTGGGAGCTTTTAACAAACCATTCGTTTTTGAGGAGTAATTTTTGGGAAGTCCTTCTGCCGTTAAAAGGCGATGAAGCGCGATTTTTTCGGCTGGAATCGCCATAAATGTTCCGGACGGGTCTTATGCACCAGAGTTGCCATGCTTGCAGTCTCGCTGAAAGAGTGACCGATCGAGGAAAAAATGAAAATGTTCCGTGGGTTTTCGCTGGTTGTGTCGTAATACAGGATGAAATGGCGTCGAATCACGAAATAGACTTTCTATGAAAATGCATGCTCTTATCTCCGCCTTCTTGCTCGGCACGATAGCGCTCGCCCAAGGCCAGACCAAATCCGTTCCTCAAGCACCCGCAGCCGGTGTGGCGAAGGACCCGAATATGAACGCCGACGGCAGCGTGACTCTCTCCCCGGGGACTTTGCCGGAGGTCGTTGCTGAAGTTGAGCGGCGCATTCCCTATTGGATGGAAACAGCGGGAAGCACAACCTGGGTCATGCCAAACATCGTCTATGGTCCGGGGACGCACGACGCGATGATTCCCACGTCTCTGCGCTTGCGGCAGGTGTCGCCCGTGCAGGCCCTCGCACTCGTGGCCGCGGCGGCGGGATGCTCGTTGGAGACGATCTTCGCCCCGGCTGAGAAGATTGGTGAAAGCGAGGCTGCTGGAGGATCGAGCAAACGGTTTCCAATCATTGGCTATCGCATCGTACTTGCATCTGATTCCACACGCCGTCCGTCCTCTTCCCTCCAAAACGACTCGACTGTCCCCATGTCTGCGCGCGATGATCTTGGTCAGGCACGGGTCCGTGGCCACTTCACAAAACTGATAGATGCAGAGAATGCCGGGCCGGTCGTCGGAGTCGGCCTGGCACTCTCAAAAAAGGATGGTGGCATCGTGGTGGGGGAGATCATTCCCGGCTCACCAGCTTCTCTTTCTCCAACTATCCAGCCCGGAAATCGCATTTTGAGTGTGGCCGAAGCGGGCCAGCAGGATGTAGAAGTGACCGGCCTTAAACTGGAGAAGGTGGTGCAAATGATTCGTGGGCAGCCTGGGACGATTGTGAAGATCACATTTGCTGCGGACCCAGAAAACGGCACGACGCAGCATGTAGTCTCATTGGTGCGCGCGAGGCTCCCAGTGCTGGCGCAAGAAACGGAGATTCCGCAGGTGAGGGTGGTTGGTCCCCGCACGGGTTTTACCGACCTCTCCTATGCTAACATTCCTGTGTCTTCCGGATTTGCAACACCGGTAGACGCGACATCGTCAGCGCCAAACAACGCTCCGTTCGTCCGGGTCTTTGCACTCGGCTCCGTGATCAGGGGCAGCGCCGCAGAGATCAAGGAAAAGGAGGAGAATTTAGTCAAGTTGATTGAGGACGCTCTTGAGGTTGGCGGAGTGGCGACCCCGACAAGGAAACTTTCTTTTCACACCCAATCGCGTACACTCATCTTCATGGGGACAGTTAGGGAGCATGCGGTCATTGAGCAGGTAATTAAAGCCCTGAAGGAAAACGAAACGCAGGAGGCCACCCCGGTTCGGCGGTAGTCGCGCGATGCAGATTCACTGTGTTCCACCAGCCTTCAGTATCTTTTCCAGCGACGTCGGCGCGGCTGCTCATGGATCACGCGGAGCCAGCCACACCTGAGACGCCTCCGGCTACGGAGGCGTTCGCGTTTGGCGATGTGCCTCGCCTGACGGCTGCATTGAAGCGAGGTGATGAGGCCGCTTTCGCTTGGCTCCACCACACTTGGGGCCGACGCATCAACCGCTACTGTTTCGCGCTTGCGACAGGCGACGAGGCGTTCGCGGGCGAGATCGCGCAAGCGGCCTGGTTGCGTCTTGTTAGGCACGTGCGTGTAATAAAAGACGAACAGGCGCTATGGAACTGGATTGCTTGCGCCGCCCGTCACGCGGCGGTGGATTTGCGGCGCACAGGAGGGCGTTATCTACGGGCGATGCGCCGTTTTACCGAATGCTGGGAGCCGGCAACCAGCGACACAGAAGCCGATCACTGCCTGTTGGCCGCCCTCGAGGCCGCGCTCCACAAGCTGGCCCCCGACGAACGAGCGATAATTGAAGGCCGCTATTTTGCCAGCGAATCCTTGGATACCCTCGGTGCGCGCCATGCGCTCACCGTTCGCGCCGTCGAAGGAAGGCTGGCCCGCCTGCGCACTCGGCTGCGCGAACTCATCGCCCAGGAACTCCATTCCCCACTATGAACCCGAACAAGACAAATCTCCAGACGCTGCTTGATGACGTGCTTCCCTCGTCAGGCGGACACTGGGGTCCCAGTCGCGCCGATGTGTCCGCCATGCTGCGAAGTGAACGCCACCGCCGCCTTCGTTTGCGTACCGGCGCCGCGGTTTTGGCAAGCATCGCGTTAGTCTCAGGCTCCTTGCTGTGGAGAAACGAGCAAAGTGCTCGGCCTTCTGTCGTCGAAGTACCGACCAAACCTGCGTCCATCATCGTCCAAGAAGTGAACGACGATCAACTCCTCGCCCTGCTCCACGGCATGCCTGCCGCATTGATGGAGTGGCCCAACGGGGAGCGCACTCTGCTCGTCGTCGAGCGCGCAACGCCTCCATGAAATCGGCATCGCCATCCAAGCCTTCGCTGTGACCACACGGCAGAAAACTCTCATCACCGTTACCATCGCTGTCGCCCTCGGCACGGGAATCGACGAAGCACGCCCGGCGGCGGGTCCCAATCCACCGGACATCAAAAGATTCCTGGAGATCAGGGATGAGTGGGACCGCGCTGCCGCAGGACAGGCCCGGGAGGAATTCGCCAAACAGTGTTTAGAATTGGGCAAGAAGTGCTCAGATACAATGGACGAACTCGCAGCCCTATACTTGGCAGCCTGCCGCGCTCCCACAACCGAATCAGGGAAAAAAGCCGTTGAGTTGTTTATTGCGCGGATCGCCAAGGCGGATTTGGGTCAGGTGGCCCAGGCAATCAGATACTCCTACTCTAGCCCGCTGTTCAACATCTCCGAGACTCCTCCTGACCAACGGACAATCATGTACTACTATCACGTTTACAAAGATCAGGGGATCACTCTCGCGCTTCTCGACCGTTTGAGACGGAGTCCGAACGATCCACGAACAGCGAAGTTGCTGACGCTCGTTTGCGTGATGTCGAAGGGCGGCGACAATGAGAAGCCAACCGCGCAGTTCACCGAGGCGGCAGATCTTAATCGCCTCACATTACGCCACCAGTCCCGATATCAATAACTTTTGCGAAATCCTTGGGTTTTTGAACGGAAGCCCATCATGGGCTGGGAGCTACGAACGTCATCTAAGGACGATTCTTAAGGCGAACCAAGTTCGTGAGGTTCAATGCGCTGCGCAATTCGCGTTGGCTTCGGTTGTCGAAACTTCCGCGGGGCGTCAGGCAGAGGCGGAAGAACTCTACGCGCAGTTTCTTGAGAAATTCGATGGGAAGTACAATTACCACTACCAAAGCATCGAACAGAGGTTTCGTGACCAGGCAGTAAAGTGGTTGGAAAGAATGAGGTTTTGCGGAATTGGCAAGCCGGCACCGGAGGTTGTTGGCGTGGATCTGGACGGTCGGCCGATGAAACTCTCGGAATACCACGGCAAAGTTCTGCTGCTTTCCTTCTGGGCGACTTGGTGTTCTCCGTGCATGAAGATGATCCCTCACGAGCGGGCGATCGCGATGCGTCTCCGGGATAAACCGTTCGCGATCGTGGGCGTGAACGGCGACGCCGATCAGGCAGCGATCAAGAAAGCGATGGCGACACACGAGATCACATGGCGGTCGTTCCATGATAGAAGGTCCGGTAAACCGGCGATCTCCCAGGAATGGAAGATCACCGGTTGGCCGACATTCTGCCTAATCGATCAGAAAAGTGTCATTCGCGAGAAATGGCTGGACTGGAACCGGGGGAGAATATGAAGGCACGGAAAACTCGGAACGTTATATATTGCGGATGAGACAACGTCTTACGGGGTGCTTTTCGTTTGAGAAGCTCAGTGGATACTCAATGGTCGTCACCCGAGTAAATCCACATGGGTTCGGTCTTGCCAGCGCGCGTGAATCCAGCCTTGCGATAAAAATCAAGTGCTTTCCCATCGGCGACGAGGATATGCTGATGAAACCCTTCGTATCGGGTCTTTAGCATGTGCATCAAGCGCGTTCCAATCCAAGCCGTCCCGCATTCATCAGTTCCAGCCTATTTCGCTTTTTTCCTCGAACTTGTAACAATCTAGCCTCATTCCTTAATCATGAACTGATGGAACGTATCGCCTGGACGAGATTTTATCATGCGAACCCAGGTGGGATGCGCAACTGAGGGAGCATTTCGACGGACGTTCCGTCTGTACCTGTGAAAGTGATACAATTGGCCTACTCTATCGCAATGCCGCGTCCAACGCCATCAACAGAAGGAAACTCGCTATTTGTCGCCACCCGGTGGTCAGTGGTGCTGACGGCAAAGGACAAATCTTCGCCAGATTCGACGGTCGCATTGGAAGCGCTTTGTCATGCTTATTGGTACCCGCTGTACGTGTTTATCCGGCGACAGGGAGGCAGCTCGCATGATGCGCAGGACCTGACTCAGGAGTTTTTCGCACGACTGCTGCAAAAGGACTATCTTCAAGCGGCTGCCCCTGAGAAGGGCCGCTTCCGCACTTTCCTGCGGGTTGCGCTGAAGCGGTTTTTAGCCAACGAATGGGACCGCGGTCGAGCTCTCAAACGAGGCGGGGGGAATTCACCAATATCCTTGGATGCTTTGAGCGCGGAGGATCGCTACCGCAATGAACCTGCGGATATGCTCTCGCCGGATCGCATTTATGAACGGCGTTGGGCGATGACTCTGCTGAATCAGGTGATGAGGTTGTTGCGGATTGAATATACAGAGTTAGGAAAAGTAGCCGAATTTGAGGAACTGAAAGGGGTCCTGACCGCCGATCGGGGCGCGATTCCTTACAGCGCAATTGCGGAAAAACTGAAAACCACAGAAGGGGCGATCCGGGTGGCAGTTCACCGAATGCGAAAGCGATTCCGGGAACTATTTCGGGTGACAGTTGCCGATACCGTGGTCAGACCGGAGGAAGTGGAAGATGAAATGCGATATGTTGTCGCGGTTCTGAGTGAAGCCTAAAGGCTGGTTCGAGAATTTACATTGTAACAAAAGGCCTCATTTCCTTAACCAATAGCCAATGAATACAACCGATCGCCCAAAATGTCGGCGATGTCAGACATCGGTGCCCGAGGATGCGCCCGAAGGATTATGCCCGCGATGCCTTGGTGCTCTGAACTTTGTCACGGAAACCGTAATGACCGGCGAGATCCCTGGAACTCCACAACCGCCTGTTTCGCCGGAGGAACTCGCTCCGCATTTTCCGCAAATTGAAATCCTCGAATGCCTCGGTCGCGGCGGCATGGGAGTGGTTTACAAGGCCCGGCAGAAGTCGCTGAATCGTCTGGTCGCCCTCAAGTTGCTCGCGCCGGAACGCGTCACGGATGCCAGGTTCGCCGAGCGTTTTACCCGCGAAGCCCACGCTCTCGCGGCCCTGAATCATCCGCACATCGTCACCGTTTATGATTTTGGGCAGGCGGGCGGTTACTATTTCCTGCTGATGGAGTTCGTGGATGGCGTGAACCTGCGCCAGCTGCTGCAAGCCAAAAAGCTCACGCAGGAGGAAGCACTCGCCATTATCCCGCCGCTGTGCGACGCGCTGCAATACGCGCACGAGCATGGCATTGTCCATCGCGACATCAAGCCGGCGAATCTGCTGCTCGATAAGAGTGGGCGCGTGAAGATTGCCGATTTCGGCATAGCCAAGATGGTGGGTGACAATTCGAGTATCGGTCTCACGGAATCGCAACCCGTCGGCACGCCGCAATACATGGCGCCGGAGCAAAAGGAGCATCGCGTTACTGATCATCGTGCGGACATCTATTCCCTCGGCGTGGTGCTGTACGAAATGCTCACAGGCGAACTGCCGACGGACAAATTGCAAACCCCTTCGCGGAAGGTGCAAATCGATGTACGGCTCGACACGATCGTGCTCCGCGCTTTGGAGAAAACGCCGGAACTGCGGTATCAGACCGCCGTCGAATTGCGCACCCAAGTGGAGACACTCGTCGCGGAGAACGGTTTCGTTCCCAAGCGCGGTTCTGCCCGGAAGGTTGTGCTGCGTGTCATAGGCGTGCTTTTGTTCGTTCTCGGTGTCATCGTCATCTTCGCGCTTGTTAGCTGGCGGCACTTAAGGACCGCGGAAGCCAGCCAGTCAGCCGAGGTGCTGCAGCAAAAAATCAAACAGCAAAACGGCAAATCGGACCCGTCCGCCGCCAGTAACCTGGAGGAAGAAATCATCCGGTTGGCTCGCAAGCGACTGGATCAAGCCCGCCAGTCTTATGAAGCGAAGCAGGTCTCCTTGAGCGAAGTCGAGGAGGCGGAGGGCGAACTCGCGCTGGCCGAGGCACGAGGCGATCAGTTGAAGCGAGCGGAAGCCCGGTTGACGATGGCGACGAAGTATCTGGAGCGGATCGAAAACCTCTTCCGCACTGGGAACATCGGGGAGGCCGAATACAACCACGCCAAGCAACGGAAACTGGAGGCTCAACTCGAAAAGGCGGACGCGTTGAGGAACGCGGGTCAAGCAACGTCGGGCCGAAACACCGAGGACGAAATGATCCGATTGGCGCGCGAGCGATTGGACCAAACTCGCCAGTTGTACCGAACACAACATGTCTCATTGAGCCAAGTGGATGAGGCGGAGGGAGAACTCGCGGTGGCTGAAGCGCGCGGTGATTTGCTGAAACGAGCGGAAGCCCGATTGACCATTGCCACGAAGTATCTGGAGCGGATCGAAGGTGTCCGCCGCGCTGGAAACATCAGCGACGCGGAATACAACCAGGCCAAACAGCGGAAGCTGGAGGCCGAACTCGAACTTCAACGCGCCCGTACCGCCGCATTTCCGAAAACGGAAAAGAACTCGGGTGCCGCCGTCATCACTCGCAACTTTGCCCTTCACCACCGACTGGCCAGCGAGACGTCGGATGACCTTCGGCAGATTCTTTCCGGCAAACCCGGCCATGAGGCGAAACCTTCCGCCGACAATCAGGAACTCCTCGTGACCGCTCCGCCCGACGTGATGACGCGCGTGCAAACATTCATCACGGTCAACGACTGGCCCGATGCTATCACACGGGGCTCCGATTTCCGGTATCCCAATAACAGCGTTACGCGGACGGCCCGCTCGTTCTTCTACGCCTGCGCCATTGAGGACTGGGTGGAGGCATTCTCAAAACAACTCTCATCCGGAGTGCTCGCCGAGTTGAAAGGTGATGCGAAGGGCAAAGAGTTCCAAAACTACCAGATGGGTGGCGTTCCAGATGCAGACTGGGAGAAATCGCTGCGGGCCGACTGGCCGGGCAGAAAAGAGGCCATCCAGCGACTCGTCCGTGAGTGGAACCGCTATCCGTTGAAGCGACTCACCGAAGATCCGGGCATCGCCATCGGTTTTGGCATAAAACATTTCTGCTCGGTCTCGTTCGAGGGAGCGCCGAAGCCGTTCTACCAAATCACCATCGAACCCGATCGCACCAAACCGTACCATGACGGCGAGCCTTTATTCCTTTTCAGCAGTCTTCCGCCCTGGTGGGGTGTTGATCCGGTTAAACTATCCAACAACTCTAAACCGGCGAAATCCCCGACCGAGGCCGTCAATGGCACTTCTGCTGTCTTGAATCTCTCCTACCAACAATTCGATCAGACACCACATTCAGGCTGGCGTGTCCTCGCGCAGGACGAGAAGCGTTTTCGGGAAGCCGCTGCACTGATCGAGGCTTACCTGTTGCACGACGGTCTCGACAGCGACGAGCGAGTCAATTTGCATTTCCACGCCGCACAATGCCTCGCCTTCGCCGGTGATGCGAAGTCCGTACTCGACGCACTCGGGCACATGAAGCAAGCCCGCCACGCTGCCGAACCGCCTGACGCTCCACTGCGCTGGAATGATTATGTGGGCGCAACCGAAGCGTTCCTCAAAGGCGACCTCGACGCGCTCAAGGCCGCGCGCGAACGCATCGCCGCCGGGCCGAAACCCAACGGTGTGTCAGCAAACCTCGACGTGGTGGACCGCCTCATCGCCCGCTTCGGCCAGCCTTACCGGCAAGCATATCTCAGCGAGCCTGGAGACGCGGGGCGCACCTCCGACGCACCCGTCAAATGAAGCCATCAATGCCATCTTCTCCCATAAGCCGCTATTTTTTGGCGGGAGCCATCCCCTTCACACAGGGTCAGCTCCACCGGTGGTTTATATACGCCCATCCCGTTGCCATCCATACTAAGCCGTCTTCAAGACAAAGCTGATCATCAATTATGACACTTAAGGCAGTTATCGCCACTCTCCTCCTTGTTTCCTTAGCCGTAACTATTCAGTAGAGGCGCTAAAAATACTTGAGGCCATTAACACAACGATGGGATTGAGAAGCACTTACAGCACAAAATCCTACTGCATTGCAGTCGGGTTTCGCCCCCGATTGGTTCCTGCAAATCGTGTTCGGAAAGCCTCTAGCTCACACGGCTCTCACATGGGAATTTCACCGTCGAAGGAACTTCTAC
>JBBRPK010000005.1:0-85747 GCA_038228235.1 Verrucomicrobiota bacterium
CTGTTTTAAAATTGCGTGGGGTCCTGCGGCGAGGGATTTTGGCTGTGGCCAAGGCGGCGAGGCCGGAGCATCCCCGCAGCGGGCTGTGAGGGCCGAGTCAACGCAGGCCGCAGACAAAAGACCCGCCGCCCGGAGGGTTTTCGCGGAAAAGGCCGGCTGGCTTTGTTGCTCCTCGGTCACAGACCCCTGGCGGGTATGCTCTCTCGTCGCGCCTCGCCATCCAGCCTTTTCCGCGAAAACAGAACCACACGGAATTTTAAAACAGGCTCTAAAGGTAATCGGCGGGCTGGACCACAATGGCGCTGGGCGGCGTATTCCAATGAGCGTTCAAGATGAGACTAAGCCTCGCTTTATCTTGAACTGCCGAGGTAGGTTGCGGAGATGGCTGAATCACTTCCAGAAGATCCTCCTGCGGATGAGTGGACAACTCACTTTCTGGAACATCTTACAACCGAGCGTGGCGCTTCCCCCTATACATTGCGCAACTACGGGCACGCTCTGAGGGAATTCTTTCTGTGGCACAAACGGGAACGTCAACAGCCCCCGGCGTGGAAATCTCTCCAACGCGACGATTTCCGCAATTATCTGCGCTCGCTGGGGCGAAACAAGATGAGCCGCGCTGGCATCCAGCTTCGTTTCAGCGCCTTGCGTTCATTTTATAAATTCCTCGTCCGCCGGGGCCAAGTCGAAACCTCCCCGATCAAAAACCTCCAGTTGCCAAAGCCGGATCAGCGGTTGCCCCGTTTTCTGACGGCGGAACAGATGTTGAATCTGCTGCAAGCGCCGCTGAAAGAATTAGCGGCCCTCCAGAAAAAGTCCGAATCGGCGATTCCAGAGGATGTTTTCTATCGGGACCTCGCCATCCTCGAGACCATCTACTCGTGCGGTCTGCGTGTGAGCGAGTTGTGCGGTTTGTTAAGTCAGGACCTCAACTGGAGTGACCAGATCGTGCGCGTCCGCGGCAAAGGCAAAAAGGAGCGGCAGGTCCCGATTGGCGCTCCTGCGCTAGAGGCAATCCGAATTTATTGGCAAAAACTGTCGCATCCCCCGGCCCTTTCCAGCCCGGTTTTTCTGAGGAATCCTGGCCAGTTTTCACCAATGTACGCGCGTCTCATCCAACTCCGATTGAAGCGCTACCTGGAAATTGCCGGCCTGGACCCGGAACTCACTCCGCACAAGCTCCGTCATAGCTACGCGACGCACCTTCTCGATGCCGGAGCGGATCTTCGGAGCGTGCAGGAGTTGCTCGGTCACGCCCATCTAGTGACGACCCAAGTTTACACTCACTTGACCACCGAACGCCTCAAGAAAGCCTACGACGAGGCACATCCGCGGGCGTGAAGGGTTCGTGTGGTTGTTCTTTGGTTGTGGCTCCGGGGCCTCGACCCTTCACTACACCTTTGCTGACGTTTTTGCTGACCGTCACACAGCCATTTTCATCCGATTCACTGGTAGAAGTACCCATTATGCCGAGCTCGCGAAGTGAGCAGTGATTCCGATAGCCCATAACGACACGGTCCAGCACTTCAATTTTCAGCAGCTCGCCGGCGGGGGTCCAATCCTGTCAATCCTGTCTGACTCCATTAGCCCGCAGCGGCGGCATCTTTGTAGAATTGCGATGGGGCAATAATTACTCCTCAAAGGAGGAGTTTTACCTATTACATTCGCCTCGGCGAAGAGTTACGTTCGCCTGCTGCCAAGGAGCGGCAATTATGTTACAGAACCGTCAACGTGCCATCATTCTCGCACTTCTCGCTACCTCTACCGCAGTTCACGCGCAAGTCAATGATTGGATCAGCCCGGTCAGCGGCAACTGGGATGTGGCGGGCAATTGGTCGGCGGGCTTGCCCAGTTCCAACCAGTTCGAAGTCCGCATTACCAACCCGAAAAACAAAGCCGTGGCAATCCAGCCCAGCACGCCCATCAACTTTCCCGATTCCATGACCGTGCAGAATCTTCGCGTCGGCGGTGTGCCGCCAAACATAAACTTGCTGTTGATGAACTTTTTCGGCACGGCGATGCCATTGCGAGTGCTCAACAACTTCAATATAGAAACCAATGGCCGTGTGCTCATGCTTTCTTCCGGCCTGAATGTGAGCAATGTGCTCAACCTAAAGGGAGTGTTCGATCAGGAAGGTGGTGAACTCACATTCACAAACTCGCTCGCGACCACGATGCAAATCGAAGGCGGCCGCTTCAACCTGACCAATGGACTCGTGACCGGGGCGAACATGTTTCTCGGCGGAACGAACGACGGATACGTGAACCAGGACAGCGGGGTTGTGTCGCTAGCTTGGTTGCTTCTCGGTTCAAAGCCTTCCTTTCCCAGCGCCAGCAAGGGAACGTACGTCCTGCAAAGCGGCTGGCTCATCGCCAGCGTCTTGGAAGGCGTCGGCCAAACTGGATTCGGCATGCTTAACCAAAACGGCGGCACGAACAGTGCGAGCGAGCTCTCCGTCGGCAACGGTACTTATGTGAAGAACGGGGGCGGTTTGTTCGCCGGTGAAGTCCGTGTAGTCGCCCCCTCAGAGCCAATTTTCGCGCCGCCAAATGCGATCATGACTCATGCGGGCGGCACCGCCACAATTACAAATGATCTTCGCCTGGTTGGCCAGGGCGGCCGGCAAAACCCGCGCACCGCGACGTTCAATATGTTCGGAGGCTCGCTTTCGGCACATCGCATTCTGGTGCAGGAAGCCGGGATGTTCACTCAAACCAATGGCACGGTGAATGTGGCGAACGAGCTCTTCGTGGGTGACAATGGCAGGATTCCTAGCAGTTATTACCTTTCCAGCGGAAAACTTTTTACATCCGACACGACCGTCTCGTCATCCTATCCGGAATCCAGCAACATCGGCCAAAGCGGCGGCACGCACATCGTCACGAACACACTCAGGATTAACGGCAACGCCATCTATCACTTGAGTGGCGGGACGGTGACCACGCCCAACATTGTCCTCACCGGAAACCTCAATTACCCGCCGCAGTTCTTCGTGACCGGTGCGCCGGCGTTCGCCGTCACAAACCAAACCATCTCCTTGCTAGGCGGCGCAATCGTCATCCAAGATTCCGCGCAACAGTTTGGACGTCTCACGATTAACGGCGATTCAGGCATTAACCTCGCTGGGAACTCAGCAGTTCTGCGTTTCGCAGACAGCCACACAAATTCCTGGCAGGGCCAATTGCCGGCGTCCCCGCGGCTTACGGTTTTCAACTGGAACGGTTCGACCAACGGCGGCGGCACGGATCAATTCATCTTCGGCACAACCAGTTCGGCGCTCACCGCACGCCAGCTCGCGCAAATCCGTTTCCTGAACCCCAGCGGGCTTTCATCCGGAACGTATCCGTCGCGAATTCTTTCGACCGGCGAAGTCGTTCCGATGCCTCGGCCGGTGCTCACTTTGCAAAACAACGCGACGAACCTGCTGATAAGCTGGCCGGGTAACTTCATCTTGCAGAGCGCCACGAATGTCGTTGGTCCATACTTCGAAGTTACAAACGCCACGAGTCCTTACAGCGTGACCGCGAATCAATTCCCAATGCGATTCCTCCGACTGCGGGACTAAATAAAAGTACGGAGAGTTTCTTGTTTTCCGGTTTCGTTGTCCTGAATCCAGTAAACATTTCCTCGAAAGAACATCCGGTAATTGTTCTTAACGCATTCGAGGGAAGCTGTATCTCCGCGGCCATTTCATCGAAGCGCTAGAATTGCCAAACCCGCAGCGCTGGCCCACTGCTCAGTACTGATCCTCCAACGCTCTGTCATCGTTTGGAGCCAATGGCCGGGATTGAACCGGCGACCGACGGTTTACGAAACCGTTGCTCTACCACTGAGCTACATTGGCGTGCGCGAAAAACTGCTTCAATGGCAACCGCACCCGGAACCGCAGGAGCCGGAAGAAAAGTCATCCGGGGTGGGAATCCGTCCCAACTCCAGGGTCTTGGCAACGTATTGGCCGACCGATTCCTGCACTTTATGCATTTCCTGCTGGGCATCCAAAAAGCCGCGCGCGATTGGATCGTTGGCCAAATTTTCCCGGTGCTTTTCGAATTCGGCGATCTCGTCATTCGAGAGCGGCGTTCCGGTTTGTTGTTTCTGCTGCAGAGCTTCCCCTTTTTCCACGACCAACTGGTACTGATGTTTGGTTTGTTCATTGGCCAGGAAAGCTTCCACCTGCCGGCGGAGGCTTTGAAATTCCGGTTGCTCCACGATGGTCTGGCAAAGTTCCTTCGTTTTCTGAGTGATGGCGTCTTCGGTGCTGGTTGACATATGTTTGCGTTTCGTTTGTGCTGTCCGCGTTCGCTGGCTTTCCGCTCTCGGCAGCTCGCATAAATAAAAGCACGAAAAAAGCCCATTGGCAACTCTTGCCTGGCGATTTTCAGCGGATACTATCCCAGCCCGGCCGGGCACCGAGGCCTCCTGAACGTCTGAAGAGTGGAGACTGGCCCTCAACTCATTCAATCGTGGAACTCGTCCTTCCCTCCAGGGCGGTCCTTGATTTTACCGACCTCTCGCCAATGCCCCTGCAAGGACCCTACTGGGCTTGATTCGCTCTCTGCTTCTCTCCATGCTCATCTCATGATAACAATGATTGTCGGGACGAATCGGCCGGGCAGCAATACGCGGAAGGTGGCCGCTCAAGTTGAGGAACTCTATGGCGAACTTGGGGTGCGTTTGGAAGTGCTGGATCTGGCCAGGATGCCGTCTGAGATTTTTTCGCCCGCCTCTTATGCGCAAAAGCCAAACGCTTTCCTGCCCTTTTCGGAGGCGATTCTGCGCGCCTCGGGGTTGGTGGTCGTGACCCCGGAATACAATGGGGGAATGCCTGGGGTTTTCAAATACTTCATCGATATGCTCAAGTTCCCGGAAAGCTTTGAAGCGCGCCCGGTCTGCTTCGTGGGACTGGCGGCGGGGATGTGGGGGGCCTTGCGGCCGGTTGAACAACTGCAATCGATTTTTGGTTACCGCAACGCGCACCTTTACCCGGAGCGCGTGTTCCTTCCGAAAATCAACGATTTATTGAATGCCGAGGGGCGATTGACAGATCCGGAAATCATCGAGCGGCTCAAGTCGCAGGCCAGGGGATTCATTGAATTTGTGGAGCGCATCAAAGGGATCACGCTGCGCAAAGCCTAACCTGCTAACTTTGAAAAGCGCATAAAAAACGATTGCATTAAGGCCATGAAATCCTCCTCCTTCCTCCAAAAATTGGCAGTCTGCAGTTGGTCTTTGCAACCTGAAACTCCACAGCAACTAATTAATCGGCTCAAGGAGCTTGAAATCCCTCGCGTGCAAATCGCCCTGGATCCTATTCGCGCCGAACCGGCGATATGGGGATGCTTTCCGGAGCTGTGCGCGAAAGCGGGTATCGAATTGGTTTCGGGCATGTTCGGCACGGTGGGGGAGGATTATACAACTATGGAAAGCATCCGGTTGACGGGCGGTCTGGTGCCTGATGCCACGTGGGAGGAAAATTGGAGAAACATGCCCCTGTTAGCGGCTCTGGCCAAATCCATGAAGTTGCGCCTGGTCACGTTCCATGCCGGCTTTCTTCCGCACGACGAAGGCGATCCGATTTTTGCCAAATTGCTGGAACGCATTCGCAGGGTCGCGGATGTGTTCGGCGAGAAAGGAATCGATCTGGCTTTTGAAACCGGGCAGGAAGCAGCTCCCACCCTTCTGGAATTCCTGCAAAAACTGGATTGTTCCAATCTCGGGGTGAATTTTGATCCCGCGAACATGATTCTCTATGCCAAAGGCGACCCGATTGAGGCCCTGCGAGTTCTTGCGCCTCGATTGAAACAGTGCCACCTCAAAGACGCTAATAAAACACGCCAGCCTGGCGCCTGGGGAGAGGAAGTTCCGTTGGGCGCGGGCCAGGTAGATTGGCGCGCTTTTTTCCGAACCTTGGAAGAGATCAACTACTCCGGTCATCTAGCTATTGAACGGGAGGCGGGCGATCAGCGCATGAAAGACGTTCAAGCCGCCCGCCGGTTTGTGGAGACGATTCAGGCTTGAGATGAGCAGTTTTATCAGGGAAGCCCCTGTCCAGCCGACTCGGCTTCTTTGCCTTCGGCGGCCAGGCAGCGGGCCAGCAGGACGAGAGCAGCCTGAGCTTTTTGAGGTTTTTGCAAGAGTTGATAATTGCGCGCGGCCCGCCGCAGCAGATCCTCGGCCGCAGGCAAATCCACATTAGCCGTCAGCAAGGTGCGTCCTTCGCCAAGCAACGACTGCGTAATGTGCGGGGGATCCGCCAACGCCTGAAATCCGGCCAAAGCTTCTTTCCAGGCAGCGATGGCTGCGGAATAGTTTTTCTGCTCTTCGTAAAGCTCCGCGCGATTGGCGGAGATGGTGGCAAGGCCCACGGAGTCCTTGACTGCTTTAAAGTTTTGTTCGGCTTCCGCAAACGCTTTTTCTGCTTTGGCGGCCTCGCCCTGACTTTTCTGCCATAGCCCAACTTCATTCAGGAATAGCGCCTGGATAGAACGGTCATGAAGCGCAGGGGCAAGCGGAAACAATTTTGCGAAGCGATTTTTCAGGGGAGCCGTTTCTTTGAATTGGGCTTCGAGCTGAAGAAGGGCGATTTGGTTGCGCCACCATTCACTGGCGCGGCCTAGCTTTTCGTTGAGCCGCGCGGCTTGCTCCAGATGCTTCTGCGCTTCCGCGTCCTGCGCCAGTTCGCGCTCCGTTTGAGCGAGATTGTGAAGCGCGACTGCTTCGCCACCCAGGTCGTTCAGGAGTGAGGAATGGTCCACCGCCACCTGCCACGCCCGCGCCGCAGCGGGCCAGTTATGTTGGGCGAAAATTTTAGCCGCCTGCTCTTCGGCTCGCTCAGCCATGCTCACCGCCGGAGGACTGGGGGGCGCAGGCGGGGCCGAGCGGCATCCGAGGAGAACGGCGAGCATATGGAGAATGGCGAGCTCTCTCAAAAACGCGCTCCCGTTGCCCCGGCGGCCCTCGTCAACGGTCCCTGCTCGCGTTTTCACTTCTCCCCTCCCACCCGAGGTTGCACAAGACTGTTAGGCAAGGCATTGGTGGGCGCGCGGAAGGCAGAGCGCAGCAGCCAATGGCGCTTCAGCCCCTGAACCATATCGTCAGTGTGGATGACCAACTCGGAGAGTTCAGTCAGGATCAGGCCATTGCCCTGGACCTGGGCATGCAGGTTGCTGGTTAGGTTAGCCACGTTTTCGAGACTGACCAGAACATTGCTGGATAAGGTGTTGATGTTGGTCTGGGCCGTGAGGAGTGTGGAGTTAGCCGAGCCCAGGGTGTTTTGCAGTTGCAGGTTTACGTTCGTTGGAAAAAGCCATTCGCCCAACGAACCTTTGGGGCCGCTCAAGTTGGCTGTGATTTGCGCGAAATTAGTTACGGCTGGCCTGGCTTGCACGAGCAACTCGTCTGCATGCGCCAGAATGGCAGCGGCATTGGTGAGCACGCGGGCCAGCTTGTTGGTCAAACCCAGGAAATCGGGCAGCGCCGTTTCGACGGTGTTGATGACCGTCTCCAGGCGCTCCGTCAGGGCGGGGGATTCATCCACGTGCAGCCAGTAGCCTTTATTGGGCTTAGGAATGGGTTTGTACTTGGCCGTTTTCTCGTCCCAGATCCAGCGGGGCGGAGTGGCCGGCACATTCTTGTTCGCGATCTGCACGGAATGGATGTTCAAGGCGGCCAGCTTTTTGAGCGCCGCCGCCGTCACCGGTTCCGAGGTGCTGACCGCGACGTTTGTGCCAATGAAGGTTTCCTCGGCAAAAAAGATATTGTTCGACCCGATGAATTTTTCCGCTTCGGCCAAATTTAATTCGGTGATTTCATGCATGCCGTAAGTTGGAATGGCATTCGTCCCTTTGGTCACTTCGATGAAGCGATGTCCCAGGAAATCCGCCGCCCCCACTTTGGCCCGGGAGTTTTCCCAGAGGTAACCGTAATAGGGCTCTTTTACTCGAAACTGGATGTAAACATTGAAGTAAAGATCATCCGGAGGCTGGGGCTTGATCTCAGTAATCTCACCAGCCTCGAAGCCCATCAAGCGAACCCTGTCCCCCACATTCAGGCCAGCCGCATTGTGCACAAAAGTAAAATAGGGCATTTTAGTCAGAAACCAGCCTCGACTCTCGGCCAGTTGATAGACGTAGTACCCGAGCCCGAAGAGCAGCAACAGCGTCGCCAGCGTGACGAACCAGCCAACCAGGCGTTCGAGGCGTCCGAGGCGGGTGCGCAGTTGAGGTGTTAAATCCTGGAGAGCCATTGGGAAGGCGGGAAGCGGCGGGCGATGCGCGAGTCGTGCATGAAATGTTATGGCATGGCCAATTGCTCGGTGTGAAGCAGTTCCTGGACAAGCGGATCCGTGCTGGCGAGCAGTTCGGCTCGACCGCCGAGAAGCATGAAACTTTTGTTTTTTAAAAGGGCAAATTGCCGGGCCCGGTCCCGCCAGGGCGCAAAATTGTCATCAGTGACAGCCAGGGTCATCGGACGTCCGTCCATGATGGAATGGCCGGCGCACAATTGGTCGATGATGTCCAGCCACCAGGCGCTGTCGCGCGGGTCCAAGCCGCTCAGAGGGTTGTCCAAAAGCAACAACTCCGGCTTTAGCGCCAAGGCGCGGGCCAGGCCCACCCGCTGTTGGAGGTTGCGCCGCATCGCGCCGGGCGTGCGGTCCGCCCAAGCCTCGAGGCCGGTCAAATCGAGCAGAGCCTGAATCCGGGCTTCCGCCTCCGCCGAGGCGTGGCGTTGATGGTAACGAATTGGCAGCGCGATGTTTTCCAGGATTGTCAGATGACTTAGGAGCCGTCCTCCGTCGAAAACCAATCCCACCCGCAACCGTGTTGGCATCAGTTCGTGTTCAAATCCAAGGCCCAACTCCTGGCCAAAGACTCGCAAGGCACCGCGCAACGGAGGCATGATCCCCGCCGCCGTAGCCAGGAAATCACTCTTGCCTGATGCTTGCAGCCCCCCGATAGCCCAGTAATCCCCCACCTCCATCTTCCAGTTCGCCAGTTCTACCACGACGGCATCGGTATTCACCAGGGAGCCGATGGTCGCGCCGATCATCTCTAATGCCGGGGGAAGCGGTGGAGTCGGGGAGGAGTCGGGAGTTTTCATGCTACCAGGTAAATCACGATAAACAGCGCATCGACCAGGACGCAAACGATCACGCTTTGGGCCACAGCACGAACTGCGGCGCGTGACACTTCCTCCAGGCGCAGGGGTTGGGCCAGTCCGTAAAAGCAGGTGACAGTGGCGATGATGACTCCAAAGGCCCATGTCTTTAGCGCCAACAAAACGAAGTCACGTCCCCGCAATGATTCCGCTAACTGTCGGAAATAATCGCCGGGTGTTAGCGGCACATTTTGGAGGAAGGCCCAAAGATACCCGCTCACCAATGCCACCAGAATGAGATAAACTGTCAGTGAGAACACCCCCAGGGCCATGCCAACCACCCTGGGCACGACGAGATAATGAATCGGATCGATCCCCAGGACTTCCAGGGCCTCGACTTCGCCCAACGCTCGAGCCGTGCCCAGTTCGATGACATTGGCTGTGCCGGCGCGCGAAAGCACAATCAAGGCCGTGAGCAAGGGACCCAATTCCCGGACCACGACAGTAACCATGATCGTGCCCAGATACGCGTTGGCGCCCACTCGGTTCAAAAGCGAAACCGTCTGTCCAATAATGACCAGACCCAGCGCTAAAGCCAGAAACAGGATCATGGGCAACAGTTGCACTCCCGACTGGGAAATCTGGTTTACGACCAATGGATGGATGACGGGCCGGGCAGTGCGGAATTTAGTGAACATGACTCCCAGGGTGATCAAGGCAAAGGCGCCCAGACCATGCACTATATTTAGGAAGCCGATCAGTTTTCGTCCGAAGAAATCGACATAAGAACGCGGCAGCGGTGCTTTCCAGCTCCGTGTTGATATTTCCATGCCGTCAGCGGTTCCCTCTTCCACGAAGGCAAGGTAAGGAAGTAAATGGGAACGGTCAAAGAGGAATTTCCCGAGGACAGATGGGAATCGAACGCCGGGTCTGGGACCCGGCCTACATGTGCAGGCCCGGTGCTCCCACCGTGCGCTGCCCCGCTAAAAGTGCGGTTTAAGCTCATCGCCGGGATCACTCGTAGAAGCAAGCGGCCCGTCCTCTCCTGCCTCCGTAGCAGACCTACTGCGGAGGGTGAGTTCAATGCACAGAAGAATGAAGCCATCCTTATGGGCGAAGAAGTTAGCTGATTGAGAGGGAGTGACTTGGTTGATGGTTGTGGCCAGGTTATAGACCAATACAGGCAACTCACGGTCGCGGCCTTTTAGCTTCTTGATGCTCGTCCCGACCCGCTGCGCACCCATGCGTCGGTAAAAACCCTCAGCGTTTGGGTCTGATTCAATCTCCAGTTCTCGAAATCCCAACTCTTTCATGCGCTCCAGGGCGTGAATGAACAAAGCACGCCCAACGCCCTGCCTCATGGCATTTGGCAAAACCCATAGATGCAGCAGTTCCAGCTTGTCATCTTTACGGGCCAACGCGTAGAAACCGACTCTTTGACCCTCAACGGTGGCTATCCAAGTCTGGTGGTTGTTCAGGAATTCCGGCAGGACAGTGAGTGCCACGCGCCAGCTCTTAATCCATCCCTCAGGGTAGCCCCAGTGCCTTTTTCCGGCGAAAGCAATGTCGGTGAGCGACCCAGCGTCTTCCGGCTTGGCTCGGGTGATGTTCATCGCTGCGAGAAATCGCTGTTGCCGTTCGTTGGAGGGCAGGTTTGGCGTATTGTCCGACACGTGGCGTGATCTTCTGGAACCTCGCTGGGTCGCCGACTGCAAAACCGTGCAGGGACTCCTCAGCTTTTTGTTGCGTTCATCCCTCACCGCAAGTCCCTCATCACTTTCGTGGCGACCTTTACGGTTCTCTCAACATCCGTTCCGGTGTGCGCAGTGGAAAGGAAACCAGCTTCGAATTGTGAGGGGGCGAGATAAATGCCTTCTGCCAGCATGCCGTTGAAAAACCTGGCAAAACGAACGCGATCGCTGCGCATGGCATCCGCCAGGTTGTGCACCGGTTGGTCGGTGAAATAGCAGCAGAACATGGAGCCAATCCGATTGAATTCCACGGGGACTTTGGCGGACTTGGCGCCGTCACGCACCCCGTCCTCCAGTTGCTGGCCGAGTAGTTCAAGATGCTGATAGGCCCTGGAATTTTTCAGTTCTTCGATGGCAGCTATTCCGGCAGCCATGGCCAGCGGATTCCCGCTCAAAGTCCCTGCCTGATAAACGGGCCCATCCGGCGCGAGGCAATCCATAATCTCAGCTCGTCCGCCAAAAGCGCCTACGGGCAAGCCTGCGCCGATAATTTTTCCGAAGCAGCTCAAATCGGGCCTGATGCCAAACCGCTCTTGGGTTCCGCCCAGAGCCAAGCGGAAGCCGGTCATCACTTCATCAAAGATCAGCAGAGCGCCATTGGCGGCGGTAATCTCGCGCAGAAATTCCAAATAGCCGGGCCGGGGCAAATAGACTCCGGCGTTGCCCGGCACTGGCTCAAGGATGATGCCCGCGATTTGGCCCGGGTTGGCTGCGAAAGCGGCTTTGACCATTTCCAGGTCATTGAAAGGAAGAACAATGGTATGTTGAGTAAAGGCCGCCGGCACGCCCGCGCTGTCCGGATTTCCAAATGTGAGCGCACCCGAGCCTGCTTTGACCAGCAGCGAATCGACATGACCGTGATAGCAGCCTTCAAATTTAATGATTTTGTCCCGCCCGGTGAAGCCGCGCGCCAGTCGAATCGCCGACATGACCGCCTCCGTGCCCGAGTTGCACATGCGAACCTTTTTCACGCTCGGAACGGCCCCACAAATCAGCTTGGCCATGCTCACCTCCAGCGGATTAGGAATGCCAAAGCTGGTTCCATGCTCCGCCGTTTGCTGCACGGCCCGGATAACTTTTGGATGCGCGTGGCCGAGGATGGCGGGTCCCCAGGTGCAGACATAATCGATGTATTCATGGCCATCTACATCCCAAACACGCGCCCCTTTGGCTTTGTTAACGAAAAATGGCTGCCCGCCGACGGCGCGAAAAGCGCGCACGGGTGAGTTCACTCCCCCCGGGATGTACTTCAGAGCTTCTGCAAAGAGTTGTTCCGATTTGGCCCGCGCAAGCATCTCTGGAAAATAAACCGTCTGGCATCGAAAGCACGCGCTTTCTTCAAATTGCGTTCCGCGAGGGCGATCCGTGGGGGCGAGCAACTAACGTGGTTATGTCTTCCCGTCCAAGGCTCGCCAAAGATACCAGGCGGCGGTGCTGCGGTGTGGTTTCCACCGCTCTCCATATTTCAGCAAGTAATCGGGCTTGGGCAGCTTACGCTTTTTATAGGCAAGAGCAAAGCCCTGCTGAATCCCGTAGTCATGGATTGGCAGCACATCCGGCCGGCCCAATCCGAAGATCAGGAACATCTCCACGCTCCAGCGCCCAATGCCTTTGATTTTGGTGAGGCGTTCCACAATCTCGTCATCGGTCAGGCGTTCGATTTCCTTCCTGGCTGGCACCAATCCTTCCAGCGCCCCACGCGCGATCTCCTTTACATAACTGGCCTTGGCCCTGGAAAATCCCGCTCCTGTAAGCTTCTCCATTTGGATTTTATGAACCTCCTGCGGGGAGGGAAACCTATTCTGGGGGAATAGAGCAATAAACCTTCCCAGAATCGTCTTTGCGGCCTTGCCATTAAGTTGTTGGTGAGCCACGGCTTGCACCAGACCTTGAAAAGGGCTGCGATCCTTATCTGCTCTAAGGCCGCATGGGCCAATCTGCGCAATCAAGGTCCCCATCACCGGATCGATCGCCGAAAGATGCAGGATTGTGGCATCAGCCATTGAGTTGAGAGAGACCTGAGATGTGCGTTGAGCGGACGAGATTCGCATCTCTCAACTGAGTTCTTCAGTTCCTTAGCCGATAAAAAGTCGTGGCCGGCGGATTGGTGATGGAATAGGGGCTTGTGGCGGCGGGGGCCACGTCACTCCAGGAAGCGGGACCCGCCGAGGCATGGGCTTGTTGCAAAGTAAAACCCGAGCCATCCCAGGAAATTGTGGCGATGTTGCCTGAAAGCTGGACCCGAAGCTCGGTTTCACTCACCAACGCGCGGACGAAACCCACGGCCGAACCAAACACGATATCAGAACCGCTTGGAACCGCTTGGTGAACTTCAGCCGCCAGCACGTTGTCCCCGCCGGCCACGAGGTTGGTCAGCAGGTCGCCACTAATTCTGAAGATGTCCGGAGCATTGGTCACGGCATCGCAATCAACGGGATGGGGGCAACCCGTCGCCGAGTCAGTATAAACCACCGTCTGTGGGGCCGCGGGCATGCGCACGCGTTGGATCTCCTGGCCGTTGAGATAGAAAATGGCCCCATCGTCGATATAGTTCGTAAACACGAGCGACAAACCCGCCAGATTAGTGTCGAACGTAAAGTGAGTCCGAAAATAGTAAGTGGGGAAGGGCGCGCCTCCCGCCGCCGCCGGCAGCAGGGTGTTTCGCGGCGCCACGGCCGGGTTGTTTTCAATATAGAGGAGGGCTGGGCCCTGTCCTTGAAAAAGGGACTCGTCAAAACTACGCGCTTGCCAATTGATCCCATTTTCATTGGTCGTCGAGTAGGACCAGATGTTATTCAGAGAAACGAGACCGTCATAAAACGGAACGGTAGAAAAGCTGCCATTAGCTGTGTATTGGGTCGCGCCGATCGAGGAGATCACGCGATAGTAGTAGTTGGTTAACTGCGCCAATCCCGTGAGGGTCACCGAATGGCTGGTGACCATATTCGTATCCAGGGGCGTCGCTTTGTTCAGGTTGGTGGTGAGACTATATGCGACACGCGAGGTGGCGTTGGAGAGAGTCGTCCAGGTGATGGTGGCGCTGGTTTCTCCGGGCGTTGCGACCATGTCGGTGATGAAGGGCGGAGGGGGTGGGGGCGGCGCGGTGTAAAAGAGCGCCTGCCCGAAGGTAATGTCAGGACTGTGCGCGTTAAAATTGTGTACTTCGACGGCTACTACATTGTCCCCGGCTTGTAGATTAGACCCCGAGGCCGTAAAGATGTAGGGACAGTCGGCGTTCCCGCTGCAATTGTAACCGCTGGCCAGCGTCGTATTGTTGGCCCCGACCGGCAAAAAGGCGCGATTGATTTCAACCCCGTTGAGATAAAAAGCCGCGCCATCATCGATGTAATTGGAAAATGTTAGCGTCACCCCTGCCAGGGAATTTGTATAATTAAAATGCGTTCGAAAATAGTAAGTGATGAAAGGATAACCCGTGTTGGCTGGATTAAGCGGCATCATCTGCGGATCCAAAGGCAGAAACTGAATGGCAGGATTTCCACTCGGGTTGGCGCTATCAGCCCATAGCACGCCCACCCCATTACTCCAGCCAGAGTCATTGTAGCCGGAAGCCTGCCAATTCGTCCCATCCAAGTTCGCCGTGGTAAATCTGCAATCATTCTGGAGATCGTAGAGCAGCCCCACCACTTGATTATTCGTTGTAAAAAAAGTCTCGGCGCAGGAGTTGTAATTTGTAGCCCCATCTGAGGAGATCGTTCGGTAAAAATATCGCTTCCCGGGAGCCAAACCGCTCAGCGTGACATCATGGCTAGTCACCAGAGTCGAATCGAGCGCCGACAAAGTCCCATAGCTGCTGGTCAGCCCGTATTCGATCTGGCTGCTCGCAGGAGCGACGGTCGTCCAGGTGATTTCGGCGGTGGTCATCGCCGGGGTTGCGACTACATTGTTGATGAAGGCCGGCAAGGGCTGGGCATACACACCGAAATGGTCGCCGAGGATGCGTTCCCGTCCGTAGGCGACAACGTAACTGGAATGGTTTACCGGCGCGGGATTTCCGGCGCAATCGGCCCTATACATTGCCGTCGAGCCGCCGCCGTCCATGTTCAGGGCGTCCCAAGCTCCGAATTGGAGCATCCACATCGCCGTCTCCACATCGACGGCCCCATCACTATAGCCGCCCTGTCTTCCGTCAATGGTCATGAGGAAAAGATAGCGTTTATCCTGGGAAAGGCCGAAAGAGGTGCGGGGTTGCTGTTGGTGGATAAAAGAATCGGGGTAGGCTGCGGTGAAAGCAGCGGAATAAAGGGCCCAGACATTCACCCCGTTGGTCAGAACGGGGTAGAAACCAGTCACGGCCGTGTAGATTCCCGCCGTGTTCGTGCCCGGAGGGCGGTTATTCAGGTCCAAAATCGGCACTTTATTCGTGGTGAACATCATAGAAGCATACCGGTTGTTGTTGTCCGCCGGTGAGACCACCACGCCCTTCGAGATGAGCAACCCGTCCACTTCCGAAGGCAATCCTTCTGAAGTTGGGTCGGAGCCCCCTGGATTGACACTGTAAAAATTGGCATCCACCGCAACCTGCAAGGCATATTTTTTAATGAAGTTGCTGATGCTCAAAGAAAGGGTTTCACGAGTTTCGGCAGACCAATTGGTGGCCCGAGGAGTCGTAAACAATTGCACGCCCGGATCAGTCAGATCTACTCGGATGCAGTGAGCCACCTGAAGGGAGGAGTCTGTGAACACCGCTCCATTATTGGTTATAGTGGTGTTGGGAAAGTTGGTTCCAACCTTCTGATCGATGCCTTGAAAAAGCGGCGTCCAATTGGGGCTGACGACGAGAGTGGCGTGTGATGTAGTTACGGCTGCAACAAGCGCGACGAGGCAAACAATTTTTTTCATTTCGGGCAAAGCTTATATTATATCGCACATATTTCTCCGTTCGCCAAGGAGAAAAGTCAGGTTTTTTGCTCCTCTGACCTGAAAGGGCCATCGTTCCCGGCCCCGTCGAGATGACCCTCCGAGAGGATAATGGCGCTGACTGAGGCTGAGATTGTGGGGATGCAGTGGGGGCGATCCCTCGCCGGGCCGAATGCTAATTGCCGCTATATTTGTAATCGTATCCTGGGATGGGATCGCGGGTATAAGCGGCGTTGATGCCATCGTAATAGATTTTTATGAGAGCCGCGTGGCCATCCACAAAACCAACCACGTTCTCGGCATCGTTGTAAAAGGGCTCGTTTTTCTGGCCGGTTCGACTGTTATGCCATGAGAGGGGAGCATGTGCAGTCCATTCCATCATCAGAAGAGTTTTGGCAGGAGCGTTGATGGAAGCGACGTTTTTGCCGGCCACGTTGGGCACCCCAGGAAGATCGACGCCGTTAAATACATAGCTTCCGAATTCAAACTTGGGATTGGCATGGAACGGCCTGGGCTCGTCGTAGCCGCGGTCCTCCGGACAGGCAAAAAGCTTGTCGCGCGGCGACGATGGTCCCGTCAAACCAACATGGCCCTTAACCAGCTCTTTATACCGCCACCACAGGCCGGGCGCGGGATTTGGATCCAGCAGGGGCAGGGTGCCTTTGTAATCATCGGCGTAGAGGAGAACGGCGCGAGTGATTTCCTTAAGGTTGCTGACGCATTGGGCCTGTCGTCGGTTGGCGGAGCTTCTCACTGTCATCGGCACCGCCACCGCGATCAAAAGCATGATGATGGCAATCACCACCAGCAAATCTGGAAAACTGAAGCCACGCGAATGAATCCTCGATCGAGTGAGACCATGGCGGGAATGGCAGGGGAGCATAGGCTTTAAAGGGCTATCGTGGCACATTATTGGTCAGCACCGGTAACACGGCTAAATTCGCCGCCGTGATCACTTGGTAAAAATGGTCAAACCAGTCCCGGGGATTACTGGATTGCGGCGGGTCTGGCGCAGGAGCCGGGCGGCTCGTAATGGCCGCCTGCAGCAAATTCTGCGCGAACAACTCCTTCAGATCTATCTGCCATGGCAGGCCGCCGGAACACAGCGCCACGACACGAGATTTTTTCTCCCCAAGTTTTGACCTTTGTTCCGCGCTGAGAACGGGAGGACCCAGGAACGAAACGATCACATCACTCTCCGATTGCTTTTTGAGCAGCTCGAGGAAATCCCCGGATGGCACGCGGATCAACCTGAGCGGATCCAGCTTGATGGCGTTGGTTGAGGCCAGAATGAGATTGGCCTTGCGAACCGCCTGGTAAAAACTTTTCATCTGGATCTCAGCGGTCGGATTCTTGGAGGTAGAAAGATCCCAGGTAATGACGGTTACGCGTCCGCCACTCCCCAGCAACTTGGCAGCTTCTTCTTCGAGCACTTGGCCAACGCCCTCCTGGGGCCGCGCATCGACGTTGGGGGGGGCCTTGTGAAAGGAGAAAAAGAGCAGACCCGCCGACGCTACCATCATCGCGCTGGCAGAGATGGTTTTAATTCTTTCAGTTTGCATCAAGGCTCAATCTGAATCCAAAAGCATTGCATCCCTTAACCCGCGGCAGCAGACAAGGTCAAGCTCTGAATTCTCTTCGAAAACAAAGAAATCAAATGCGAAGGAAAGGACTCCATTTATGAATTGCCACTTTTTTCCTCTTCTCAAAGCACAGCTCCGGACCTTCGACACGAATTGCGCGAACCGTCACGAGTTCACGAACTCCGTGCCATGCGCGACCCGTTGCTGCCGCATCCCGATTCGATATTAGAGGCCAGCAACTACGTTCTGCGGGAAATCGCCGCGAACCTCCATCAGTTTCCGCCGTTGGCGGCGCAGGGGTGGCCGGGACTGGCACAGCGGTTGTTGATCGTCCGTGACCTCATAACTTTTGAACTTCCGGCGGTGTTCGAACCGGGTAAAGACCGCCCGGTGCTGTTCCCCGCCGCCGTTGGGCCGATCTCCTGCGGACGTTGGATCGCCAGCGCTTCGGGCGCTTCTTTCAGTTTGGATTCTATTCTCTGCGAGTGTCGTCGCCCGGAGATTTTCTCGCCACTGAGCGCAAAGCCGGAAGGTTTTTCATCTCCTGATCTGGTGTCAGTACCACATAGTTGCGTTTGCCTTTGCGCAGCAGGAGGTGCCTGGCGAAGAGCAAATCCGAGTTGGCCACCAGGCGCTGGAAATTTGTCTCGCGGATATTGTTCAGGTAAATGCCGCCTCCTTCCACATCTTTGCGGGCTTGCCCCTTGCTCGAACAAAGTCCGGATTGGACAAGGAACTCCACGAGCGGAGTTCCCGCGTCATCCAGGCTGGCTTTGGCAATTTGTTTGGACGGGACTTCGCCCACGACCTCGTTGAATATGCTTTCGGAAATTCCTTCCAGATCGCCACCGAAAAGAATCTCGCTGGCGCGGATGGCATCGGCGCAGCCGCTTTCTCCGTGGATAAGACTGGTGACGGATTTCGCCAGCGCTCGGTGGGCGATCCGCGCTTCGGGTTTTTCCTGATGCTGCTTCTCCAGGGTTTCGATTTCTTCTCTGAGGAGGAAGGTGAAGAATTTCAGGAAGCGGATCACATCCCGGTCGTCGGTTCGAACCCAGTACTGATAAAAGCGATAGACGCTTGTTTTCTGGGAGTCGATCCAAACGGCGCCTTCCACGGTCTTGCCGACTTTTTCGCCGGCAGCGTTGGTGATGAGCGGGAGTGTGAGGCCGCAGGCGGCGCGGCCGAGTTTTTTTCGGCAGAAGTCAATGCCCGCAGTGATGTTCCCCCATTGGTCGCTGCCGCCGATCTGCAACTCGCAATTGTAATCACGGCACAACACATAAAAATCAAAGGCTTGGAGGAGCATGTAACTGAATTCGGTGTAACTGATGCCTGCCTCGCGATCCTCCATGCGCGCGCGCACGCTTTCCTTGGCCACCATGGCATTCACCGAGAAGTGTTTCCCGACGTCCCGCAGAAAATCGAGGTAACTCACGGGCATGGTCCAGGTCGCGTTATCAACCAGCCGGGCCGGATTGGCCTGGCTCTGGAAATCCAGCCAGCGTTGCAACTGTTCCTTTTCCCGAGCGATGTTCGCCTCGAGGACTTCGCGGGTGAGTAATTGACGCTCGGAGGTCTTCCCGCTCGGGTCGCCGATGGACCCCGTGGCGCCGCCCGCCACGGCGATAGGATGATGGCCGAACAATTGGAAGCGCCTCAATGCGAGCAAAGGAACGAGGTGGCCGACATGGAGGCTGTTGGCCGTGGGATCGAATCCGCAGTACAGGGTCATCGGTCCAGCAGCGAGACGCTTTTTCAATTCCGTCGAGTCTGTGCAATCAGCGATCAGCCCGCGCCATTCCAATTCTTCGTAAATGTTCATGCCCGGCCAAGTTTCGCGTCTGGATGACGGTTGCTCAAGGTGAAACTTAAGCAGGGTGCGGGTTTACTTTGCCGGCGTATTTGTGCGCGCTAGAGCCAAAGGAAAGGATGGTATCCTGGCCCAGACTCTTAGCTTTTTTGCCAGCAACAGGAAGACTGCCTGGGCGACTTCGTCCGCCAAATCGGCATCTCGGACCTGCCGAAGAGCGGCAGAATAGACCAGGTTCAAGTGGCGAGCGACCAGCGTCGAGAACGCCTCTTCTGATTTCTGAGCGGCGTAATCCTGCAAAAGCTGCATGTCATCCCTATCTTGCATCTCCCATATACATGACCAGTTGGGGCCAGAATCCGACATTTTTTTATAATATTCAGGTTTGGGGAATCATCGAAGTTGCCTTCCGGCGGGCCCGCAACCGAAGCGGTCCAGCGATCAAATTGAGGCCAGCATCGAGGCTACCAGGCATGAGGGCGGAGAAACGGCGGAGGAAATCGGCGAGCGTTTGACGCCACGTTACATGGCGCGGACGATCAAGCACAAAATCCAGGAACATCCGGTCCAATCCAGCCTGATCGGCCTCGGAACGGGGCTTATCAGTTTCCTGGTGATTCGGCGGCGTTTTAAACACGCCAGCTCATAAACCGGCTGCGGGGCTTTTAAGCCTGCTTACCTCGGCTCCAACAAGGACCACGGGAAAGCCTTAAGTGTGCGGGGCGGGGGGTGGGGCTGCGGCGGGTGGGAGGCGAGTGGCCAATTGGGTGATGATGGCGTTGCCCATTGTTCTGTTGGGAATCGACACCAGATTGCCATCGATTGTCCGCACACGTGTGCTGCGCAAACCCACTGCCTCGACGATGCCATCCACTTGATCAAACTTGATGTGGTCTCCCACGAGGAAGGGTTTATCCGTGAGCACCGCCACGGCTCCAAACAAATTGGAGAGAGTGTCCTGGGCGGCCAGGCTTAAAGCCAAGCCGCCGATCGAAAGCGAGGCGATGAGACTGGTCACATTGAGCCCGAGATTTTGCAGTGTCAATACCGACGCCACCACTACTGTAAATACCTTGAGAGTATTGCGAATGATAGGCAGGAGTTGTTCGCTAAAAGGTTTGTTCTCGTGGCCGGTCATCTTTTGTTTCCAATAACTCGACACGGCGTCAATAAATTTCAGCGCCACGTAGGTGAGAGAGACTGCCACCACAATGTGCAGAGACTTTGTAATCCAGCGGCTGATCCAATCGGGCCACGCGAAAACCCTCAAACCGACGTGGAGCAGGCTGACAAAAGTAATTATTTTGATGGGACCTCGGAGCAATTCGAGCAAGAGGTCATCCAATGGAGTAGAAGACTTCCGGACCCATTGCCGAAGCCTGCCGCGAATCAGAAGATCCAGCAGTTTGGAAACATAGAAGGCCAGAAAAATGTAGATGAGCGAAGCCAGATATTGCCACAGCGGGATCTCAAATAGCGTCGTTTTCAAGGGCTGGACTTGGTCCAGACCAAAGTTTAGCCACGCCGTATTCCATACCCTGGGCAGAATCAACTCGACGGCGCGCCGAGGACCCAGCGCCGCCCCCCCGGTCGGATTGCTCAAGTCCAGCCTGAGCATTTTGCTCCCGCCCTTTCGGGGGAGGAGCGGGATGGCTATGGTTTCTTCTGCTTGTCCGGCGGCGAAGTTTATTGGGCCCGCCTTGGCCGTGTAATCGGCGCCGGCAAAGGCAGTCGAATCAACAGTTGTGAAATCCACCGAGGCCGCGGTATTGGTATTCCCGGTGCGTTTGAGGGTCACACTGGCGATTTGGGCATTTGGAGCGGCCTCATACCGGGATTGTGTGAATTCGATGGTCGAGGCGCCGGTCTGGTTCTGGGCCGAGACATCGATCTGCCTGAGCAAAAGGGTTGGCAAAACGATCAGCAGCCACCTGGCCCCGCTTCGAGATTTCCATCGCATGCGAAAAATTTAAAGCAATTGGGAGGCGGAAAACAAGAAAACTCGCGCTGAAATTTGGATTGACCCTGCGCGGGGCGTTTTCCTAAGCTCAATTTGATAGTTCAGTAAAAAATCAAACAACAAAAATATGAATACGACTGTTCCTCTAATCAGTTCTGGTGTGGCTGGGCCTCTGGGTGTAGTGCATTTGCCGCGGCTTTGGCTCAAAGTCTCTCTCGAATCCTGCGGGAAACTTGCCGCCGGCTATCCCGGCGCCGGGAAAGGCTACGACCAGATGGTCATCGATGGCCTAGGCCTCCAACGCGAAGCAGTCATTAGCTTCATCAAGTCCTCGCGTCCGACCTATCCGCAATTTGAAGCCTGGGTAAAGAAGCAGCCGGGCGTCAAGCTGGACAAGGCGAATGTCGAAAAACTCAACGGGGCCATCCGCGGCTACATCCATGATGATGCAACGCGCAAATCCATTTTGGGCGCTAATGCAATCACCGATGATGCCACTGCTCCACGTGATGCCGTCAATCTGAACAACCTCGATGACTGGAAAGAGTTTCACGAAGCGGTATTGAAGTAGTCTGCGGCGGGGGCGTGGAGCGTGAGAAGCGGTAGAGCGTGGAGCGTGCTTCCGCTCCAAACGCTCCGAATGCCTGCCCTCTCAAACCAGCGTTAGAGTTTCAGATAAATACACTTCAGGTAGTGAGCCTCTGGAAATGTGGCCGGATGATCGCCCGGATGACCCGTTGTCTGCATTTCCTCGAATCGGCGGCCGGACTTGTGCGCGGCTTGCCGAATCGCCTCGAAGAATTCCATGGCGGAAACATGCGCCGAGCAGGAAGCGGCCACGAGTATCCCTCCGTTGCGAAGGGCGGTGATGGCTTGGCCGGCCAACTGCCCATAAGCTTGGATGGCGCCGCTCCGTTCGACCTCACGCTTGGCCAGGGAGGGGGGATCAAGAACGATCAGATCAAACCCCGGCGACGAGTGCTTCTTCAGCCATGCGAAGGCATCAGCTTGCACGGTTTCATGCTGGCAGTTGGCCACGATGGGGTCTGATCGGTTTAACTCGAAGTTGCGTCGGGCACTCTCCACGGCGTGCGCGCTGATGTCCAAGTCCATCACTGAAACCGCTCCGCCCCGAGCCGCGTAAAGTGAGAACGCCCCCGAGAAACTAAAAGCGTTGAGCGCACGGCGATTCCTCGCGAAGGATTCCACCAGCCGCCGGTTTTCCCGCTGATCCAGAAAGAAGCCGGTCTTTTGGCCGCGCACAACATCGGCTTCAAAGCGCAAACCGTTTTCGAGAAAGACCACGGAGCCATCGAGAGCCGGTCCATGCAAGATTTGTCCATCTGAAAGTTGAAATTTGCGGGTGGCCAGCGATTGGATATTCCGACTAAGACGCACGACCAATCTCTCCGGGAATCCAACCTCTTGGTTTACTGCGGAGGCTTGAAAAATGATCCCCAGGATTTCCGGCAGCCGGGGCAGCCACGCCGCGGTGTAAATTTTCAGGACCAAGGTGGTGTCATAGCGATCCAACACCAAGCCTGGCCAGCCATCGCTCTCCCCATTGATGCACCGATAACCCGTGGTTCGCGCATCGAACAATCCAGCCCGTTTCTGAATGGCCCTGGAAAAGTGCGAATGCCACCAGCCCGAGTCCAACGTCTGTGCCTTGCCAATGAGCACGATACGAACACGCAGTGGGGAATCCGGATCGAAAAGGCCAATTGCCAAAAAATTATCGTGCCGATCATAAATGACCGCCAATTCGCCGAGTTGACCCTCCCGATTTTGCTCAAGAATGCTATCCGAATAAAGCCACGGATGACCTGCGCGGAGTTTCCATTCTGCCGTCGGTTTGATTCTCAGGTGCAGCCGCGGGCTCGGGGTTTCGCGCGTTTTGTCCACGGCACATTCTAGCATCTGGCGCGGCTGCGGGGAATGGCAAGCCGGGCCTTTTTTGCTGACAAGTCCAGCCCTAACTAAAACCGCCAGCTCACCCCGGCGCGCACCCGGTAGTCCGGAACGACTTGCACGCCACTGTTGGCAATGCTCATGGGCACATCCACTCCCAATTGCGCGCTCAATTTGCTGGACCAGGTAAAGTTAATCTGGGGGCCAAGATAGACAATCGTCTCGGCGGAATCGCCGTCCGGCAGGCCGTGAAAGGTGTCTTTGCCTTTGGTTTCTCCGGAGACGATCATCTGCAACGCGAGCGTGTAGTTGTGATGTAAAGCCAGATACACGCCCGGCCCGCCTGCCCAGGTAAGATCGTTGGCATATTGATGATGGAACGCGCCCTCGGAACGGATGGCGTACTGCACCGCCGCGGTCATGAAAAGATGTTTCCAGCGGGTGAGAAAGCTGGTGCCCACGATGCCATCGAATGATCCCGACCCCAAGGCGAGGTCATGCCCGCCAATGCCTTCGCTGAAATCGGGCCCGCCCAGCCGATCCGGGTTGCCAGTGGGAAATTTAATCCCGCCCAGAGCCGCGCACGAAAAGGTGAAATTTTCCCCGAGCTTTTCATACAGACGAACGTTGCCGATCAAGGAGGCGTCGCCCGGGCCTGACTCAGTGCCGCGAGCCGTCGCCGAGCCGAACGCGCGATAGATCACTGGCAGGTTGAACTGCAGCCCAAAACGGTAAGTAAAATTATACCCGGCAAATACCTGGGAAACCGAGCTGTTAAGAAAGACCCCATCATTGGGGATTTTCCGGCCGTCTCGTTGGAGCGTGCCAAAGCGCGTGAATTGTTCGGCTGCTCCACCATAAAAACCTTGACCCACTCCCGTGCTCGCTTCGGTAGCGTTATACAGAGAGCACAGATCACAGCCCATGGCCGGCGTCCCCAGGATCCCAGCCAAAATAGACAAATTGAACACTTTCATTTTAAAATCCACGATTATTCGGAAACCTTGGGGCTTCGCTAAAATTCAGAAAACACTGGTTGCGGCACGTGCCCACGCACAGCGCAACTCTATTGAAGGACTGAACTAACCGAGGACGGATTTAGGCGGGGGAGTGGGAGGGGCATCGCGGCGAGAAGTCATCGGAGCGATGCTATTAATCTGGAAGGGGAGTCGCAGCGAGGAAAACAATGTAACTTGTTTGGCACCCAGAAACAGATCCAACTTCGTAATGGGTTTGGGCGCGTCCTTGTTCTGTGCCGCCCTCTCGCCGTGACGAACGACTTTGCAAAGCTGGCAAGGATGCTGGCCGTCGAAAGTCTTGACGAGGGCTTCCCGGAGGGTGGACTCCTGCGAGTAACTCACGGCCATGCGGACCCAGGCCACGGTTTGGAGCAACGCCCAATGTCCTCCGGTCACCAGCACCAGTGCCAGCACAACAAACCGCTTTCCAAACCAGCCCAACATGATGACCCGATGCTAACCCTCCCTTAGGTAAAGTCAACACACCGACGAGCCCCGCTAAGTGGCTTTCAAACGGTGAGTGGAGATTCCCCCAACCAGACGTTCGCGCTTTGACCCCTGAACCAATTGGGCTGTGATACGATCTTCCCCTCTCCTATCGGATGGGAGAGAGGTCAGGGGTGAGGACTGCTTGGGGCTCATGGGGAAAGGGTGACAGGATATTAGTTCAGGGTCAGCGATGTTTATAGCAATTACTAAGTCGTTCTTCCACACTGCCTTTCGATGAACCGCGATGAGATGTTAAAGGCGCTCACCGACTCGTCCGCCGCGTGGGACTTCATCATCATCGGCGGTGGCGCGACGGGATTGGGCACGGCCGTAGATGCGTCTGCACGGGGCTATCGCACGCTGCTGCTGGAGCAAAGCGATTTCGCCAAGGGCACTTCCAGCCGCAGCACCAAACTGATTCATGGTGGCGTGCGTTATCTTCAGCAAGGCAACCTAAAACTGGTCCGGGAGTCCTTGCGCGAGCGGGGTTTGCTCACGCGCAATGCCCCGCACCTGGTCAACCACCTCGCTTTCATCGTGCCCAATTACACCTGGTGGGAAGGTCCTTTTTATGGCGCCGGGCTCAAGATTTATGACAGCCTGGCTGGCAAACTTGGACTCGGTCCATCCAAACATCTTTCCCGCAAGGAAACCCTCGCCCATCTCCCCACGCTTGAGCCCAAAGGGTTGCGCGGGGGGACGGTCTATTACGACGGACAGTTTGATGATGCGCGGCTGGCTATCACTCTGGCGCAAACGGCTGCGGACCTGGGCGGCACATTGATTAACTACATGCAGGTTACCTCGTTGGTGAAGAAGCCCACCACAAAAAAAGGAGCAGAGGGTTCCTCAACCAGAGGACAAGCGATTTGCGGAGTGACTGCGCGCGACCTGGAGACCGGTCGCGAATATGAAGTAGCGGGGCGCGTGGTGGTTAATGCCACTGGCATATTTACAGATGCCATCCGCCGCCTCGACGAGCCGAGCGCGAACACCATCATCGCTCCCAGCCAGGGCGCTCACATCGTCCTCGACCGGTCCTTTCTGCCGGGCGATAGCGCCATCATGGTACCAAAAACAGATGATGGCCGTGTGCTCTTCGCCATTCCCTGGCATGAACGAGTTCTCATCGGGACCACTGAAACCTCCATGGCGGAGCCGCGGCTCGAGCCCCGTCCCTTACGCGAGGAAATTGAATTCCTGCTCAAGCACGCCGCCCGCTACCTTACGAAAGACCCCGAGCCCAAGGATGTGCTCAGCGCTTTCGCGGGCTTGCGGCCGCTCGTTAAAACGGACAAACCCAAAAACATGGCCATGGTCCCGCGTGACCATCTGATCATGGTCTCCCAGAACGGCCTGGTCACCATTACCGGCGGAAAATGGACGACTTATCGCCAAATGGCCGAGGACACCGTCAACCAGGCGGCACAGGTGGCCGGGTTGGAGGATCGGCCCTGCGTGACCGCTCAGTTGCCGCTGCACGGGTGGATCGAGGAGGTGAGTCGCGAGCAGTCAAGCGGCAGTGGCGAGCGGTCTGGAGAGAGGGAGGGGAGTTGGGGACTTTATGGGGCGGATGGGCCCGCTTTGCGGGCGTTGGAAGACGAGGACCCGCTCTGGAAGGAGCGGCTTCATCCAGCCTTTCCCTATCGCGTGGCGGAAGTGATTTGGGCGGTGCGCCACGAAATGGCCCGCACGGTCGAGGACGTCCTTTCCCGGCGGATCCGGCTCTTGCTGTTGGATGCCCGGGCCAGCATCGGGGCGGCTCCAAAGGTCGCAAAATGCATGGCCCGCGAACTCCGCCGGGACGGACGATGGGAAAAGGAACAGGTCGCCGCCTACCGAAGATTGGCCAAGGGCTATCTCATATGAGCCGCGCAAGCTCCTGCGTGATTCCTCGCTCATCACTCGAGAATCACTCTGCGTCGGATTTCATTACCTTTTTGTTTTGTCAAACTTCGGCTGCGATCCAGAGTCTGAACTGTCAATTGGATATGATTGCAGCGTAGGGTTTTGTGCATCGCATGGGTGAGACATATAAGAAGAGTTTGGTTCCTGCGCGGGCGCAAAAACTGTCTGAAACACTTACACTTTTGACTTCACACGCCAAGAGATAAAACAGGGGAATAAATATTTTAAGTGACTGGAGGAAAGGAGGTTACAGATGAGTTAGTCGCTCGTTTTTGGAACCCGGCATAGAAAAAGCTATAGCACATTGTGCGTGGTCAAATGACCTTGGCTGCTTCGCAGCCTTAATCGGGCCGAAACAAAATGACGGAAAAGAGAAGTTATGATTTTACCTAAAATGAACATTGTCCGAGGGATGGTTTCGACAGTCGTCTTTGTATCCGTATGTGCTTCCGCGTTTTGCGGCCCCGTCACGATCCTCAACCCTAGCTTCGAAAATCCGGCAGTGCCAACAGTTGGAGGGGTTGCAGATTGGACCGTCTCGGACGGCGGCGTATGGAATATTAACGATGATCCGGCGGGATTTTGGACTGTGCCAGCTCCTGACGGTAAACAAATCGCATACGTCTCCTCAGCGCCCCACCCCGGCGCCCCTGCAAGCATCAGCCAGATCCTGACGACAACCCTCGCGGCCAACTCGCATTACGAATTGTCGGGTTTTGTCGGTCACCCTATCGGCTTCGATACCTCTGACGGAACGCCCACGGGTGTGCCAACGATTTACACGGCTGCTCTGTATGCAGGCGGCAACTTGCTTGGTTTGGTTTCGGGAACTGGACCGTCAGGCAAATTCTCAATGTTTGACTTGAACTTCGACAGCACTGGGTCCCCGTTTGTTGGAGCCGCTCTTGAGATTCGCCTTTCCAGTAGTCAGGCACAAACCGGCTTTGATGCCATATCGCTGAATGTGCCCGACGGTGGCTCTACCAGCTTGTTGCTTGGCATGGGTATGATCATTATGGGCTGGATGCGCAGAAGGATTCGCTAAGCGCCTGTTTTAAAATTCGCTGGAGTCGTGCGGCGAGGCCGGAGCAACCCTGAAGCGGGCTGTGAACGCAGATGGCAATGTTCGCGATGACCTCCTGCGGGCGGGTGACCACAAACTCCCTGTAAAGCTCATATGTGTGCGGGGTTCGGCGGCCCAACCGCCCTACAAACTGCGCCTCTTTGGAGTTTTTGTCCCAAGTTGCGTGGTCGCGCACGCGCAGGTAATCGCGGTAAGCGGCCAGCAGTCCTTCGAGGCTGGCCCGGCCAACGCTGGTGAGTTTGATCTCGGTTTCCTCGGAGGTAGGAGCGGCTTTGCTGCCTTCCAGGACGGTTCTGCTTTCCCCAGCGAGCGGATTGGATCATCTGGTCACCGGTGCGGTCGCCCTTGGAGAGATACTTGTGGGCGAATCTGAAGGTAATATCATAAACCGATCAAACCTTGCCAGGCTTGACCGCCTTTTTTCACTCGGACGCTTTCGAAATCACCGCACCGCTCACCGCAGTCCTGAGTATTTTTCGTCACCCATCGCTCCGTCCGTGATTTTCTTTTTGGTTTACGGGGGTGGGATTATCCCTTCTAACTGGGCCATGCGAATCCTCATTGGGATTGTCTTGCTTGGCTTTTGGGTGGTTGGTTCACACGATCAGGCGCACGGAGCAACTCGGCCTTTCAGCGCGCCCGGCCGGGAGCGGCCGAGCTTTCTCTTCCTATTCTCGGATGACCAAACTTTTCGGGCCCTTGGTTTGCTGGGCGAATTTGAGGTGAAAACGCCCAACCTCGACCGCTTGGCCAAGCGTGGATTGCTCTTCTTGTAAGAACCATACCATGAGGGCACACTCTGCGGAAAATGAAACCTGAACTCCCTAATTGCCCTATGAAATCTTTACCCGGAATCTCCCGCCGCCATTTCATCGCCACCACTGCCGCTGCCCTCGCCGCGCCGCAAATGCTCACTGCGCAAAAGTCGGAGAAGCAACTTGTCATTGGCCAGGGCGAGCACCGGTACGAGGTTCTGCACAACTGGCCCCAATTGCCGGAGCGATTCTCCTGGCAAATAACGCACAATGTCGCGATCGACCGGGAGGGTTTGCTCTATGTCATCCACGAAGGGCGGGAGAATCTGAAGGACCACCCGTCGATTTTCGTTTTCGATCCGCAGGGGAAATTTGTGCGGGCATTCGGCAGTCAATTTCAAGGGGGCGGCCATGGGCTGGAGGTCATTACCGAAGGCAAAGAGCAATTCCTCTACGTCACGGCTTACCAGCAGTTGAAGAATTTCGCCAAGCTCACGCTCAAGGGCGAACTGGTGTGGGAAAAGCGGGCGCCCATGGATTCAGGCATCTACGCCAAGGACGAGGACACCAAGCCGGCGAAACGCTGGGGACGGGACGCCTTCATGCCCACCAACTACGCGTTCTTGCCTGATGGCAGTTTCTTCCTCGCCGACGGCTATGGCTCCTACCGCATTCATCGCTACGACAGGGAGGGGAATTGGAAGTCCATGTTCGGCAAGCCAGGGCGAGGCGACGGGGAGTTCAACACCCCGCACGGCATCTGGATTGACAGCCGGCCTGGGCGCGAACCTTCGGTCCTGGTTGCCGACCGCGCCAACAAGCGGCTCCAATGGTTCACGCTGGAAGGCAAGCATCTCAAGACGCTCGACGGGTTTATCCTGCCCGCGAACATCGACGCGCGGGGAGACGTGCTGCTGGTGCCCGACCTGAGCGCCCGGGTCACGCTCCTCGACAAGGACAACCAGATCATCACTCACCTGGGCGAAGATCCCGAATGGCGGGCCCAAGTGCTCAGGGATGGAATGAAACTCCGCGGCAACGCCAAAGGCGAAGGCTGGGTCTCGGGCAAGTTCCTTCATCCTCATGACGCCTGCTTTGATGCGGAGGGGAACATCTTCGTGGCTGAGTGGGTCAACACGGGCCGCATCACCAAACTGCGGAAGTTGGGTTGATCACTGGTTCTTCGTTTCCTTAATGTGCTTCTGTTCGAATCGCCGCTCCCGCGTTCCACTGCCTCCCAGAGAACCTGATTGTTTACAAAAGCAAACAAAGGCAACTGTTGATCTTATGGAGACCATTAACTGTGCTTGAATGTGAAAAATTTCACAATCTTTGCTTGCCTTGGCTTTCAAGGATTGGTAATACATCTCTCGTGAATAAGAAGTTAGTCTTATTCTGCTGGTTTTGCTTGTCGGGTCGCGGAAAATCTTATTTGGAAAAAACGGTTGACGGACGGCGGTCAATCGTGAGAATCCAGCCCTCTTGATTGTAGTGGGCGAGCGGCTCGACTCAAAACCAAACTGATGTTGTCGGATTTACGAGAACGTTAAGATGTCAGCGATGTTCCCTAAGTGGACGAACCGATTGCCCTTGATGATTGTCATCGGCTTTCTGCTGGTGGGGACCGCCGTGACGGCGGGGGTCTGGTATTATTGCACTCCCAAGTACGCCAACGTGGGCTATCAACCGATCCAGCCGGTGGCGTTTCCCCATTCGGTGCATGTGGATCAGGTGGGCATTGATTGCCGGTATTGCCATAGCGCGGTGGAGAAATCGTGGTATTCCAATGTGCCGGCCAGCACTACTTGCATGAATTGCCACAACCAGGTGCTGAAGGACGACCCGCGTCTGGCGCTGGTGCGCGAAAGCGCTCAAAACGGCAAGGCCATTCCCTGGGTGCAAATTCATAAGCTGCCCGATTACGTCTATTTCAACCACTCCGTGCACGTCAATCGCGGCATCAGTTGCGTCCATTGCCATGGCAACATCGACAAGATGGTGGAGGTGCAGCAAGCCAAGCCGCTGAGCATGACCTTCTGCCTGGATTGCCATCGGAATCCCGCGCCCAACCTTCGGCCACTGGACAAAATCACCCAGCTCGATTGGAATCCGCATCAACACTTGCCGCAGGGCTGGTTCACCAATGCCATGGCCAGTTGGAGAGTTGAGAGTTTGCAAAATTGTTCCACTTGCCATCGATGAAAACCATACCTCCCCCTTGCCCTGAGCCGGAGAGCGGCCCGAAGTATTGGCGCAGTCTCGATCAAATGGCTGATACGCCGGAGTTCCGCCAGTGGGTGGAAAGGGAATTCCCGGCCGGGGCCAGCGAGTGGACTGACCCTGTTTCCCGCCGGCATTTCGTACAGATTATGTCGGCCTCCTTCCTCCTGGCTGGCCTGGGTTTGGCCGGCTGCCGCCGGCCCGAGGAGAAGGTAATGCCGTTTGGCAAGCAGCCCGAAAACTATATCCATGGCTTGCCTGAATATTATGCCACGGCCATGCCGACGCGCAGCGGGGCCGTTCCATTGCTTGTTAAATCCAGCGACGGGCGTCCGACCAAGATCGAGGGCAATTCCGCGCATCCGGCCAACCAATTCCTCGATAGCGAGGGCAAGCCGCGCAAGCACAGCGGTACGGATCACTTCGCGCAGGCCTCCATTCTGAGTCTCTACGATCCGGACCGCGCGCATCGTTTCACTAAAGGGGGCAACGAAATTAACCGGCAGTTGGCCCTCGATTCTCTGGAAGATCTGTCGAAAAAATTTACCCCCACCGCCGGGGAAGGGCTGGCGTTTCTCCTGCAGCGAAACAGTTCCCCTTCCCGGGCGCGATTGCAGGCGCTCATCAGCCAGAAATTTGCAAAGGCCCGCTGGTATGTGCATGAACCGATTGAGCTGAACCTTCCCCAGCAAGCGGCCTCTTTGGCTTTTGGCAAGCCAGTCACGCCTTCCTACCGGCTGGAGCGGGCCAAGGTGATTGTTTCCCTCGATTGCGATTTCATCGGGACGGAGGAGAACACGGCCCAGTTCGCCCGGGATTTCGCGGCCGGCCGCAAGATTTCCAAATCCACCGACTCCATGAGCCGACTTTACGCCATCGAAGCGTTGATGACTTTGACGGGCGCCAATGCCGATCATCGTCTGCGCCTGCCGGGGAGCGCGGTCGTGCAGGCGGCGGCCTTGCTGGCGGAGAAATTACTCGGCGCCGAAGGCGCAGCGTTGGTTGCAGCGGCGAAGAACGCAGGCCCGCTCAGTGAAAAACAAGGCGCGTGGATTTCCAAATGCGCCGAGGATTTGTTGAAAAACAAAGGCGCCTCGGTCGTGCTGGCAGGCCATCGACAACCCCTGAGCGTGCATCTGCTAGCCCATGCCATTAATTCAGCCTTGGGAAGTGTGGGCACGACCGTGACGTTCCAGGATGCTTCGCCGGACAAATTGGCCAGCCTCGCCGATCTCGTAAAAGCGTTGAATGGCGGCACGGTGGATACATTGGTCATCGTTGGGGCCAATCCGGCTTACGACGCGCCCGCCGATTTGGCGTGGGTGGACGCACAGCACAAGGCCAGGACGGTTTTTCGCCTTGGCTATGAACAAGACGAGACCGCGGCGCTTTGTGACTATCAATATCCTGCCGCCCACTACCTCGAATCCTGGGGTGACGCGCGGACCTTTGACGGCACCCTGGTCCCGGTTCAACCGCTCATTGAACCCTTGTTTGGCGGATTGACGGAATTGGAATTCCTGGCTCGTGTGGCGGGGTTGGAGCAAAATCGGGCTTATGACATCGTGCGCGAGACGTTCAAAGGGCTCGCAGGCGGAGATTTTGAAGAGGGCTGGAAAAAATTTCTGCACGATGGGTTTTTGGCCAACTCGGCCGCAAAACAACCTGCGCTCGCGCCCATTAACTTCTCGGTCGTGGCCGAGGCGATAAGTGTCTCCGCCGTTGCCGTTCCCACGCGCGATAGCCTGGAGATAGTTTTTCAGCGCGACCACAGCCTTGATGATGGCCGGTGGAACAACAATGGGTGGCTTCAGGAATTGCCCGATCCCATTACTAAAGTCACTTGGGAAAATGTCATTCTGCTGAGTCCCAAAACTCTGGCAGATTTAGGCCTTGCAGCCCAGGATCACATCAGCGGCAAAAGTGTTGTTCCCAGGGCCAGGCTCGAGGTGGGAGGGCGGGCCATCGAGGGGCCGGTCTGGATTCAGCCCGGGCTGGCGGACAACACCGCTGTTCTGGCCCTTGGTTATGGCCGCAAGCGGACAGGGCGCATCGGGCACGGCTCCGGTTATGATGCTTACGCTCTGCGCACCTCGGCTGCGCCGTTCGTGGCCAGCGGAGCGAAGCTGACGGCCACCGGGGAGACCCACGACGTCTCCACCACTCAAAATCACTGGCTAATGGAAGGCCGGCCAATTATTCGCGAAGCTAATTTAAGCGAGTATCAGAAGCGGCCCGATTTCGCCAAAGCGCTGAACCTTGAAGTGCCCGTTTTCCCGGTTTCCTCAGAGCCCACACAGAAGGCAGGAGCCGAGGAACCCAAGCCGCTTTACCCCAATCCGTTGGATGAAGCCAAAAAAACGGCCCTGCACCATTGGGGGATGGTCATCGATTTAAATGCCTGCGTCGGCTGCGCGGCCTGCATGATCGCCTGCCAGAGCGAGAACAACATCCCGATTGTCGGTAAGCGGATGGTCGGCAAGAGCCGGGAGCTGCATTGGATAAGAATCGACCGCTACTTCACCGGCGGCGTGGACGAGCCGCAGATGATCAATCAGCCCATGCTCTGCCAGCATTGTGAGGCCGCGCCTTGCGAGAGCGTCTGCCCAGTCAACGCGACGACCCATGACCAGGAGGGGCTCAACGTGATGATTTACAATCGTTGTGTAGGGACGCGGTATTGTTCAAATAATTGCCCCTACAAAGTTCGCCGCTTTAATTATTTCGATTATAATCGCCGGCCGCTCGACCAGCTCTATAGAAGTCCCATTCTCATGAGCACGGAGGGCGAATGGGAATTGAAACGCTGGTTCAAAAATCGGGACCGCGGCAGCCGTCCGGAAGACGAATGGGAGTTGCTTAAATTAGTCAAAAACCCCGACGTGAGCGTGCGCATGCGCGGCGTCATGGAGAAATGCTCGTTCTGTCTGCAGCGCATCGAGCAAGGGAAAATCGCTCAGAAAATCAAAGCAACCAACTCCGGTGAAATGGGCAACGTGGAAGTGCCGGATGGGGCCATCCAGACCGCTTGTCAGCAGGCCTGTCCTGCGGAAGCCATCACCTTCGGCAATGTCAAAGACCCGCACAGCAGCGTCTCAAAACTTAAAGCGCAAGACCGCAATTATTCGGTCTTGGAATTCCTGCTGACTAAACCCCGCCTGACCTATTTGGCGCGTGTTCGAAATCCGAATCCTGAGATGCCGGATTACCAGCAGATGCCGCTGAGCCTGAAAGAGTTTTCGGAGAAGAATGGCAACCCATTTGAAAGTCACGGTGAAGGCCATGGCGAATCAGAGCCTCACGTCGAGAAAGGAGCGCGCTAATGGCTGAGATCGTTGCCCCTCCCGCCAACCCTCCGGGCCTTCAAAAGGTCCATTCCGCGCCGACTTTCACGGTAGCCGGGCCCCCTGCGGAACTGGTTCGCATTCCCTTGGTGGAGAATAACCACGGACCCGGCTGGCTGTCAGACACGATCGCGGGAATTATCGAAGGCAAAACCCCGAGGTGGTGGTGGTATGCTTTTATCCCCAGCGTCCTTTGCCTGACCATGCTGATGGTTATGCTTACCTATCTCATCTCGACGGGGGTGGGGATATGGGGAGTGACTCATCCGACGATGTGGGGGTGGGCCATTGTAAATTTCGTCTGGTGGATCGGTATTGGCCACGCCGGGACTCTCATTTCGGCCATTCTATTCTTGCTGCGACAACGCTGGCGCACTTCCATCAATCGCGCCGCCGAAGCCATGACGATTTTTGCCGTCATGTGCGCGGGCATTTTCCCGGTGGTCCATATTGGGCGCGTTTGGTTTGGCTGGTGGCTGCTGCCGTTGCCAAACTCGAACAGCATCTGGCCGCAGTTCCGCTCGCCGCTGATGTGGGACGTGTTTGCCGTCTCCACTTACTTTACGGTGTCGGTGCTCTTCTGGTACGTGGGGCTTATTCCGGATTTGGCGACGATGCGCGACCGCGCCAAAAACAAAGTGCGCCAATTTCTTTACGGTTTATTTGCCCTGGGCTGGACCGGGTCGAACCGAAATTGGAGCAATTACGAGAAGGCTTACTTGCTCCTGGCCGGTCTTTCCACCCCGCTGGTGCTTTCCGTGCATAGTATCGTGTCCCTGGACTTCTCAGTGTCGCAATTGCCCGGCTGGCACACGACGATTTTCCCGCCCTACTTCGTGGCCGGGGCCATCTTCTCCGGGTTCGGCATGGTGCTGACCTTGGTGCTCCCTTTGCGAAAGTTGTTCAAGCTGGAGGAGGTCATCACCATTCGGCACGTCGAGTTAATGTGCAAAGTGACGTTAGCAACCGGCTCCATTGTTGGTTACGCCTACGCGATGGAATTCTTCATTGCCTGGTACAGCGGCAATCCTTACGAGCGCTATACCTTCATGAACCGGGCCTTCGGTCCCTACGGATGGGCTTATTGGATCATGATTTCCTGCAATGTGGTGGTCCCGCAACTTTTCTGGTTCAAGAAAATTCGCACCCACATCATCATCGTGTTCATCATGTCTATCTTCGTGAACATCGGGATGTGGTTCGAACGGTTTGTCATCGTGGTGACTTCACTGCACCGCGATTTCATTCCGTCCAACTGGGGTTATTTTAAGCCGACCTGGGTCGATATTTGCACATATCTTGGAACGTTTGGTTTGTTCTTCACTTTCTTTCTGCTGTTTATCCGTTTTCTACCGCTGATTGCGATTGCTGAGGTCAAAGGCGTGACGCCTCAAGCTGACCCGCATACGGTGGCCGGGGGCGCCAAAGTGGGAGGCATTCATTGATGAGCTTGCCTGAAACCATACCCGTTTACGGATTAATCGCCGAGTTCGACACGCCCGCGGACGCCATGCACACCGCCGAAAAGGTGCGTGATGCCGGTTACAAATACTGGGATGTCTATACTCCGTTCCCCGTCCATGGCATGGACAAAGCGATGGGGTTGAAAAATTCGAAGGTGGGTTGGTTTTGTTTTTTCGGCGGCGTCACCGGTTACACGACCGGCATGTTGATGATCTGGTGGATGAATGCGTATGATTATCCCATTTTGATCGGCGGCAAGCCGATGTTTAGTCCATTCGCAGCATTTCCTCCTTCGTATGAGCTGACGATTTTGCTGGGCGCCTTTGGAGCGATTCTCGGCATGCTTTTTCTGAACCGATTGCCTCGACTGCATCATCCACTGCTGAAACACAAGCGTTTTGCCCTCGCGACCCATGACCGGTTTTTTATTGTTATCGAAACGCTCGATCCAAAATTTTCGCCTGCTCAAACCCGCGCGCTGCTTGAATCCACCGGTTGCAAAAGCATCGAGGAGGTAAGAGAATAATGCGCTATTTCCTCCTCATTTTCGCTTTGTGCGTGATCGTCGTCATGGCCGTGGCGGGTAAGCGTGGCAGCACTTCACGCCGGCCGCCGATCGAAATTTTCTCGGACATGGATCGCCAGCCCAAATTGCGGCCTCAGACTTACAACGACTTCTTTGCTGACCGTATGAGTTCGCGGCTGCCGGTCGCGGGAACCATTGCGAGGAGCAAGCCCTATCAACTGAACGGCCAGGACGTTTATCCTTATGAAGACGCTTCGGTGAACACGGGCAAAGTTCCGGGGACAACCAACTTCGTGGAAACCATTCCATTACCCTTGACCGCGCAACTGATGCAGCGCGGGCAGCAACGCTTCAATATTTATTGCTCCCCGTGCCACGGCGCGCAAGGCGATGGAAAAGGCATCACCTCCAAGCTGGGCATGGCGGTCGTCGCAGATTTGCACGATGGCGGGACTCGAAAAGTCGTGCAGCAGCCTGACGGACAAATTTTTAACACCATCACTTATGGCAAATCCCCTTTAATGGGCGCGTATGGAGGCGTTATTCCAGTCGAGGATCGTTGGGCGATCGTCGCGTATGTGCGGGCGCTTCAGCGAAGCCATTTGGCCACTATGGACGATGTGCCGGCGGACGACCGATCGAGAATTCCGAATCCGCCGCCCCCCGCAGGCAAGACGAATGCAACGCCAGCAACCCCGGCCAAATTATGAGCGCGGAAGCAATCACCTCTCCTGCTGAGTCGCCGACGCTTGACCTTTCCAAGTGGCGGAATCTGCCGCGCATCCTGGTGGTAGCGGGCATGGTGCTGGCGGCCTTGGCCGGCCTCAGGGGAGACGCGAAATATTTTGGTTATGCTTATCTGGTGGCATACATCTTTTTCCTAAGCATCTGCCTTGGTTCGCTCTTCCTGGTTTTGATTCATCACCTATTCGACGCCGGCTGGTCGGTTCCCATCCGCCGTTTCTGCGAACACACGGCCTGCGTGCTATTCCCGACGATGGCCATTTTATGGATTCCCATCGGGCTGCTCGCTCCCAAAATGTATCCCTGGATGAGCATGGTTCCACCCGATCATGCGCTCCACGCAAAAGAAGCGCTGCTTAACAAGCCGGTCTGGTACACCCTGTCCATCGCCCTCTTTTTCATTTGGGGAGTGCTGACCCATGGCCTGCGCTATTGGTCTTTGAAGCAGGACGAAACGGGAGCGGCGAAGTGCACTTATAAAATGCGTTTCTATGCCTGCTGGGGTATTATTGCGTTCGCCTTCACCCTCACGCTGGCCATCATCCTTTGGGTGAAGACCCTCGAGCATGAATGGTTTTCCACCATGTATGGTGTTTATTATTTCGCCGAGAGCGTTTGGACAACCCTGGCCACCGTTTATGTCATCACTTTGATCCTCAAGCGCACCGGACCCCTGGCGCAGGTGGCGCACGTGAGGCAGTTCCATGACATCGGCGTGCTCTGGCTGGTGTTTACTGTTTTCTATGCCTATATCCACTTCTCCCAATATTTCATCATCTGGAACGCCAACATGCCCGAGGAGACGTTCTGGTATTTGCAGCGCGAGAAGGGTTCGTGGTGGGACTTCGGGATGCTGATTATCTTTGGCCATTTCTTTCTGCCTTTCCTCGCGCTGCTGCGGATTGACGCCAAGCTGGCGTTGCCGGTCATGATCCCGCTGGCCATCTGGGCCTGGCTCATGCATTTTTGCGATGTTTGCTTCAACATTTTGCCTCCATTGCTTCCCAAAGGATTTGGCGAACATCCAGCGATCCTGGGCTCGATACTGGGATGTATGGCTATGCTAGCCGGCGTGCTTATCATGGTCTGGTTGAAATACTTCGGAAGTCATCCGCCCTTCCCGCAAAAAGACCCGCGCATGTTGGAAGCCCTGGGGCTGCACCACCCACAGGCCTCCGGTGCCGCGGTCGCCAAATATGAGGGCACTTAATGAACGCATCCAAGAATAATCTCACCGCCGTCGTCATAGCCATTATGGGAACGTTCCTCATCATGGCGGCGCTCGTCTATGTGATGCGCCGGTACACCCAGCCGGCCCCGCTCGGCCAAGGACGAATCCTGGAGCGTAAAAAGTTTTTAGCCGAGATTCAGGCCGGCAACATGGATGCCTTGAACAACTACGGCTGGCAGGATCAGGCGAAAGGACTGATTCGCCTGCCCATCACCAACGCGATGGAACTGACTCTTAGGGAATATCGCAATCCCGCTGCGGCCCGCTCCAATCTCGCCGCCCGCGCAGACAAGGCCTTCGCCCCTCCGCCAAAAGTTCCGGAAAAGCCCAACCCGTTCGAGTGATGATGACGAGGGGAAGGAATTAGGTCCATGATTGCTTCCGCGTCATCCGAGTGTTCGGCTGCGGTTACGGCCGGAGCGGTGGAGAGACGACTCGCTCCCTCTGAGATTGACGTGTCGTGTCGCGGTCCGTTGCTGCTCCTTTTTGTCAGCGGCTTGAGTTGGCTGGTCCTCGGACTTTTGCTGGCGCTGATTTCCTCGATCAAGCTGCACGCGCCCGCATTTCTCGCGGATGTTCCATGGCTTACCTTCGGGCGCCTGCGGCCGGCGGCCATGAATGCCATCCTCTACGGGTTCGCTTCTCAGACCGCCATTGGTGTGTCGCTCTGGATGATGTGCCGGCTGGGGCGAACCCGGTTGCTTTTTCACACCCCGCTCTTTCTAGCCACCGCTCTCTGGAATTCGGGCGTGCTTCTTGGTCTCCTCGGAATTCTCAGTGGAGGGAGCACCGGTTTCGAATGGCTGGAAATGCCACGGTTTGTTTCCCCCATATTGTTTCTCGCCTACGCTCTGATTGGGAGCTGCGCGCTCGTGACGTTTTACGTTCGCGCTGAGAGATCGATTTATGTCTCCCAGTGGTATCTGGTCGCGGCCTTGTTTTGGTTTCCCTGGATCTACTCCGCGGCCAACATGTTGCTGGTTTTTTTCCCGGTTCGCGGCGTCGTTCAATCCATCGTCAACGCCTGGTTCACCAACAATTTTCTGGGCCTTTGGCTGGCTCCCATTGGCCTGGGGAGTATTTATTATTTCATTCCAAAGCTGAGCGGTCGTCCTCTGTATAGCGCCCAACTGGCGGCGTTCGGGTTTTGGACGCTGGCCTTGTTCACCAACTGGACAGGTCTGACGAAGCTGGTGGGCGGGCCCGTTCCGGCCTGGATAACGAGTGCCAGCATCGCCGCTAATTTCCTGCTCGTCATCCCGCTTTTGTGCGCTGCCATCAATTGGCATCTCACGCTTCGAGGGCTTTATTGGAAGGCGAAGTCCGATGCCACGCTGCGGTATATCGTTTTCGGAGCTGCGAGTTACCTGGCAGCCAGCGTGATAAGCATTCTGTTGGGGTTTCGAGAAATCAGCGGCGTGACCCATCTAACTTTTGTGGAGGCCGCCCAGGTCCAGCTTGCGCTTTTCGGCTTTATCGCCATGGCGCTGTTTGGAAGTCTCCTCTACATCATCCCTCGAATCACGCAAAGGGAGTGGCCCTCCGCGAGAACGGCGCGACTGCATTTCCGTTGCTCGGTTGCGGGCATTATTTTGATTTTCCTGTCTCTCGCGGCTGGCGGCATTCTCCAGGGCTTTGGGATCAACAATCCTTCGGCGCCCTTTTTGGATGTGATGAAATCGACCATTCCGTTTATCGGAATCTCCACCCTGGGACAACTCTTGCTTGTGGCCGGCCAGATGGCTTTGCTTTGGGACTTCGTTGTGTTGCTGCGCGAATATGCGGCGCCTTTGCGCAAAACCACGCTCGGCTGGGTGATGAACTCGGAAATAGGGAAAGGGGAAGCGCGTTCATGACGAACGGGCCGTTACTTTTCCTGGGCATCTTTGCCACGCTGGCGAGTTCCTTCTGGGGACTGGTGCTGGTGCCACAGTTGCAACTGGGCGGCCAGGAACAGGTGACTAACTCTGCGACGTTCGGGTTGTATCCTCAACCTCGAAGCGGGTCCGCCAAGCAGGGGGCGGAAATCTATCGCTCGCTGGGATGCGTGGAATGCCATAGCCAGCAGGTGCGTGGGCTGGGGAATGACATGGCGCGCGACTGGGGCCTGCGGGAGACCGTGGCGCAAGATTATTTGGGTGATTATCCCGTGTTGTTAGGCTCGCAGCGCATCGGGCCCGATCTGGCGAACATTGGGGCACGACAGACCAACGCCCTCACCCTATTGCACCACCTGTTTAACCCTAAACTGAGCGCGCCCGGGTCTATTATGCCGCCTTATCGATTTCTTTTTGAGGAGAAAAGGTTGAAGGAAGATGAAAAACCTTCGCCAGAAGCTTTGGTTATTTCCACGGATCAAACACGTTCCGAAGTGCTGCCGCGCCCCGAGGCGACTGCCTTGGTTGATTATCTACTTAGCCTGCGGGCCGATGCGCCTCTTTATGAAGCGCCTTTTTTAAAGCCCTCCACCAACGCGATCGGCGCCGTTTCCACGAACACGGTGGAGGCCGGTTCCACCAATGCTGTTGCGACCTCTAATGCCACCCCGGCTGCACCCCTTACAGTTCCTCCGAAATGAGTAAGAAGAACAAGAAAGGACCGCCTGCTGGTTCGACTGGCCGAAACCTTCCCGGCGCAAAGGGCATGGCCCCGGTCGCTGTCCTCCCCGCGCCCGAGACCGAGCCAGTGGCCGAACGGCGCCCCATACCCGTATTGCTCATCCCTTTGCTGGTGTTGCTGGTTTATGTCGGAGACATGTATCTTATGGACCATGGGGCTGATGTCATGGGGAAAGCCGGCCCCTTCCCCAGGCAAGTGTTCGATCCCTTCCGAAGCTATCAGGAAGTAATGGACAGAAATCCAGAATCGGAGGGGGATAAGCTTTTGAAAATGGGCAGGGCACGATTCGAGCTTTACTGCGGGCCTTGCCATCAATCCTCCGGGGCCGGAAATCCTGGCACCGGCATCCCCCCTTTGGCCGGATCAGAATGGGTTAAAACATCGGGGGCCGGACGCGCCATCCGCATCGTTTTGAATTCGGTAAAAGGGCCCATCCAGGTCCTGGGGACGACTTTTGACAATCCCGCTATGCCGCCCTGGGGTCCCCAACTCACCGATGAGGACATCGCGGCGATTCTGAGTTATGTGCGCGCGAATAACAACTGGGGCAACAAAGCAGCCATCGTCAAGCCCGGAACAGTAAAGCAGATTCGAGATGCCAATGCTTCGCACAGTGAGCAATGGACAGCCGATGAATTACTCAAAGTTCCGGAGACGGAATAGGCGGTAAATCGCCGGGTCGGAGACCGGCGCTCCAGTTCAAGTTTCGATGGCGGACACCTTTAAACATTTCAGACCGCCGGGGCTTAGGCGTACGCTCGTATTCCTACTTTTGACATTGCTGGCGACGCCGGCGGTAGCGGACAAAGTAGATGATTATATCTCGGGTGAGATGCAGCGCCGCCAGGTCCCCGGCTTGGCCCTGGCCGTAATTCGCAATGGCAAAACGTTCAAAACCAAAGGTTACGGAATGGCCAATCTGGAGCTACGCGTCCGCGCCACGCCAGAAACAATGTTTGAAATTGGCTCACTGACAAAACAGTTCACTGCTGTCTGCATCATGATGTTGGTGCAGGAGGGGAAACTGGGACTTGACGATCCGATGGGCAAATATCTGGATGTGCCGGCGGCCTGGAAAGCGATCACCCTCCGTCATTTGCTGACGCATACCTCAGGAATCAAAAACTACACCAATCTTCCAGGCTTCGAGGCGTCCCGGCATTTGACAACCAAGGAGTTCGTCGAAAAAATCTCGGTTTACCCATTGGCCTCGACACCGGGAGAGACGTTCGCCTATTGCAACAGCGGGTACAACCTCCTTGGCTTTATCATCGAGAAAATCAGCGCCAAAAACTACTGGCAATTTCTGGCCGAGCGCATTTTGAATCCCTTGCGCATGACTTCGACCCAGAGCCGCGATCAGAGGGTGATTATAGCCAGCCGCGCCGCTGGCTATGAAAAAGAGAAAAATCGACTGATCAACCGCGATCCTGATTTAACGGATGTCTTCGCCGCCGGAGCGATAGTTTCCACAGTGCTGGATTTGGCGAAATGGAACGCTGCTCTCGATTCCGACCGACTCCTTAGCCGTTCCAGTCGCGAGACACTCTGGACGCCGTTCAAGCTCAACGCAGGCGAATTCTCATTGTATGGGTTTGGCTGGCGAGTCGATGATTACAAGGGGAGAAAGAACATTGGGCACAGCGGCTCAACCTCTGGTTTTTCTGCCAGCCTGCAGCGCTTCCCTGAAGACAAACTCGCGATAATCCTCCTCTGCAACTCCGGAGAGCCGAATGTGGCCACGACTCTGGCCCGAGACATCGCGGATTTCTATCTTCCGGCAGCAACGAGATAACACGGATCCTTACGCTCAGAATACCGCTTGCACCGCTTCCTGCCTGCACTAATCTAGTGGCATGGCAGGTCTGACGGACCGAAATTACTTTTTAATGGCCGTGGGTCTATACGGGGTCAGCACTCTGTACTCCATTTTTTTACTGCGGAAAGGGTTCCGGGAGGATAACCGGATAAATTATCTCCTCCTGCTGGGCGCATTTGGGTTTCATACCTTTGCCATGGTCAAGCGCGGGTTTAACTTTCAGCGTTGCCCAATCAACAATCTATACGAAGCCACCCTCCTGATTGGCTGGACAATTGTGGTGACTTATTTGGTTTTCGGCTCTTTCTCGCGGTTAAGATTCCTGGGGGCCTTTGCTTCGCCCATTTTATTTGCCATTGGGATTTTTGCGCTGATGCGTGGTCTGGATGCGCGCGGCTCACAACCCGTCTTCACCGGTGGTTGGTCCAGCTTGCATAAAGCGCTGATCCTCCTTGCCTATGGGACTTTTGGTTTAAGTTCGGTGGCGGGGTTGATGTACCTCCGTCAAGAGCATGATTTAAAATATCGCAAGCTGCGGGCGATGCTTTCTCTGCTGCCTCCCATTCAAAGGCTGGAAGTCGTGATCAGCCATTCGCTGGCGGCGGGTTTCGTATTGCTCACCGCTGGCCTTGGAACCAGCGCAGTCTATTTAAAAAAGACCCGCCACGTTTATTTCGTCGGTGACGCGTTTGTGGTTTATTCGATTCTAGTTTGGGCGATCTATGGCACGCTGCTGCTGTTGCACTGGCGGTTTGCGCAACGAGGCCGGCGGTTTGCCCTGGGCGCGATTGGCAGTTTTGCGTTTGTGATGCTGACTTTCTGGGGGATTTACATGATTTCCGGCATCCATAACCCCATTCCCTAAAGCCATGCCATTGGTCGTCATCGGTCTGAGCCACCACACTTCACCGGTCACCGTGCGGGAGCGTTTTGCTTTTGCCGAAGCCAGGATTCCGGCGGCGCTGCAATTATTGAGAGAGTCAGGCATCGTCTCCGAAGCTGTGATTCTCTCAACTTGCAACCGAGTCGAGATTTATGCGGCCACCGGTCTGCAACCGCTCAAGGCCTTTGTGGAACTGGAGGGTTTCCTCATTAAATGCGCCGACTACCGCGATCCAATGACGGACGAAATTTATACGCTGACCGAGCCCCATAGCATGCACCACCTTTTTAAGGTCGCTTGCGGTCTCGACTCCATGGTTTTGGGGGAAACGGAAATTCTGGGTCAGTTAAAAAAAGCCTATGAGCTTTCTTTGCAACACAATCATACCAGCAGCATTCTGAACAAAGCATTTCAGAAAGCCTTCAATGTGGCCAAGCACATCCGCACCGAGACGGCCATCCAGCGCGGGAGCGTCTCCGTGGGTTCGGTGGCTGTGGAGCTGGCCGAGAAAATCTTCAGCGCGGTCGATAACCGGCAGGTGATGGTGATTGGCGCCGGTGACACGAGCGAAAAGACGGCGCGGGCGCTCTTGTCGCGCGGAGCCCGAAGCATCATTGTCTCCAATCGTTCTCACGAACGCGCGCTGGCGCTGGCCGCTGAAATGGGCGGACGGGCCGTGCAATTCGACGAGTGGGCGGGGGAGTTTGCGAAAATCGATATCGTGATCAGCAGCACCGCCGCTCCGCATTACATTCTGGATCGCGCCAAGCTGGAGCCGTTGATGAAGCTGCGCAAAAATCGCCCGTTGTTGCTGATTGATATCGCCGTGCCCCGCGACATCGAACCGGAGGTGAACCTTTTGGAGAACGTTTATCTTTATAATATCGACGATCTTCAAGCCATCGCCGAAGACTATTTGAGACAGCGCAAAGAAGAAATAGCTCGTTGCGAAGCCATCATCGTGGAGAAGGCGCGGGCATTGCTGGAGGCGAGGGGGACGATCAGAGTGCCGGGGGAGTCGAGGGTGATATTGGGGACGTGATGCGGTTTTTACAACAAGAGCCTAAGGGGATGGCGGCCAGGGAAGACCGAAGTATTTCGCCTGGACGAGGCCTAAATGGCGGTTTTAGCTCATGCCATTCCAGCGTCGCTACTTAACGACCACCATGCCTGTCAGTCACATCGTTATCGCCACGCGCGGCAGCGCGCTCGCCCTCGCGCAGGCTCATTCGATTTTGACCGAGTGCCGCGCCGCTTTTCCGGAGACCGAATTTCGGATTAAGGTGATCAAAACGACGGGCGACAAACTGCAAGCGGTCTCGCTCGCCGAGGCGGATTTGCCTAAAGGGCTTTTCACGAAAGAACTGGAGATGGCTTTGCTCAATGGGGAGGCCGATTTGGCCGTCCACAGTTTGAAGGATCTGCCGACCGATCTGCCCGCCGGTTTAAAGCTCGGGGCAGCCGGCAAACGCGCCGACGCTCGTGACGTTTTGATTTACCGCCAGCAAAAGTTGCTTTCCTCCTCATCCTCCACCGCCAAGCGGGGCTTCAAACCGCATCTCACGCCCGGCGCTTTGCCGGCGGGGGCCATCGTGGCCACCAGCAGCACCCGGCGGAGCGCGCAGTTGCTGGAACGACGCCCAGATCTCAGAGTGATTCCGATCCGGGGCAATGTGCCTACACGATTGAAAAAAGTTGTGGAGCAATCGGAGATCGACGCCATCATTTTGGCGGCTGCCGGCCTGGAGCGCCTCCATTATGACATTCACTCCGACGGGCGTTTAACCGGTCCCGCCAAGGTTTCATCCAAAGCCGATGCCGCCATATATGCGCCGGAAGGACTGCTAGGAACGCGATTGGAATTAGCTGAAATGCTTCCCTGTGTCGGACAGGCAGCTCTTGGCATCGAGATTCGGGAGAATGACTTTGCAGCCGAGAAGATTTGCGAGAGGCTAAACGATTTGAACACCTTGCGATGCGTCACCGCGGAGCGGGCTTTTCTCCAAGCCATGGGGGGCGGTTGCCAGTTGGCGGTGGCCGCGTATGCGGAAGTGTTGGGAGATGACATTCGTATGCAGGCGGTTTCATTTCTGGGCAAAACGGCGCAACGAGTCGAAGCTCGCCGGACGTCTAATGAAGCGGTTGAACTCGGCAGGCAACTGGCTGCGCAGTTGACGAGCCGTGAGGAACAAAGCCCACACTGAATCTGGAACCCGGCCGTCGGCGCCACATCATTTGAGGTCGGGGTTGGTCAGAAAAAACCTCTCCACTCCTGCGAGATCGTCCGCATTAAGCAAATCTACTCCAGCTTGCCGCAATTCATTCCAGAATTCAGGAGTATCGGCAGTCCCCCAGAAACGGACACGGCGCCCTTGCTGATGCGCTTGATGCACCAGCGCCTTCAGCCTATTCTTTTCCTCCTGCGACAAAGGGCCTTTCCCTCGCCACTTAAAGTGGGCGCTCCAATTATCGCTGATGAGCGGTATCAGGCTAACGGGCACACTTCCCTCGAGGTCCGCCAAACGGCCATCCAAGGCGGCGCGACGAAAGGACTCGCTGGCGAGCAATGCTTGCGGCCGATTGCCCGAGATGATGACAGTGATGGCATTCGTCCGAATGAGGTTGTCTTGGAAAGTCGTCAGCATCTCGGCATATTGCTCAAGAATTTTTCGCAATACCCTGTAGGTCTCCTCCGCGTCGGATTTGACATCAATAAGCAAAGTAACATCAGGCCCCGATGGAAAGACCCTTCCGCCATTTTTTCGGATCCTGTCGCGCAGTGGGTCAAGATAAAGCGACTGCAGTGTGCGGACGTGGGAAACCTTCTCACGATCGTGGGCCACGAGCAGTTGCCCATCCACCAAATAAACATCAGCCTCGACGCTGCAGAAGCCATGTTCGAGAGCATCAAAAAGCGGCCGGGCATGCTCATAATCGTTATGCGCGTGAGCGTGGAGCAGGGGGAGGGGCTGATCCGGCGCTCCGTTGCATCGCATCGCAACGCAAGCCACCAGGAGAGTGAGGGAAACGATGTTAGGTTTGAGGATGCTGATCAGAGAAGTTGTAATCGGATGCATATTGCCCCACTACTCTTTCATGGGGGAAAACAATAGATTTTCTCCCCGCCGGATTGGATTTGCGGCCAGCGGCAAGGAGCCGCGGCTTAACCACGTTTGCCTTTGCCGCGGCCTTTAAATGTCAATTCGGCGATTCCCGATTTGTCCAGCTCGCCCAACCCCTCCTTGACCATGCGGTCATACTGCTTTTTTGTGGCCACAGCCAGCGGAAGGTTAAGGCCTTTTTCTTTGGCCAGAGTAAGGGCGATCCCGGAATCCTTGGCAGCGTGAGCGGCCGAAAAAAAACAGGAATGCTCACGATTCTGCATGTCCTCGCCATCGGTTTGGAGCACGCGCGAGTTGGCGCCGGTCTGGGAAAAGACCTCACGCAACAGCGTCAGGTCGAGCTTGAGGGCGTCACCTAATGCCAGCCCTTCGGCAAGCCCGGCGGTATTAATATTCATGACCACGTTGACAAGGGCTTTCACATTCGCGGCTTGTCCAGCTTTCCCGACATAGCGCATGGAGGAACTGAGCTTTTCCAGAATGGGTTTGGCCCGCTCGAAGGTTTTTTCCTTTCCCCCGCACATCAGATACAACGTTCCTTCGCGCGCCTGGGTGATGCTCGAAGCCATGCAGGCCTCCAGTGACTCAGCTCCGGCTTTTTTGGCCGCTTGCTCGATTTCCACGTGGACCCTGGGGGAAATGGTCGCGCAATTGATGAAAAGCTTCCCGCGCGCTTGGGTGAGCAAGCTATCCCCTTTCTTGGGAGAATCATAAATTCGCCGCATGGCTTTGTCGTCGGTGACCACGGTGAAGATCACGTCCGCCGCCTCTGTGACCTCAGCCAGGCGCCTGGCACACTGGCAGCTCAGTTCCTTGGCAAGGGACTGGGCGGCGTCCGCGCGCACGTCATAGACAGCCACTACGGGAAAGCCGGCGTCCCTTAATCGGCGCGCCATGTTAGCGCCCATGCGTCCAACTCCTGCGAAACCAATTCTTTCAGTCATAACATTTATATCGATGGTTTAATCTTGTTGAAATTCAGGGAAAAAGGGATTGTGCGCCTTTTCTTCCCCTATCGTGGTCAGCGGGCCATGACCGGGGCAGAGGACGGTTTCATTTCGCAGGGTGAGGATTTTTTTTCGATTATTTCCCAAAGCATCCGTGTAGGAAACACCGCCCCCGCCCATGGAGCCGGCGAACATCGCATCTCCTACCACCGCGACCGGCTTAACGAGGCCGGAAAGGACAAACGTGATTCCCCCCACGGAATGTCCGGAGGTCTGACGCGTTTCGATTTCCAGTTTGCCGACATGGAAAGTGCGGCCTTCGGCGAAGGTCTCCGCGCCGTCGATGGCTTCAAGTTGGGAAACATAGACTTTGGCCCCTGTGTTCGCTTTGAGGCGCGCCAGGTCCGCAATGTGATCCGGATGGGTGTGGGTGAGCAAAATCAACTTCACCGTCAGGCCATGGGTTTTGACTAATTGCAGCGCAGGAGAGCTGTCGGCGCCAGTATCGAACAGGACGGCTTCTTTGCTTTGAGCGTCCCAAACCAGGTAAGCGTTGACGGTCATGTCATGATAGGGGGTATTCATCTGGGCGAGCCCTGGCACGTCCTGTGGGGCTGGATACCAAGCCTTCTGGGCGCTTTTGACCAGCGCAGTCGGACCGAGGTTTAAGACCCGGGCCACCTTGCGAATAACTTCCTCCTCGACCTTTCCAGACTGGATGCGGCCCAATTCGTTGACCGCGATGCCGGCGCGCTCGGCCAATTGATCATCGCTCAGTTTAAACCCTCGTTGCGCTTTTCCGATGATGTCGGTGAAATTATCTTCTAAAGGAATTGTCGCCATGCGCGGGACAGCATAAGAGACAACTGGCGGCAAAGGGAACAAGAAAATTTGGCACCCCTGCATCCCTAAATCGGCGTGTTCGTAGGCGCGACAGAATTCAGGAGGCACTCCGATGCGGCGGGCCGAGCGAGTGTCAGTCCTCATGGGAAAGTGAGCTCGGATCTGTGCGCTAAACATTCACTCGCCCCCACACATTGCGAGTCGGGTCGAAAAGGGATGCCCATGTTTAAAGGACAGATCCGACCCCGGATTTTATTCGTCGCCATGCTTCGCCAGACTTTGTAAAATTAGGGAAGTGCGAGTGACATTTTTATTTGTGTGCTTGATTGGAGCAGTGGCAGCGCCGCTGTGTGGGTCCGATTGGCCCCAACTGCTGGGCCCGACTAGCGATGCCGTCTATGCAGGCCCTGCGCTGGCTCAGGATTGGCCTCTGGAAGGCCCGCCTCGGATTTGGAAGCGTGCTTTGGGCGAGGGTTATTCCAATCCCATCGTTGGCGAAGGTCGCCTGGTAATTTCCCATCGCCTGGGCGATGAACTGATCGTGGAATGTTTGGACCCAAAAACTGGCACGAACCATTGGAGTTTTAAACATCCTATGAAATTCCAGGATGGAGCCTATTTTGACAGTGGACCTCGCGCCACCCCTTCGATCAAAAACGGCAGAGTTTTCGTGCAAAATGTGGATGGTTATTTAGCTGGTTTGGACCTCAGAAACGGGAGGGAGATTTGGTCGCACACCGTGAAGAGCCAATTCAAGAGCAGCGCAACCTGGCATGGATGGGTGTCGTCCCCGTTGGTCACGGATAAGGCCGTGATTTTGCAAATCGGAGCCAGTAACGCAGCCGTAGTCGCCTTCGCTCCGCTTACAGGCGAGGTGCTATGGCAAGTTTTCGACGATAAAGCCAGCGCTTCTTCTCCAATTCTGGCAAATCTGGAGGGAAAAACTCAGCTATTGGTTGTGACTCGTTCCGCGCTCCATAGCCTGGATCCCGACACCGGGGCTGGTTATTGGCAGTATCCCACACGCAGACAGACTTCGGGCGACGTTTACGCGGCCAATCCGGTTGTGGCTGGAGATCAAATTTTTCTTTCCGGGTGGTATAAGCTGGGCGCTTTGCTTTTGCGCGTTCAGGGGGGCAAACCGGAAAAAGTCTGGCACCTTGATGACGCCCTTTCCACCCATTATGCCGCCGGGATTATCTACCAGGGTTACATTTACGGTTTCCATGGGCATGCCTGGGAACACGGCGGACCGACTCTCCGCTGCGTCGAATTGGCCACTGGCAATTTGATGTGGGAAGAACCTCAAATCGGTTCTGGCACGATTTGCCGCTTTGGGGAGGACTTGCTAATTCTCTCTGAAAACGGGGAACTGCTGCTCGCCAAAGCCAGCCCCAAGGGGTCCAAGATAAACGCTCGAACACAGGTGGTGGGCCGGCCCACCCGCAATTATCCTGCCCTGGCCGACGGTTTCGCCTACGTGCGCGGCCCGAAGCAATTGGTCTGCTTGGATCTGCGGGCGAAGAATTAGGCATAGGCAAGCGTCAGTGCTCACTGACTCAGGGTTCAGCTAAACGCAGCTTGCACGATGCAATCTTCCTCGGCAGGCGTCATCTCGCCGTGCCAGAGGGCCAGCTTATCTTCCAAGTGCCGGATGCGTGCCTTGACGCACGCCGCGACGGACTGTTCCGGGAACTCCGGTTGCTCCGTCGCCCGTTGTACTACTCGGCCCCACGCTAGCAGTTCAATCAACCCGCGCCAGTGCTGCTCTCCCGCTGAACCGGGAACCTCTTTCGTCAGATGTTCTGCCTCCCAAGGTCGAAGCGCAGAGCAAACTTCGTCCCAGTCGTCCACCGCGGCATGGAAGTTTCTTAACATCCGTGCGTTAAAGTTGCCGAGTTTGCCGACTTCGAGCGGTATTGGTTCCAGCAGGTCCGCACTCACTGCCAAAAAATTTATCACCGCGAACGTACTCCGTCAACACCCGCCCCTTCAGCCGAATCTACGACGAAGCACTGTCAAAGCTGCAGCTTGTAAACAGGATTTCCCATGGCCGATGCATAGAGGATGTTGTTCACCGGGTCCCACGCGTAACAGCCAAACCAGTGGGGGCTGAAGACAAAACCGCCCTCCTTGGGCTTAAGACCAGTCACTTGCGTCCAACTGTCTCCGGCGTTTTTGGTCCTAAAAACGCCAGCTTTGCCGATGACCACCATCTCATTCTCATCGTGGCCGAAGAATGGGCCTTGCCAGATATTCACCGTCGCTCCGTGCTCCCGCCAAGTGATGCCCTTATCCTGGCTCACGAGCAGGCCGGTCGCGCTTCCCAAATAATGCGCGCCACGGAAGCGAACTGGAATCCTGGTCTGCGGATTAGCGGAGGAAACCTTCGTCCAGGCGCCCCCTCTGTCGGCGCTGCGATGGATGCCTTCGCCTTTGCTGTAAATGAATGTGCTCGCATCCAAGGTCCCGACCATGGAAATTTGCTCGCGGCTGGCACTAACATAGATCGATAGTTTTTTCCAGGTCATGCCGCCATCACCCGTAACATAGACTTCTCCTGGCGGATTGGTTTCGTGTTTGGCAGCGATGATCGTTTTTGGGATCGGCGCACTCCAATCCACATCTCCGAAGTCCCAGTTGCGGCCCAGACTGGTGAACTGCTGCCAATGGGTCCCATCTGATGTCCAGCCCGCCGAGCCGTCGAGGGAAAAACTGGCCATTCGCGCTGGCCCGTTCTGGTCCACGCTGGTCGCCCAGCCGGTCTCATCTCGACCTGCGATGGTGTCGCGATCAATCCGATCCCATGTCGCGCCTTTGTCCGAGCTGCGCCATAAGCCGAAGCCGACGACTTTAATCGTTACCTGGCCGTTGGTCCGATTTACCACCACACCCGAACACCCGCCGGGCCAGGGCGCTTTGGCGCCGCTATTCGTCAGGCGCTCCATCAGGGGGCTGGAGATGTCCGCCCATTTGTCCGCAGCCGGGACTGAAGCGCTCAGCAGCATCGCCAGGCCGCACAGGGCAAGCGCAAAACCACGTTGCCACGTTGGTGGCGGGAAAGAGAAAAGCGTATACATCGATAACCGATTGTTGGACGCGCCCGGAAACGCGCCATTCACATTGTTGGAGCCAGGAAGGTCATTGTGTTTATTTTTCATGACCGCTAGGTTGCGCGCCTCATGAGTTTACAAAAGTTCAAAATCGCCGCCCTTGCGGGGGACGGCATCGGTCCCGAAGTCATGCGCGAGGCCATCAAAGTGCTTCGGGCCGTAGAAAGAAAGTTTGGTTTTGGGTTCGAAATCACCGAAGCAGCGGTCGGTTGGGCGGGAATAGACGCCGCTGGCAAGGCCTTGCCCGAAACCACGCTTGCGCTGTGCAAAAATTGCGACGCGGTTCTCTTTGGCTCCGTGGGTCTGCCCGGGCGCGATCCGGGAGTTCCCAAAGAAGAGCGCCCGGAGCGCGCCGCCTTGCTGCGGATGCGCAAGGAGTTTGGCTTGTTCGCCAACTTGCGGCCGGTGAAGTTATGGCCCGCGCTCGCCCATGTATGTCCGTTGTCCAGGGAGCGGCAGGGGAGTGGCATTGATATCCTCGTCGTGCGGGAGTTGGCCGGGGGACTGTATTTCGGCCAACCGAAGCGAACGGAGGAAACCCCTGGAGGTCAGCGCGCCATTGATACGATGGCTTATACCACCCCGGAGATAGAGCGCATCGCCCATGTAGCGTTTAGGGCGGCGAGGTTGCGCCGGAAGAAACTGACCAGCGCCGACAAGGCGAACGTGCTGGAGAATGGCGTTCTTTGGCGTGAGGTGGTCACTCGCATCGGCGAACAATATGCCGATGTGACGCTGGAACATATGTTTGTGGACAATGCGGCAATGCAGCTTGTGTTGCGCCCGACGCAATTCGACGTATTGCTTTGTGAAAACATGTTCGGCGACATTCTCAGCGACGAAGCGGCCGCCTTGGGAGGATCGCTCGGCATGTTGCCAAGCGCCAGCCTCGGGGCGGCTAGCGGGGGCAGGATGTTTGGCCTTTACGAACCGGCCGGCGGCACCGCCCCGGATATCGCGGGCCAGGATGTGGCGAATCCCATCGCACAGATTCTTTCCTCAGCGCTCCTGCTTCGCCACAGCTTCGGTTTGGATGAGGCGGCCGCGGCGATTGATCGCGCCGTGCACGAAGTTATCAATGCAGGGTATCGCACGGCGGACATTTTCAGCCCCCACGAGGCCGGCGTCCGGAAAGCCGGTACGCGCGAGATGGGCGAGGCGATTGCGGCGGGGATTTAAAGCGCTCTGGTGGTGCGGCGATACGCAGCGCTTCAGTTGGATTTTCCGGCATGCAGTACACCCGCCTCGCGCTCCCAAGCTCCGCCCGCCCAATTTCCGCTCTACCGCAGGGCCATTGAAAAGCGGCGGAGCGCCGACGTCCTCGCCGGCCCTCCGGCCCGGGATTGCTTTGTCATTGGCGCTGGCTTCTACCGGCTGCAAATTATCATTGCATTTGTCGCCTGGGAGTGTATCGTTTCACAATTATCACATTGATGGCGGAGGAAGGAACCTTCCCGGCGAACGCCTATCGCAGCGATTATCGACAGAGTTTTTGTTGTATGCATCATAGAAAAACGTTGAAATGGGCCCAACTTCTTGCCCTAACCACCACCCTTACCTTCGCCGGCTTCCCAGCCAACGCGCAGACCTTTGGGGTTTATCGGCAGCTCTGGACCGGCTTGAGCACCAGCGATGGCAGCGTAAACGCGTTGACCAACACATTATTAAACCCCAACTGGCCAAACACCCCGAATCCGGCCTATACGCAAGTGTTCACCAGTTTCGAAACCGAAACCAATCTACTGGATGGTTATGGCCAGCGCCTGCGCGCCTTCGTCGTGTCCCCCGCCACTGGTTACTATGTTTTTTGGATAGCGAGTGGCGATAATTCCAGTCTCTCTCTCAGCGCCGACGAAAGCACCACGAATAAAGTCGTTTGCTCCGTGTCGAGTTCAACAACTGTGCGCCAGTGGACCAAGGAACCAAACCAGATGTCGGCCCCGATGCTGCTGGAAGCGGGGCGCCGGTATTATCTGGAGGCCCTTCATAAAGCGGCAGCGGGCAACGACAATCTAGCCGTGCGCTGGCGACTCCCCAGCGGCGCCATTGAAGAACCTCTCGCCGCCCAGAGCGGCGCCGGCACCCTGCTAATTCCCTACAACGGGGTCAATACGCTGCCGGGCATTTTTGCGCAGCCGTCGGACACGACTGTCCCCGAAGGAGCAAATGCCACTTTCTCGTTGCTGGTCACTAACTGGGGACCCGTCACTTACCAATGGAGGACCAATGGCGTAAATTTATTAGGGAGCTTTTCGCGCAAGTCCTTTCTGACGGTGAGCAATGTTTCTATCGCGGTTAATAATGGGGAGGTGTTGAGTTGCCTCGTTTCCAATCCCTCCGGGTCCGTGACCAGCGTTCTGGCCACCCTGACCGTCGTGACCGACACGATCGCACCTACCCTGTCCTCGGCGAATAGCGTCGGTCAGACCACGGTTGCGGTCGGTTTTTCCAAACCCGTCGAAGCAGTTTCGGCCACCAACAGCTCTAACTATGCCCTGAGCGGTGGGCTGGCCATCACCGGGGCCTCCCTGGTTGATGCGCAGACGGTTTGGCTAACGGTTTCGCCGGTCAGTTACGGCAGCAATTATGTTCTGACGGTGAACAATGTGCGCGATCGCGCTAGCACACCCAATACGATTGCTGCGAATTCCCAAATTTCTTTCACGGCGGCGGCCTACAACCCGGCCTTGGTCGGGGGAGCCTCGCCGGGGACTTTGACGATTCTTACTAATGGCTATGATATCACCGGGGCTGGGAACGACATCGGCGGGATTTCTGACCAATTCCAATTCGATTATCAACTCCTGAGCGGGGACTTTGATATGCGCGTGCGTTTGCAAGGGCTGGATCGGATTGATGTGTGGACGAAAGCCGGTTTGGTGGCGCGGGAAACGCTTGCGACCAATAGTCGCTTCGCGGGTGCTATTGCCACTCCGATGACCTTAGGGAGTTTCTTTGAATCTCGCGCTAATCCGGGCGGCCCGACCACCAATGCGGGAAATTTTCCTCCGAATTATCCGTTTACCTGGTTGCGTCTGCAACGGGCCGGCAGTCAGTTCACTGGCTATGCCAGCTACGACGGTCAGACCTGGAGCATCCTGGGGACTGCCACTCTCACCTTTAGCAACACCCTTTATTTCGGCATGGCCGTGGCTAGCCACATTAATGGAGAAGTGGCCTTAGCGCAGTTCCGAGATCTCGGTCCGACGCCGAACAGCGCCACGATAGGGACTGTAATCAATCCCAACGAAACGTTAGCCACATCTTCCCGTAAAACGGCCCTGGTCATTTCGGAGATCATGTACAAACCGGCTCCGCGCACCGACGGAAAGAGCTTGGAATTCGTGGAAATTTATAATGCCAATCCGTATTTTTTTGACATGAGCGGTTGGCAATTAGCCGGCGGGTCGATCAGCTTCACTTTTCCAACCCCCATGATCATTCCAGGAGGTGGATTCGTGGTCATTGGGGCCGTCCCGGCGGACCTACAGAGTATCTATGGAGTTAAAGGGGTGCTCGGCCCATATACAGGCAACTTAAAGAAATCCGGACTCATTCAATTGGTGGACGAGGTGGGGGCGGTGCGGTTGGAAATCCCTTATTCGAATCTCAATCCGTGGCCGGTGGCAGCCGACGGCACCGGCCACTCGCTGGTCCTGGCGCGGCCTTCCTACGGCGAGGGCGATCCGCACGCCTGGGATATCAGCGACGTGGTGGGAGGCTCACCCGGGACATTCGAGGCCTATCGTCCGAGCCCACTCCGCAATGTGGTGATCAACGAGATGCTAATTAACCAGGGCGGGGCCCCCTACCTGGATTATATCGAGCTGTATAATCATAGCAGCCAAACCGCTGACATCTCCGGTTGCGTACTGACGGATAATCCGAGCACCAACAAATTTATCATTCCCCCTGGCACTGTGCTCGGTGCGGGAGGCTTCGCCGTCTTTTATCAAAGCAGCTTCGGATTTGCGCTCAATGCGGCGGGGGACGCGGTGTTCCTTAAAAACCCCGACGGTTCGCGCGTGCTGGATGCGGTGCAATACGAAGCCCAGGCCGAAGGGGTTTCGTTGGGACGATCCCCTGACGGTGCAAGCGAGTTTTACCCGATGAAGGGTCTCACCCCCGGAGGACCCAATTCGGATGTTCTCATCCAGGACATTGTGATCAACGAGCTGATGTATAAGCCCATTTCTGGCAATGACGATGACCAATTCATTGAACTCTACAACAAAGGCACGAATACCGTGAACCTGGGCGGTTGGGAATTCACGTCCGGGATCGCTTTCGCCTTTCCTTCCAATACCACCATCATGCCGGGGGGTTACCTGGTCGTGGCGCGGAACGCGGCCAATCTTTTTACCAAATATCCGAACCTCAACTCTGCCAATACGCTGGGCGATTATAGTGGAAAGTTGTCCCACAACGGGGGGCGAGTGGCCCTCGCCATGCCGCAGGCTTTCACTCACACCAACAACCTGGGCCAACTCGTTACAAATATTTTGCAGGTGGTGCAGGACGAAGTCACGTATCTGACGGGGGGCCGCTGGGGAAAATGGTCCTCCGGCGGCGGCAGCAGCCTGGAGTTGATTGATCCACGTTCCAACCACCGCCTGGCTGCCAACTGGGCCGACAGCGATGAAACCGCCAAAGCGCCTTGGGTGAACATCGAACACACCGGTGTGCTCGATGATGGCGCGGGCTCTGCTGGCTTTGTCCAAATTGGATTGCTGGATTCTGGGGAATGCATGGTGGATGCCGTTGAGGTGCGCATGGGGCCCAACGGGACCAATCTCGTCCTGAATAGTGATTTTGAAAACGGGTTGGCTAACTGGTTTATTGAGGGATGCTTCGTCACATCAACCCGGGAGACGAACAATGCCGGCTTTTACAGCAGTTCAGCTCTGCATCTACGATGCACGGACCGAATGTGGACTGGCGGTAATTCAGCAGAAGGCAAGCTAGGCAGCCCTTCGCCCGTGGCAGGCCAGACCGCCACCCTGCGCTTCAAAGCGCGCTGGCTCCATGGCTGGCCGGAGGCCCTGCTGCGGTTCGACGGAAATTATCTCGAAGCGACAGGCCCGCTGGCGGTCCCCGACGATCTGGGTACTCCTGGCCAGCCGAACAGCCGCGCCGTCATGAATAGCGCGCCAGCCATCTACGAGGTCACCCATACCCCGGCGGTTCCTGCGGCGAATCAGCCCGTCACCGTTACGGCGCGAGTGCACGACCCGGATGGCGTGCAATCCTTGACGTTGCTCTATCGAATCGATCCTTCTTTTAATTACACTGCCGTTGCCATGAACGATATGGGGCTCACCGGTGATGCCATCGCCGGGGATGGCCTCTTCAGCGCCATCATCCCGGGCCTGGCTGCGGGCGCTCCGGGTGCCTCAGCGAGCAGGGTGGAATTTTACTTGGCGGCTAAGGACAGCCTGGGCGCCTCGAACACGTTCCCTGCGGTGGTGAACGAGGTTGGCTCCATCCATGAGTGCGTAGTTATGTTCGGGGATATCCTTCCGACTAGCAGCTTTAGCACCTATCATATCTGGATCTCGGCGACTAACGCCACCCGCTGGGCCAATATGCCCAACCTGGGCAATGAAGGCAACGATGCCACATTCGTGTATGGCAACCGGGTCATTTACAACACGTTAGGCCGCTTTTCCGGCAGCCCTTATCACCAGCAATTCACTACCCCCTACGGTGCTCCCTGCCATTACAAATGGGTTTTTCCCGAGGACGATAAGCTGTTTGGCGCCACTTCGTTCAATAAACTCCATGCCCCTGGAAACGGGGCCGGGGACGACCAAAGTATCCAGCGGGAGCAACTGGCCCATACATTTGGGCGCGCGCTCGGCATTCCTTGGCTCAACCGAAAATACTTCAATATGTTCGTAAACGGGGTTCGCCGGGGTACCCTCATGGAAGATACCCAGACGCCGGATGGGGATGTGGTCAAGCAATACTGGCCGAACGACAGCGGGGGTTTTCTCTACAAAATGCAGCCTTGGTTCGAATTCAATCAACCGGCGGGTAATAATGCGGGGGACATCGGGAATAATAACGAATCCTGGTGCAACGTAATGTCCAGAGGGGTCGGGGTTCCGAATTACCTCACGACGGGTGGAGTGAAGAAACTAGCGCGTTATCGTTGGAATTACCTGATGCGCCGCACCCCCGACTCGGCAAGTAATTACACAAACGTCTTCTCCTTCGTGGACGCGGCGAATTCCTTCGGAACGCCCAATTATACGGCCATCATGACCAACTTCGCGGACATGGAGAACTTCATGCGAGTTGGGGCGGAAAACCATGCCGCTGGCAACTGGGATTCCTATATGTGCCAAAATGCCCAAAACCTCTATGGCTACATCGGTACCAAGGGCACGCGCTACAGCCTGCTGATGTGGGACTTCAATATCGTCATCGGCAACAGTGGTTCGTGGAATCCAGGGGAGAACCTTTTCAGTGGAAATGGTCAAGACCCAAATACTGGCAACTTCTACAACAACCCGCCGTTTCGCCGCGCTTATTGGCGAGCGCTGCAGGAACTCGTCAACGGTCCGCTGGAAGTCACCAAGAGTGGTCCGCTCCTTGACGCCAAGTTCGCTTCCTTTAGGGCGAATGGGTTCAATAGCGTGGAAGACCCTAATGTAGGGATCAAGGCGTGGCTCGCGGCAGCCCAGGCCAGCATCGCCAGGCAACTTGCTGCTGAAAACGCTGCCAGCTTCAAGGTCCTGACGACCAACGTGAACGTGACAAGCAATAGTGTCACCCTGCGGGGGAGCGCTCCCGTCCAAGTAATGAGTTTGACGATTAACGGTGAGACTTGGCCGGTCAATTGGACATCGGGATCTGGTTCTTTCGGTCCTACCAACTGGAGTATTACTTTGCCCATTAGCCCAGGGAATAACCAACTGATCGTGCGCGGTTACGACCGTTTTGGTCATTTCATCAGTGGCACCTCCAATAACATCACGGTTGTGAGCACACCTCCGCCCCCCGACAATCCGGTCGGCAACGTCGTTATCACCGAAATCATGTTTAACCCATTGGTGACCGACGCCCAGTTTGTCGAGCTTTACAATGTTTCAAGCACTACCACTTTTGATCTTTCCGGTTGGGTATTCGACGGCCTGGGCTACACGTTTCCGCCGGGCAGCTCCATCGCGCCGGGAGCCTTCCTCGTCTTGGCCCAGAATCGGGCCGCCTTCGCCGCGGCCTATGGCGCGACCAACCTGGTCTTTGATAGCTTCCCCGGTCCCTTGCAGCCCGATGTTCAGACACTTACCCTCGTGGAGCCCGGCCCCCCGCAAATCGTGATTGACCAAGTCCGGTATCAGGGCGCTGCACCGTGGCCCACGGGCAGCAACGGGGTCGCCACGGCTTCTTCTGTCCAAGTGATCGATCCCCTGCAGGACAATAGCCGGGCAGGAAATTGGGTCACCACCTACATCCCAGCGATTGTCAGTCCAGGGACTAATCTTCCTGTTATCGTTCATCCACCGGTGGTTCATGCGCCAGTGACCAACAACGCGGGTTGGCACTTCGTTTCTGTGACGGGGACCAGCGATGGCACCAATGCTTTGCTAATTTCTTTGAACTCGGCAGGCAACGTTTACATCGACGATTTTGCGCTGGTGGATGGGACGAGTCCCGGCGTTGGTTTCAATTTCGTGAGCCAGGGCGACTTTGAGTCGCCGGCATTGGATACCAACATTTGGATGTTGGGGACCAATTACCTCAACACCGCCATAAGTTCCGACGTGGCCCATTCCGGGAGCCATAGCCTCCACATGGTTTCCACGGCGCCAGGGAATAGCTTCGTGCCGCTCCGCGGAATCGAACAGATATTATCCACCGCGCCCACGAACGGAGAAGTATGCACGCTTAGTTTCTGGTACTATGCCACCTCCTCCGCGAGCAATTTTTTCGTGAGGCTCAGCCCTAATCTGAGAATTCAAACCAACGTGGATCTCAATATCACTCCAGGCTATACTACTCCAGGCTATACCGACGGCGGGTATTACGTGCCTCCACAGGTGATTTCCCCTGCGCTGGTCGTAGCCACTCCAGACGGCGCCAACAGCGCGTCGGTGGTCCTGCCCCCCTTCCCGCCCCTATGGATTAATGAGGCGCAAGCAGACAACCTGACCGGCATCACCAACAGCGCCGGCCAGCATGTCCCCTGGATCGAACTCTACAATGCGGGCGCCACCAACGTGCCGCTGAGCGGACTTTATCTGGCTAACAACTATACGAATCTAACCCAGTGGGCTTTTCCCGGCGGCGCCTCCATCAACCCCGGTGAATTCAAAATCATCTTCTGTGATGGGCAAACCGGCCTTTCGACCCTGGCCGAACTGCACACTAGTTTTACCCTCACCAGCGGTTCTGGCTCTATTGCGCTCACCCGGCTTTTCCAAGGCGCGCCGCAGGTGGTCGATTTTCTTGATTATTCCAATCTGCCACTGGATCGATCTTACGGTGATTTTCCGGATGGGCAGCCTTTTACCCGTCAGCAGTTCTTCGCCGTCACGCCTGGCGCGCCCAACAAGAATACACACCCTGCGCTCCAGGTTTTTGTGAACGAATGGATGAGTGGCAACACCAGGACAATTACGGACCCGGCGGATGGGCTTTTCGACGACTGGTTCGAGCTCTATAATGCCAGCACGACTTCGGCAGATCTCTCAGGCTACTTTCTCGCCAATAACATCACCAATAAATTCCAATTTCAAATCCCGGTCGGCTATATAGTTCCGGCGCACGGGTTCCTTCTCGTCTGGGCCGATAAAGAAGCCAAACAAAACAGCAGTTCTTCGCCGGACCTCCATACTAACTTTCGATTGCCAAAGGGTGGGGCCGAGATTGGCCTCTATGCTTCCGACGGCAGCACGGTGGATCTGATTTCCTATCATTCCCAACCCAATGACCTGGCGACGGGTCGGTGTCCCGATGGCGGTTCCCAGATTCACGACTTTGCGACTGCCACCCCCAGAGGACCTAACCAGTGTGGCAACAGCCCGCCTATTCTGCAGTCCATTCCCGACCGCACGGTGGTATTGGGCCAGACTCTGAGTTTCACGGCTAGCGCCACCGATCTGGACCCAGGACAAACCCTTGTCTTCAGTCTATTCCCGGGAGCTCCGTCCGGCGCCGGCATAGATTCGGCCAGTGGCCTCTTTCATTGGACTCCGACCCCGGCACAGGCTCCAAGCACCAGCACCCTCGCGGTAAGCGTGGCTGACAATGGGAGCCCGAGCATGAATGACAGCAAGTCGTTTACCGTGATGGTCGCCTTGCCGCCAAGAGCTACCGTCACCCGGAACATGAATACCATCTCTTTGAGTTTCCCGACTTTTTCAGGCAAGAGTTACCAAATTCAGTATAAGGACAATTTAGGCGCTCCCGCCTGGACTGCTTTGGCCCCGGCATTTACGGCCGGCCCCGGGAGCACCACGACGAAGCTCGATGACATGACGGGGCATCTTCAACGATTCTACCGCATTGTCGTTGTCAATTGATCGGAGACATTGCCGTGCCTCGGAAAAGATCGTGGGCCCTCCTGTTTCTGGCTGCGGCCGGTTGCTCGACTTTTAATCGCGAGTGGAAAAGCGCGAAGCCTGCGCTCAGCCTGACCAACGACATCCAGGGAAGGTGGCAGGGAAGCTGGCTGAGCCAAACCAATGGCCATCACGGGCGATTGCGTTGTCTGATGAGCCAGGGAGACGATGGTCATTATTCGGCGCATTTTCATGCAAACTACCTCAGAATTCTCAGTTTCACCTATTCAGTCCCCCTGGCCGTTCAGCAGACCAATGGGGCCTATGACTTCCGAGGCGAGGCCGATTTGGGCCGGCTGGCAGGAGGACTCTATAGCTACGAGGGGCAGGCCACACCGACCAATTTCTTTTCGACTTACCATTCCAAGGGTGATGGCGGCATTTTCCAGATGAATCGACCTTAAGCAGAGAGATTCATATTGGGCGGGATGGAATCGTCGATGCGCAATTATCCACGATGGGTTCCGCTTCTTGGGGATTTACTTCGTCCAGCCAACTTTGTAAAGTTCTCCCATGTCAGAATTTGTTGATTATGTGAATCGTGGAGCCTCATTGATCACCCCTCGCGTGGTCGAGCAGGTAATCAGACATTTGCCGCTTTGGAAAGTTGAGTTTACCCAGATCAATGCGCCCAAATTCCCGCATTTGGTGGACCAATTGGAATTCCTGGCCAATGCCGTGGAGGATGCCGCCGAGGGCGCCTACAAAGATCTGCCTTATTTTGCGTTTGCCCAAGCCATCTTCGCCTTGACCTATGCGCATAAAAAGATCGACGTCATTCCCGATTTCGTTCTCAAGATTGGAGGCGCAGATGATTCCAGCGTCGTCCGGGCCGTTTTGATCCAGAACGAAAAGGCCTTTGCCATCTATGCGGGGACCCAAGGGCTGAACTGGGCCAAGATTACGAGCAATCCCTGAGCAGCTGTTCGCCGTGCGTATCGTCAATCTGAATCCGGACACCGCCATCGGCGCGAGTGCTTGGTTTGTGGAGCTGGAAGGCCATCGGCTGCTCCTGGACGCTGGAACGCATCCTAAGCGGGAAGGGCGCGCGGGGCTCCCACTTTACAATTTAATCGCTAACGAACGCCTTGATGCTCTGGCTATTTCCCATTGCCATCACGACCATGTCGGCTCTCTGCCGGTGGCCTTGAGGCACTTTCCCGAAGCTCGGGTGCTGCTCACCGAGCTGAGTTATTTCCTGGTCGAGCGGGTGCTGCACAATTCGGTCAATGTTATGACCCGTCAGCGCGACGAACTCGGCATTAAGGAATACCCTCTTTACTCTCACGACGAAGTGGACGAAATCGCTCCGCTCTTTCAGGGGTTCAAATACAATCGCGAAATCGAATGGGCTGTGAGTGAAAAAAACCAAACAAGCTTTGCTTCGCCCACGCTCGAATTCTACGATGCCGGGCATGCTTTGGGTTCGGCCGGCATTATGTTGAGGGGGCAGAAGGAAACTCTTTTTTACACGGGAGACGTGTGCTTCCATGATCAGACCATCCTGAAAGGGGCGCGCTTCGAGGGCGTGCGCGCGGACGTGCTCATAATGGAAACCACGCGGGGTAATCGCGAGATCCCGCCTCATTTCTCCCGCCAAGGGGAGGTAGAGCGGTTAACTGCCGCCATCGATCGCGTGCTGGCGCGCAAAGGTTGCGTGCTCATTCCCAGCTTCGCCCTCGGACGCACGCAGGAGATTCTGGCCTTGTTGGCGCTGCTCATGCGCCAGGGAAAACTGCAGCGGCAACCTATTTACATTGGTGGTTTGGGCCGGGTTTTTACGGAGATTTATGACCTCGAGGCCCACCGAACCCATCGCCAGCACAGTTCTCTCCAACTTCACGAGGCGCTCAACCTCATCGTGCTTGAAAAGGGACAGGCCCAAAACATGCGCCTGAGTGGTCCCCGTATTTTTGTGGTCACGGCCGGGATGATGAGTGAACAGACCGCCGCACATGATCTGGCCATGCGCATGCTGGGAGACGAGCGCCAGGCCATCTTCTTCGTTGGTTACGCAGATCCGGACACGCCAGGGGGACGAGTTAAGGCCTCCCAACTCGGCGAAACCTTCGTCTTGAGCGGCGGGGCTGGCGAAGTAACCCGCCGTTGCGAATTGGAAAGTTTCGATTTGACCGCTCATGCCGATCGCGATGAGTTGCTCAATTTTGTCGGCCAGGTCGAGCCCCGCGCGATCCTTCTGGGCCACGGCGACGAAGACTCTCGGCAATGGTTTGAGGCGCAGATTAGATCCCGCCATCCTAAAATTCGGATCATCCACCCGAAGCCGGGGGAGAGCGTGGAGCTGTAAGCCATATCCAACCTGGCTCAGCTTGGTCTTCCAGCAAAGCAATTTTACTCGGCTCTTCCCTGTCCTTGCCTTCTGACCTACCTTGCCTTGGAATGCCGACGTTACAGGAAAAGATGGAAGCCAATGCCGCCATACGACTGCCCCTCCCCCCAGGGGTTTTGCCGGCCCAGGAATTGTCGCGATACAAGAATTTTCTGAAAGTCGAGTCGCACCGGCTGAAGATACTGCATCGGGCCGGAGGCGGCGGCCGTGAGATTTGCCAGGGACGCGCCGCCCTCATTGATCTTCTCCTTCGCTATTTGTGGGATGCGGTCAAGAGCAGTTTGTCCGAGCAGGGGCGCAAGGAATTTCCCCCTATTGCGCTTGTGGCCACCGGCGGCTACGGGCGCGCGGAACTCAATCCCTATAGTGACATTGATTTCATGTTCCTTCATGACGGACAGGTGGTGGCCGGCCACAAGCCCCTTCCCTATTTATCCAAATTAATGGATGGGATTCTTTATCCATTATGGGACCTGGGCTTCAAAGTAGGCCACTCGGTCCGAACCATCCCGGATTGCGTGCAAGTCGCCAACAAGGACATGCAGTCAAAGACCTCGCTTATCGAGGCCCGGCTGATTACAGGAGATGCGAAGCTATTCGAAAAACTGCAGAAAACCGTCCTCACGAAGTGCATCCAGGGTCATGAGAATGAATATATCGCCGCGCGGGTGGAGGACCAGGCGGCGCGGCGCGAGAAATTCGGCAATTCGGCTACGATGCAGGAGCCCAATATCAAAAACGGTTGCGGCGGCCTGCGCGATTTTCAAAATCTGCACTGGATGGCTTTCGTCAAATACCGCACGCGCACCCTGGAGGAGATGGCAAAAAAGGATTTACTCACCGTTGCGGAGCAGAAGCAGCTTGAGATGGCGTATGATTTTCTGCTCTCCTCCCGAAACGAATTGCATTATCACGCCAATCGTCCAGTGGATGTTCTCGCCAAGAGTCTTCAGCCTCCGGTCGCCTATAGCCTGGGCTACACGGATCGTTCGCCCAGCAGGCGGTTGGAGCAGTTTATGCGCGATTTTTACACGCATTCTCGAAATATTTATCTCATCACTCGCATGGTTGAGGAGCGATTGGCGCTTTTGCCTGTCCCCAAACGGCTGCCCTCTTTTCGAAAATTGATGGGAGGCCGTTTCGGACAGCCGCAGGAGCAATTACTCGATGGTTTTAAAATCAAAGAAGGCCAACTCCATCCGGCGACAAATCGCGCTTTTAAGGATCAGTCCCGCCGGCTCATGCGGGTGTTTCTCTACAGTCAGCAACGGGGCCTGAAGTTGCACCCGGATTTGCGCCAACTCATCCGCAACGAGCTCTCGCTGGTGGATCGAACCTTTCTTTACGATCCGCATGTGCGGGAAACTTTTCTGGAAATTCTTAACCAGCGGGGCAACGTGGCCCCTATCCTTCGCGTTATGCATGAGGTGGGATTTTTAGGCAAATATATCCCGGAATTCGGCAAGCTTACTTGCCTGGTGCAACACGAATTCTATCATCAATACGCCGCTGATGAGCATACGCTGGTGTGCCTGGCGCAGCTCGATCGGGTTTGGGAAGCAACGGTGGCTCCGTTCGACAAATATGCCGAGGTCTTTCGGAAGCTCGAACGGCCCTTCGTGCTCTACCTGGCTTTGCTGTTGCATGATTCGGGCAAGGCGGCGCATGAAGCAAAGCATGCCGAGGCCAGCAGCCAACTGGCCCTCCGGGTGTCCAAGCGGTTCGGATTGGACGGGGCCACCACCCATTGCTTGCGGCTGGTCATTGAGCACCATTTGACGATGGCCCAGGTTTCCCAGCAGCGCGACTTGGATGATCTGGGGGTCATCCGCAGTTTCGCCGCCCAAGTTCAAACGGCTGAAAACCTGCAGTTGCTTACCTTGCACAGTTTTGCGGACGCACAGGCCACCAGCGATAAACTCTGGAATGGATTCAAGGATTCCCTGCTCTGGCAGCTCTACGACAGAACATTAGCCGCCCTTCTGGGAGGGGCCGATTTTATCCGCGCGGAGGAGGTGCAGCGAGAGTTAATCGAGGAAGAGACCCGCCGTATCTTGCCTCGCAGTCTCAGCCCGGATGAAGTTGAGGCTCACTTTACCAGCTTGCCGGCTCGTTACTTTCAGATTCATCCAGTGAAGGAAATCGTCGCCGATCTGACACAAGCCCATCGTTTCATGCACCATCAATTGGCCGAGGAAGATAAAGCGCTCGAACCGGTCCTTTCCTGGCATAACGAGCCGGATCGCGGCTACACCGCCTGCAAAATCTGCACTTGGGACAGAGCCGGCCTCTTTAGCAAGATCGCAGGCTCATTGAGCGCCGCCGGAATTAATATTTTGAGCGCCCAGATCTTCACTCGAACGGACGGCATCGTTCTCGATACTTTCTACGTGACTGATGCGCGGGGGGGAGGCTTGATCAATGTTGAGGAACGCGGACAATTTGAGATGCTGCTCCTGAAAGCCTTGACAGAAGAAGAGGTCAATTTCCACAGCTTAATTGCGCGCCAGAAGGCGGCCCGTCCCCTCTATCAATCCCTGGAAGGAGAAAAGATTCCTACCCGGATTGATTTTGATAATGAGACCTCGGAGAATCGAACGGTCATCGATATAGAAACGGAGGATCGGCTGGGCCTGCTCTACGTGATTTCACAAACTCTCGCCGAGTTGAGAATGGATATTTCACTGGCCAAGATTTCGACGGAGAAGGGGGCGGCCAGCGACAGCTTCTACGTGGCGGAGCTGGACGGGCAAAGAATTCTGTCACCCGCACGGCAACAGTTCATTGCAAAGAGCCTTCGAGCGGCGCTCTCGGGGATGGGCCAGTGATTGTTACTTGTCCAGGACCAGCACTTTTTGCTGGCCTTCTAATTCGAGCACAACCTGCTGAGCGTCGATGGCGACGAGCTTCACGTTACCTAAATACTCGCCGACAAAGTAGGTCCGACCATTGATTAGCGCCGAAGGGTTGGACTGGCGATAAGTCAGACCCTGCAACTTGAGCGATGGTGGAAAGGCCGCTTTGGGAGCCGGCTTTGGATGCGGGGGTGCCGCTAAATCGTTAGTGGAAACCGTTCTGGCCGCCACGGTTTGAGCTTTGTTAGGCAACATCGGTGTGACGAAGAAGAGTATGAGCCCAAAACCAGCCAGCATCGCTCCCCAATAAGACAAGTTGAACAGGAGAAAGGGCGGAGCCGGTTTGTCTCCCTCATCTTCAGCCATTGAATCGCGCGATTCCCTGGAAGCAATTGTCTTTTGCGCCCGTCGTGCGTTCAAATTAAGTCCCATCGGCCACACCATGGCGCCGAGCGCCAGGAACCCCAGACAAATAGGCCAGCGATAAGCCTCGTAATAGCTCTTGTGCTGCAGGAATTCCATCGCGGCAAAGCGAAAAATCGCGCCAATCGCTATCGAAATTCCCAGTCCAGCCGAGATTCTCATACGCTTCATTCATCGGCCAATTTCCTGTATTCTTAACTGAGATTTGGGATGGGTGAGTTGGATTCCGAGCCGCGAAGCTCGCTGAACGATACCTGTCGCAACACTCCCTTCTCCAGCAGAAGGATTCTGTCCGCCAGCTTTTCTGCGTCACGCAGATGATGTGTCACATGCAGGGCGGTCACTCCAGTGCGCGTCCGGACCGCTTGCAAAAGGCCGTGCATTTCCTGCCGGGTCTCGTCATCCAAAGCGCTGAGCGGTTCATCCAGGCAAAGAATTCCCGGCCGGCTCGCCAAGGCGCGGCCCAGCGCCACTCGCTGAGACTCGCCGCCGCTCAAATCGCGCGGGTTGCGGTCGAGCAGTGCCCCCAACCCAAGAAGTTCGGCCAGTTCGTTGACACGATCTTCAATGAGGGTGCGGCTCCATTTTCGAATATGGAGGCTGAATGCCAGATTTTCGCGCACGGACATAGTTGTGAAAAGCGTCTTGTCCTGTGGCACATAACCGACGCCCCGCCGCGCAGGCGGCAATCCGGTCACATCATTTCCCATGAGTTTGATGCATCCGGCGCCGGCTGGCCGCAGACCGCAAATCGTTTCCAAAATGGTTGTTTTCCCCGTGCCAATCCGGCCCATGAGAATGCCATACTCTCCGGCATGGATGGTGAATGACATCCGTTCGAGCGCGAAGGCCGCTACGCGCACTGACAGGTTTTCGACCACGATCATAGAGGCTTCACCAAAATTTATTCCGCTCCATAAACTATATCACCGGCTCGAATCTCTGCGCAATGGCGCGCCCTTGCTTTACGCCAATTAAAAACCAACCGAGGCTTCGATACCCGCAGCTTTAGAAGCCCTTGACGTATCCTTTTAAGCGCGCGAGGCGCTCGATGAGTAACGGGTCGCCAGGCCGAATGGCCAGGAGGCGTTTCAAATGAAAACTCGCTGCAAACCAATCGCGCTCGTGCTCGCTCACCTCAGCCATGCACTCATGCCAGGCGGCAGTTTCCTCAGAAGAGGTTTCGAACTCGGAGGGATAGGCGGATCGAAGCCGCTTCCAGAGTGAGGCAAGAGATTCCGACCTGACGGCGTTCAATTCCGCTAACGGAGTAATGGTGTCCCCTGAAAGTAAGCGTCCGAGCCGTATGCAGTCCTCGATCGGCCTCTTGTCCATCCGCAACTTCCAAATCGACGCATTTCCATCGACGTCGGAGCTAACCATTTCCTGGCCGTCAGTCAGGAATTGTGCATCGGTTAGCTTTATAAGGTGATGGAGCGGCGGGGTCAGCGGGTCCCCTGTCTCTGCGCTCCAGATCCGCACCGTCTTGTCGTCGCTCACGGTCACGACCCACTTCCCATCCGTGCTAAATTCCGCCTTCTGTATAGAGCCTCCGTGCCTGAGCGGAGAGGTCAATTGCCGACCGGTGGCTGCTTCCCAAACAAGGGCTGTAAAATCCTCACTCGCAGTGACCACCCGGCTGCCATCGTGGCTAAAGGACGCCCAAAGGACTCCGTCACCATGCTTCATTGGAAAACCGACTGGCTGGCCGCTTTTGGCATCCCATACTTGCGCATAGCACTTGGCGAAAGTTTGATCCGCCCCACAGGTGACCAGCCGTGAGCCGTCCCGGCTAAACTGGACGCAGGTGACCGGAAAAGGATGCTTTAATGGAGCAAAGCAGGGCTGGCCCATAGCAGCATCCCAGACCTGCACGGTGCCTTCGCTCCACGAAGCAGCCTGGTTGCCGTCGGGGCTCAACACAGCCGACCGGACGATGCCTTCGTGCAGGATTGCCGGGGATAGAGGTGCTCCGGCGAGCACATTCCATGTTTGGGCGTTGTGCCCGCCATATAAAAGCAAGCGGGTCCCTTCGTTGTTCGGACAAACATGGGTCAAATCATTCGTTAAGTGAAGCGGCCGGCCGACTCGTCCACCGGTCTTGCTTTCCCAGACTTCTAAAATTCGCGGAGAACCCTTGAACGCCTCCGGCACGGACAGAGTTACCAGGAGATGACCGTTGCGGCTGAGTTTTTGTTGCTTCACGACGCCTCCGGGTTCTATCAACGGCGAAACCGCCTCTTTTGAAAGCGTGTCCCAGACTTGCGGTTTGTTATTAGTAATTGTCAGGAACCGACTTTTGTCCTCGCTGATTGAATAGTGGAGCTTCCGGGGCGCTACCGCACTGCCTGCTAGGTCCCACACCCGCACGGTGCCGTCAGTGCAGGTGGTAACGACGCGGCGGCCATCCGGACAAAAGCTGGCATGAGTGAGCCGGTCGCTGTGGCGCAGAATTGGAGCGGAGCCAAAAGGCTCATGGTTTTCCGCAAGCCAAATCCGCGCGATACGATCCAACCCGGCCGTCACAATGAGCCGGCCGTCCGGGCTAAACTCAGCGCTGTTCACGCCGTCCAGATGATCGAGGTCAGGCGGGATCCGCCGGCTGCTTTCGGTATCCCAAAGGCGAGCTTTGTGATCAGCACAAGCCGTAACCAGTGTCTTGCCGTCCGGACTAAAAGCGGCGTAAAAGACCCAATTAGGATGCGGGAGCGGCGAAGCTATCTCATGGCCGTCTGTGGCGCTCCAGATGCGAGCGGTGCCATCTCGGCTGGTGGTAACGATTGAGCGTCCGTCTCGACTGAAGCCCAAGAACAGGATCGCTTGAGTGTGGCCACTCAGTTCAAGGCCAACCTTCCAATTGTGGGTATCCCATATCCTGGCAATCTTGTCGTTACACCCCGTGATAAGGCGGGCACTGTCATGACTGAAGGCGGCACACAACACTCTATTGGTATGGTCCAGCCGTTGAACTATGCTCCCATCACTCGCCTTCCATACACAGGCAGATTGATCTTCGCTGGCCGTGACCACCAGCTTTCCGTCGGGGCTAAAGATACCCCAACGCATACCATAGCGTTGCCCGAATCGCGGCGACACTGGTGCCCCAGTGGCAAGGTCGAAAATCTGCGCCTCGCCTTGCCACTCGACGGCCAGCACCTGCTGACCATTCGGGCTGAAACACACGCTCTGCATCGGTGTCGGGAAAGACCACATCTGCACGAGTTTTGGGCTTTGATTGAGCACAGAATTAAATCTCAACCAATGCAGTTTCTCGCGAGCTGAATCGGCCTTATCCAGCCGTAACGCATCGGCAAAATAGGACAAAGCCGCCGCAGAATCCCCGGAATCCATGGCCCGAGTTCCATAGGCCACGCTGGCGCCCACCTGGCGTTCACGAAATGCCAGCGAGACTTTCCACTGCTGATAGAAGTGCCAGCCGATGGCTGCCGCCACCACTATCGCTAACCCGGCTAGGCTGGCAGTCCGCCGCAGAGTGGCAAACCACCTTTCCAACTGCTTCAGTCGCCTCACGGATCTTCCGTTCGCAGCTACCACGAGGTCTGCATGCATCTGCAAGGCGGACTGATAGCGTTTGAGGGCATCTCGCTTGCACGCTTGAAGAATCACTTCATTGAGCTCCAGGAGTTTCTCGTGGTCGGCAGACTTGTCCCAATGGCTGGGCAGTTCAGGAAAGTCCTGACGATCCCTCCCGGTACTGGCTTCGTAAAGCGTTTTACCAAGACTAAAAATATCCGCTTGCGCTGTTCCGGGTCCCTCCGGCGGAATGAACCCTTCGGTGCCGACATACGAGGCAGCATCCTTGATGGCGGCCACCAGTCCGATATCCGCCAGCTTAGGGACCCCGTCGATGTAAATAATATTGGAAGGCTTGATGTCACGATGCACTAACCCACGTTCATGGAGTTGACCAAGAGCTTCACAAAGAACCAAACCGAGACGCAGCGACTCCTCGGGGGAGAGTTTCCCGCGGAGAGAGATCTCTTTCGAGAGTGTCTTGGGTGTATAATGGTCGGGATCGATGTTTTGACCGGACACTTGGTCATCCCCAAGTTCCATGACGTAGTAGATGCAGCCGCCCGTCTCACTGAGGCCCACGTGGAGCACATCGACGAAGCCTGCGTGGGAACGAGAAATAGGTTCAAACTTACGGATGCCGGACAATTCCCGCTCGAAGGGTCGCTCATCCTTGAACGACTGGCGGTAAACAATCTTCACCGCCCGGTACATGCCCATCGTATGGCGTGCCAACCAGACGGTCCCGTAACTGCCGCGGCCGATGCAGCGCAGCAACTCATGATCGGGGATGGCGATGGAGGGAGGAGCGTCAGTGGAGGCAGGATTTGCGCTCGGACCTGGCTCGGCATCCCGCCCGGCTTCGGAAGAATGTTGCTCCACGCTCATCGATGTGCTGGATGCCGCAGGTTAAAGCCGTTAAGGAATCGAATGCAATACTATTTAGCCTCAATCTGAAATCTCGGGAGGCTGCCTGGGCTGAAGAGCCAAGATCCCTCGATGCCTCAAGCCCTTCACTTACGACGGCGCTCGCCAATCCCGATCAAAATCCATTGCCTGGTGGAATCGTCCGCCCCAACTGCTCGAAATGCCAAGATGTTGAACGAGGGATGGAGCATGGTAAAACACCAATTTCTTCAGTCGTCCGGCCAAACGTGAGATTTTGATATCCTGCATTCCTTCCACTGTTTTCCAGTGCCGAACGATGTGTTTGGTTGCCTCCTTGGAGATGAGAAATGCCTGGCTGCCAAAGACCGAATGTGGAGCGATGATCCGGGCATTGCTTTTCAGGTCGCAGGCCATCTCGCGGATGCGGGGATTGTAGAGGCTGGCCAGCGTTACCTTCCCGGCTTTGAGCGGTCGCCATTGCTCAAGGTTATGGCGGAGGTGAAGGTTAAAATCGAGGTCATCCTCCAGGAATAAAATGTAGTCAAGGTTGATTTCGAGGCCCCTCTGCAAAGCTGAATACGCGCACGCTGTCTGCCGTTGCCGTCGGTCATCATGCTCAAGCTCATCGAACTCGACGTGCAGGGGCGAACCATTCCAATCCGTCTTTGCAAGGTTCTCCAAGGTTTGGCTTCGCAGTTCTTTCCGGTCGGAGCAAGAAATCATCACCGCTCCAATTCTGATGGGTTTCCCATTCCGAGGGATTGAGGTATTCAGGCCTTTTCTCCTGATGCTCGGAACCAATGTGTCCCCAAAGGCGTGCCGAAGGTCTGAAACGTGTCGGAGGCACTCGTCCTCAAACCAGAAATCTTCAACGCGTCTGTTGTGTTGGAAAAGGTCCCACTTATCAGTATTGCGATGCTGAAAAATCCTGCGCCCTTGGAAATCGTGCTGACACATGGTTCCGATGAGGGGGTGAACCGGCTTTTGAACCAACGCGTAGCCCTGGCCCAACTTGCGAAAAGCAAGGTGGAAAGTCTCCTTGTCGCCGTGGATATAGCGGTGATAAAAGTCGGAGTTTTCGTTAAACCATAGCGCGAGGCATAGCGCCCGCCAGCAACGATCCTTGTTCACAACGATCTGGCCGGTTTCAAATTCCCGCTCCCTGGGTTGCCGCAGCCCGCAACTGCGCCATATCGCCATCGTGTTCTTGTTCTTTGGATGCTCCAGATCGGGCCAGAAAATGGCCCCAGTGTCTTTAAACTCGCGCGTCTGGAACAGAAACTCTGGGTTGACCACCGGCACGTTGTCCGCATCGAGGAACAAGACTTCGCGAAACGGCGAGTGAAGAATGGCGTAGGGTTTAAGCTCCCAGCCGTGCAGGATGCGAGCCGGGAAGCGCTTCCGCACCGCAGAGGCGTCAATACATTCCACGCCCAGAGAAGCCAAAAGCCCGATCATTCTTTGGTCCATTTCCTCCCCGCCCAGGTGCCAAACTTGAATGGGAAGATGGCAGCCCAAGCGCCGCAACCTGTTAATGCATACCCAGGCGCAAGTGAAATACTTGACTCCCCCTCCGCAAATCACGATTCCTCGGCCTTGGAACCTGGCGTCCGGATAGAAAGGAATTGTGGGAATGAATCGCTCACATGCCATGTTCGCGCTGTGAAGGTTCAGCGGCTGTTGATCATGGGCGTTGGTGGAAGTGGCGATGATGCCCTGTTCAGCCGCGGCGCTTTCTAAGGACGAGAGGTAATTAAGCGCCTTGCCACTATAGTACAACTCAATCCGGCGGATGACCTCTGACGACGTTATCATGTCCATGCAGCGCGGCAGTCCGTCCACGACGTTGACGCACAGGCGTCCAGGTTTGTCCCGAAAATCCCCGTCCCTCAGAGGTGTGACTCGGTCTTTCCAACAACCACCGCTGGCGCAACAGCGCAAAATCCCGTTGGTGTGAATGAACTGATGGCCAGGGTAGGCCGCCCAGTGTGCTGGCTCGCGTCCACCCGCGACCACCACGCAGGGACGCTGGCCGCGGCGGTCGCCCTTGATTTCGATTGCCGCCGCCAGGTGCATCAGGGCTGTTACCGAACAGAGGACGCCCTGAGCGTGGTACACCAGCCGGACAAGTTCGCGGAGGCTGGTCCGGCCCCGGAGGTCCAGAACCCCTTCCAATTTCGGGTGGTAGTGCCCCTCCTGCCCCACTTGGACAAACAGGATTTTCCCGCGAAAGTGGTTCACCACTTCTTGGTAGCGTTCCCGTTGCCACCACTTGATCGTGACGTCATATTTTCCTCCGGCAGCCACGATCCAGAAGGGCGTGTCTTCCCGCGTCACCTCATGCACCTGCGAGTACCATGCCTTTTCCTGCTTGGAGAGATGAATGTCTCCTTTGAAGGCGCTGGGCTTTATCGAAAGGCGCAGGCGCTTATTTAGAAAACCAATGAACCCATGAAGACAATGGTATGGCAGTTTGTCACACTGGTTGATAAGTGGATAAGCGCAGTCAATCGGCTCGGCTTCCGGATCGTCTTCCGATAAGGGCGTGATTTGCGGATTGTTCGCCCACAAATCGGGACACGCCGTCCGCACATCAGTCGCAAACTTTCCGGGATAGCACTGGTGCAGATCCCTGATCGCGGCCGTCAGCATGACGATGTCGCCCGGAGCAAGCCCACATTTGAGGATCAGTTTCCTCATGGGCAAGCCTTCGAGCGATGGCACGACATATTCGTAGAGCCTTATCTCCGGTGGCAATCACCAAGCGGTCTCGCTATTGCGAGTGCGCCCCCATCGCCCGCAGGAACGCAATGGCGTCAGTATTAACGAGAAGGACTGGGCGTGACGGGGTCTGGGCTCCAGCCTGGGCTCGGCGAAGGGCCGTCCGCTGCCACAACGAGCTTCCTCACCCGCGAATGCGGTCTAGGGCTGTATCCCGGCTTAATTATTTGGTTGTGCCCCGTTTTCGCCGTTTGATTTCGAGGACGATCTTTTCCTGGAGCGATTGTCGGTTCGTACATATATTTCATTTTTTAGTGTTAACTTCGGCAACGGATGCGTTTTCCTTGGCAAATCCAAAAAGCACTAGGTGTGCTTCATTCATCAAGAAAAGCAGCCCTTTCTTTTCAGGCGCAACGCCAATTTGTGCAAGATCATTCGCCGAGTTTCATACATGGTTCGACGTGGCGCGACACTATTGCCACCGGTGTGTCTGGGACCCCCAAACAAGGCTGGCGTTCGCAAACGGTTTCTAATCTTCCCTGTGGAGTTTATATTGGACCTCTCTTTTTCAGGTTGTGCAGTCGCCCTCAAATCGGCTTGCTTTTTAATTGCATGATTTCGTTTTTGAGCAATTTGCTGGTGCGGTGTTTGATCATATAAACATAGGCGAAATTCACCTTCATCGCTCGGGCCACCCTCGATACGGACCATTTCTTTAAAACATAAAGATCGAAGATTTGGTAAACCTTGGAATCGACTTTCCGTTTGAGTCGTTCAAGAGCGGCTTCCATCAAGTTCTTTTCCCATTCCTCATCCCATGCAGCTTCCAGTTCTGAACTGGCGGGGTCAGCTACGCGGTCCGCGGCGGAAGTCCCCGTCGAAGTGTCTAATGAACTTCTTTCGGTTTGGAACTCTGGATGTCGTTTCCGCAACTGGTCGGCGATTCGCCAACGTGTCCGCTGTAAAAGCCAATTCTTAAACGAACCGCTCTCAGTCCGGTACTTGAAGGTGGGCATGCTTTTCAGGACCCCGATGACCGTCTCCTGCACCACATCCTGCGCTTCTGCATCCTTCAGCCCGGCTTTAATCGCCGCGCCGTAGATGAATCTCCAGTAGGTATCGAAAAATACCCTCCAGCTTTCCTGGTCATTCCAATCCTTCAGCCGGCTGAGGAGCGACTGTCGCGTCGGAATAAGTTCGCTAACATCATTCATCCAAGTGCCAGGTGTCCGTTTGAACCCTTAAAGTATATACGCCTCTCAAGGGGCTGATCTTTCAACAATCTGAAATTATTTTTTTACCCATGAATGCCGCACACCGTTCTCAATAGTGGCTCGGAATCACTTTGGTCTGCAAGCTGGAATGATTCGGGCCACGAATGCGAAGGAGCTACGGGTTGGCGGATCATGACCCCATCAGATCTTTCATCGCCAGATTTTAGAAGATTTTTGAAAGAACAGAATGTTTCGGCCCGTATGTATATTGGGTACAGCGTGAAGAAGATTCTGTTAATAGACGATGATTCGGAATTGCGAGAAGTCCTCTCCCAGGCTCTCTCCCAAGCCGGTTACGAGGTAACTACCGGGGCGGATGGGCGGCAAGCCAGCGTTATCTGCCGCGCTAAAACCCCGGACATCGTGATCACAGACATCTATATGCCCAATAAAGACGGCCTCGAAGCCCTTATGGTATTGCATCACGACTTCCCGAAGGTCAAGGTGATCGCCATTTCCGGTGGAATTTCCAAACAGAACATTCTGCAAGTCGCCATGGCCTTAGGTGCCTCCTCTACACTGTCCAAACCCTTCCAGCCTGCCGAACTGCTGGCAGTAGTGGAGAAAGTGGCCAACTCATGACCGCGCGGCTATTACGCATCAAAGACTGGGAGAGTCTGGCAAAGAAAGCTGACTTTGAGCCGGGAAAAATGGCCGCGCTCTGCCCCATCTCCCTTCGTCAATTGGAACGCTATTTCACAAAAGAGTTCCATAAAACCCCTGGCGGATGGGTTAAAGAATTAAAGTGCCGCCTTGCCCAGGAAATGATCGCTCGGGGCTTTACGACCAAAGCGGTTGCTGTTGAATTGAAATTCGCAAATGAATCCCACTTTTGCCACGAATTTAAAAAAGTCTATGGCGTGGCGCCCCAAACGTTCGCTCCAATCTATGGGCTTCCTCACGCGCCCTTTAACCACGCATCCCCCGCCACGACCGGTGGCTGCCGGACGGACCGGTTGCCAACCACCCATGATGTCGCATTTAAGCAATAATGTCGCGTTTAAGCAATTCATTCAGGTTGCAGGGTGCGCCACAGCAAGAATAATCCGGCGAGATGCCACAGAATTATTGAACCAAAAGAACACTATGCCTCTCACACAATTAATCGCCGGTCAAGTAGCAGCACGAGACGATGTTCAGCAGACTGACTTCAGTTATGACATCATGGGCCGTTATGTCTGTAACAATTGGGGTGAGATAACCGCTAGCCAAAGCAACGGGGGATACCCGTTCGACGCGGTTGTGATCGGGGCCGGCATGTTCGGCGCTTATTGCGGCGAGAAACTGTTTCGGAGGGGTGAAAGCCTGGCCTTGCGAATCCTCGTTCTGGAGGGGGGCGCTTTTCTCCTGCCATCTCACATTCAAAACCTTCCCCAGCGCCTGGGAGGCAAAGTTGGAGGCCCCGATTATCTGAGGCAGCGCGATGATGCCAGCCAAACGCAGAACATTGTCTGGGGAATGCCTTGGATCAGCAATGAACCCTTCCCTGGCCTCGCCTACTGTATCGGAGGAAGATCGTTGTTTTGGGGAGGCTGGTCGCCCGAGCTTACGCCGGCCGACCTCGCCAGTTGGCCTCCGCAGATTGTGGCATTCCTGAATGCTGAGTATAAAAATACAGCCGTAGAGATCGGCGTTGTTCGCCCAGGATGAGATTCCAATGTCCCTCCAGAAGTAGGTGTTGGAGTTTTCCGCCAGGGAGAATACCCGCAGTTGAGCGTTGCCGTTATGACCGGCCCAGAAGATTTCGTCCCCGGTGTCCTGCATGAGGTGGTCGCCCCAGGTTATGCTGCTGGGACCATTCGCAGGATCGGTGTAGCCAATGCCGATTGTGCCACCAGCCTGGATTTGGGCTAACGATATCCGCACGACTTGGAATCCCTGGCTACAGCCCCCGGGACAACCAAACCCCGCATCCCAGCTTATATAAAGTGAATTGTCTCCTACCGACATGTCCGGGTAATCGAAGCCGGTGCCGGCGGGCTGGCCGAAGACCTGGGGCGTGAGATTCCAATACGTCCAGGCTCTCCCGTCGGCATTGTATTTTCTGATGTCCGCCGGGCTGGCGGAAGCCAGCCGATAGCCATTGCCTTGGAGGAGCCAAATGAACCGATCAATGCTCGGCACATATTGAACCACCTGGTCACAACAGTAGCCGACAATATCGTTGGGAAAGATCGTCGTCGGATTCACCTGCGTGAAAGTACCGCCGCCGTCAGTCGAAAAAGCCGCAAACCAGTTTGCTGAGGCAAAGACCACACCTCCTCCGCTGCTGCCGCCGCTCGGCTCCGCGATAGTGCTGCCATTGATGCCGAGGCCATTGTTTTCCACAAATACGACCGCCGGCGGGTCGGCCTGAGGAGCCTTTCGAGACTTGGGAGCTTCGAATGCCCGCGGAGCAAGCTGCGTTCCGGTACCATTGGGCGTCCGTGTCCCAGGAACAAATGGAGCTGTGGGAACGGGTGGGCCAGGCGGGTTCACATCGTTATCAAAGCTGGGAACCTGCGGGGGGAAGGGCCCGCCAATTACCTGGTTTCCCGCTACTGTCGTCGTAGTGAGCATCGCAGACCCAGGCGCGGCGGGCGGCACTTTAAGCTGGCTGTTGACCGTGAAGCAATAGGTCGCAGTTCCCACGGCGTAGGTCCCCTGCACCGCAAGCGCGTAACTGCCACCCGGAGCGAAGGGGCCGCCCGAGAAGTCGGCGTCCAGAATTGAGGAGCCCCCCACCGGAATGTTGCCCAAGTTCAACGGCAGCGAGGCGGGCAACACGAGCGTCCCGCCAGTCAGCGTGATCGACACCACCTGGACGTTCTCCGCCAGGGCTGTGCCGCTATTTACGAGGGGAAGCGCAGACAAGAGAGTTGTTGGGTTTAACAAACTTACTCCGGGCATCCCGGCGGACAATACTACGGTCGATGCAAGGCATTCCACCTCAACGGTCAAGAAAGTCCCCCGTTTGGAGGCAAGTTTAATCACGAGTTGATTTTCATTGGTGAGCACAACGGGTCTTACGATCGTGGCCACCCGTTTGCCGAAATCGTTGGGACTTATGATGTCTTTTCCATTCAAAAAAATGGAAGCGCCACAAGCCTCAGGACTATGGTGATGGTCGTCCCCGTCGCCATGATGCTTGTCGTCGCGATCTCGCCCGCCCCTTGCCCCATCGTGATCGCCCTTGTCTCGGTCTTGATCGGTCCGGTGCCGCTCCCGGTCGCCGTCGTTATGGTCTCGATCGTCTTCATCCTGGTCGCAGCTTATTCGCTTCGTGGCGTCGGCCTTCCCGTTAACCACAACGATCCGGCAGAGGGCGGTGCCGCAATGCGGGAATGTGTTAGTGAAACTTTGCGGATGACCCGAGGCGTGAGTGTATTGCTGGGGTCCGAAAACGGGGGTCATGAGCGCAGCGCCCAAGGCCGGGGATATCCAGGTCAATAAAGCCGTTACCACGGCGATTAAGCAGTACCTCTCTGGCGTGGTTCCCGCGAGGTTCTGGGGTATGAATCTCGGCAATAGATCTTTCATGGTTTTTCCTTTTGTTATGTTTGCGTAACGATTGAGACATTTTTAATCCCACGCAAATCATGCCTGAAGCAAAAAGGATTGCTTAAACGCGACATTGTTGTCTAAACGCGACATCTTCGATGCAAGTGTCTAAATGCCAATTTTTTATGGAGGCGCGTTGTTTAACCACCCCCTGAGTTCCGAGTTGCCTCGCACTCGCGAACGATTAACATAAAAGCAGTGAGAGAGTTCATCCACTTGGTCGAGCGGTCCATTATTGGAAAGCGGCTGTTCTGTCAGGGACAAAAAATCGTGCTGGCGGTCTCGGGCGGGCTGGATTCGATGGTCTTGTTGCACCTGCTGCACCGGCTTTCAGAAAAGCATGACTGGAGGCTCGTGATTGCCCACTTCAATCATCAACTTCGTGGGCGCAGCAGTGACGCCGACGAGCGATTTGTGCGCCGGGCGGCGGAGCGGTTCGGAATCAATTTTGCAGCGGGACGGGCCGACGTGAAGCGATGGGCGCGGCAGCACAAGCTTTCTCTGGAGATGGCGGCTCGCCATTTGCGCCATGAGTTTTTGGCGCGCCTGGCCCAAAAAAGGAAGGCTTCCGTCATCGCCCTGGGCCATCACGCTGATGATCAGATAGAGCTTTTTTTCCTGCGCCTGCTGCGCGGAGCAGGGGGGGGGGATTGGCTGGCATGAAATGGCACAGTCCATCCCCAAGCAATCCGAAGGTAATGCTAGTGAGACCGCTGCTCGGCTGCTCGAAAAATGAGATTCAGGCCTTTGCCCTTACGCAAAAGATTGGGTTTCGCGAGGACAAGACCAACGCCGCCCTCAGCTTCCTGCGGAACCGATGCCGTCATGAATTATTGCCACTGCTGGTGAAGCATTATCAACCGGCCCTTTCCAAGACCACGTTGCGCCTGATGGAAGTGCTGGAGGCGGAATCGGAAGCGGTCGCTCAAGTCGCTGGGGCCTGGTTGAAGAACAGGCAGCCGGCGTTTGATCAGTTGCCCATCGCGGTGCAGCGGCGCAGTTTGCAATTGCAATTGTTCGGCTTGAAGCTGAAAGCCGACTTCGAGACCATTGAGCACCTTCGTCTTCGTGCGGGCGTTCCCTTGACGTTAAGGCCGGGACTGACGGTGCAGAGGGACGCTGAGGGGGGCGTGCAGATCAACACCGTCGCGAAACCGCAGTTTGATGTCAGTCGACTGGATCTCAAGCTAGATGGGAAACGAGGGATGGCCCAATTCGGCTCGATAAGGATTCATTGGAAAATCGAACGGTGCAGAATCTCTAAAACATGGGAAAAGCCCGCCGAGGGTGAATCTTTTGATGCCGGCAAAGTGGGCTCGACAATTGCTCTCCGTCATTGGCGGCCGGGGGACCGGTTTCAGCCGATCGGGATGAGGCAAACCGTGAAATTGCAGGATTTGTTCAGCAATCAAAAAATTCCTCAAGCCAGGCGGCATCAATTAGTCATCGCCACGGTGGAGAGTGGAGAATTGTTCTGGGTGGAAGGGCTGCGCATCTCGGAACAATTCAAATTGGACAAGACTACAGTTCGGCGTTTGATTTGGGGTTGGCAATCTGCGTGAGGTAGGGTATTGCAGGAGTGGGCAGAAGGTGCTACTCTGCCAGTGAGTCTTTTACCAAGTGAATCGAAAATGTCTGACGAAAATCGAAACGACGACAAGAACAGCAAAAAGAATGGCGAGTTCAAATTCTCGTTGCGCGGCTACATTCTGTGGACGGCCATGTTGGGGGCGGTTCTCCTGCTGATGTTCTTTAAAACGAGTGGCACCGCGCCAGGGGACGGACTGGACCAAATTCAATTCATGGAGAAGGTTCGCTCTGATCTGATCGCCAAGGGGATTATTACCTACGATCCCCAATCCCCCTACCTGCATGAAATTAAAGGGCGCTACTACAAGACAGATGGCGAAGGAAAAAAGGTGGTCGAAAATGGCAAGACCCCCGAAATCCCCTTCGTCGCCAAAGCTCGTCTGACGGAGAAAATGGAGGATGAACTGTTGTCCACCGGCGTGTTCGAGACCCGGTCCCCAAACACGGTGGTTCTGGGCATTCTTTATACGGTATTGCCGTTTCTGGTGCTCGGGCTGATCATTTGGTTTTTCTTCATTCGCCAGATTAAAATGGCCGGTAAGGGCGCTCTGAGCTTTGGCAAGAGCAAGGCCCGCATGCTCAGCAAAGAGAAGAACAAAACCACCTTCAAAGACGTCGCTGGAGTCGAGGAAGCGAAGGAGGAGGTTTCCGAATTGGTCGAGTTTCTCAAGGACCCCAAGAAATTTCAGAAATTGGGTGGGCGCATTCCCAAAGGCATTTTAATGATCGGCGCCCCCGGCACGGGCAAAACCCTTTTGGCCAAGGCCATCGCGGGTGAGGCGGATGCGGCGTTCTTCAGCATCAGCGGTTCCGATTTTGTGGAAATGTTTGTCGGGGTAGGGGCCAGCCGGGTGCGCGACATGTTTGAACAGGCGCGCAAGGCCACGCCTTGCTTGATCTTCATTGACGAGATTGACGCCGTAGGCCGCAGCCGCGGACATGGGTTGGGCGGCGGCAACGATGAGCGGGAACAGACCCTCAATGCGCTCCTCGTCGAGATGGATGGCTTTGATACCCAGGAAGGAATCATTATCATCGCGGCTACAAACCGTCCGGATGTGCTTGATCCGGCGCTCTTGCGTCCCGGCCGCTTCGACCGGCAGATTACCGTGAATCTTCCTGACGTTCGCGGTCGCGAAGCCATTCTGAAAGTCCACGCGAAGAACGTGAAGCTCGATCCCGTGGCTGACCTGGCCGTCATTGCGCGCGGCACTCCCGGGTACTCCGGCGCTGAATTGGCAAACCTATTGAATGAAGCGGCTCTCCTGGCGGCCCGCACCAACAGAAAGGCCGTGGGCATGGCCGAGCTGGAGGAGGCGCGCGACAAAGTACGCTGGGGCCGGGAACGCCGCAGCATGGCCATGACCGATGAGGACAAGAAATTCACCGCTTGGCATGAAGCCGGCCACGCACTGGTCAACGTGATGCTAACGCATACCCATCCACTTCATAAAGTAACCATTATCCCTCGCGGACAAGCTTTGGGCGCCACCATGTATCTGCCCAAAGACGATGTTTTGAACCGCAAGCGCAAAGAAATGTTCGACATGATCGCCGTGACCATGGCCGGACGTATTGCCGAAGAAATTATTTCTGACGACATTTCCACCGGCGCCACCGGGGACATCCAACAAGCGACACAGTTGGCCCGCGCCATGGTTTGCCAATGGGGCATGAGTGATAGGGTGGGCATGGTCCAGTACGGCGATAACAACGAATATGTTTTCCTCGGCCGCGAGATGATGCGCAGCAAGGATTACAGCGAACAAAAAGCTCAAGAAATCGACAACGAGGTAAAGCGTTTCATTGATGAGGGTTATAAAGTTGCCATGGACCTGATCCATACGAATCGCGACAAGTTGGAGCTTATCGCCAACGCCCTCTTGGAATATGAGACACTCGAAGGCGCTCAGGTTGAGGAAATTATTCGCACCGGCAAATTCACCCCGTCAGCCCCTACTCCCAATGTGGGTCCGCCCACTGGAGCCCAGGCCGCCACACCGTTGCCTGAGCTGATAAAGCCGATGCCACCCAAGATCAACCCCGGCTTGGGTTCGCCAGCTCCCGCCACCGCTTAGTCAGCCAGGCCATGTTCAAGGCTTGGCCGGGGTAACCCACACGCTGCGGAAGCGTCTTTGGTTTGGATCAGGCAACTTTTTGCAAGAAACGCCATCAATCTCCATCGTGCCATCGTCGCTCAGGAGCTGAAACGGCCAGCGATGATCCGGGTAAATGATCACCGCCTCGGCATTGAAGCCCTCCAAGTTCACTTGCACGATAGGTTCAGGCTTTGCTTTGCCCCCACCCCATTGGAAGAGCCTGGATTCCCCCTGCGCGTCGAAAGAACCGGCCACAATAAGATATCGTCCTTGCCAATACCCGATATCGCGAATGCCCAATCCACCCAACTCCAGCAAGATTGGCCAGCCAAATTGCGCCGGTTTACCGGCCAGGAGGTCGTTAGGGTTTAGCAGAGGAACAATCAACGCGCGCCCCTGTGGGATGGGATTGCGGAAACCAATTAACAGGTGCTGGCTTGGAGTCGCGCAAAGCGCCTCGATGTTCAATGCCCCGGGCAGTTTGGGCGCCAGGCGGCTGGCGGCGGTCAGCTTGAAAGGCTTGAGCCGCGGCTCGCGCAAGAGATCCAGGAGTAAATCCTGGTAGGGCTTGCCGACCGGAGCCATGCGCATCCCTTTTTCATTCCAGGTCGTGGCAAAAAAATAATGCCGGTTGCGCCGGTACTTGCCTTCATGATTTCGCCCATGAGAAGTAATCCAAAAAATGCGATCCCCCAGCCAGGCCGCCCCTTCCAGATCGGTTTCGGGCCGTTTGCTCTCCACGCCCAGGAAGATGGAGAGGTTGAACGAACGAACGGGCAAACCAGCCTCGCGCGCCCGGTACACCCGGATGGAATTGTCCTCGTCATTCGCGACCGCGAACAAATCATTGTTTAAAGCCACTGCCGCCGAGGCGTCGCACATGCCATAATACCAGTTCTGCGTCGAGACAGTGGCAGCCATGGCCGGTGCCATGACTGCCAGGCAAATAAAACTAATCCACACCGCCAATTTGAATCCGGCCACAAGGAACCTTAGCCGTATATGGCGTGCCATTCAAATCAAAGTGCGCCTCTGGGATTCTCCAGAGCGCTGCCCGAAAAAACCGAACTAAGATGCGCGCCGATTAAAGTGGCCCCGTTTTCCTTCTTTCCTTTTGAAGACTGGGCGTTAAATTTTCGGATAACGATTTTGCATGAACACAACTGTTGAAACTCTCTCGGGGATCGCGAACCAACTCCGCATTCATTCCATCAATGCCACCACAGCCGCGGGAAGCGGACATCCTAGCTCGTGTTGCTCGGCTGCGGACCTCGTGGCGGCCCTCTTTTTTGGTCACATGCGATATGATCCAACTAATCCGCATTATGCGAATAATGACCGATTCATTCTCTCCAAAGGCCACGCGGCTCCTTTGCTGTATGCGGCCTGGGCGGAAAATGGCTTTCTGCCGGTCAAATCGCTTCTCACCTTGCGCCAGGTGAACAGCGACATCGAAGGCCATCCCACCCCACGCTTGCCATTTGTCGATGTGGCGTCCGGCTCTTTGGGGCAGGGTTTGGGGGTGGGCGCCGGCATGGCCCTTTGTGCGCGCCTCGATAAACTGGATTATCGTACCTACGTGCTGATAGGCGATGGGGAATGCGCGGAAGGAAGCGTTTGGGAAGCGGCGTCCCTGGCTGGCACTTATCAATTGAACAATTTGGTGGCCCTGATCGATGTCAACCGTCTCGGCCAAAGCCAGCCAACTGCTTTCGGCCATCACATTGATGTTTACCGCAAACGCTTTGATGCTTTCAACTGGCGTACCGAGGAAATCAACGGTCACGACATTGAAGAGATTGTGGAGGTGCTGGGCGCAGCCGGGTTGGGAAAGCAACCACTGGCCATCATTGCGAAGACTTTCAAAGGAGCGGGCGTTTCATTTATGCAGGACAAAGAAGGCTGGCATGGCAAAGCGCTCTCCAAGGACGAGGCAGCCACTGCCCTGGCCGAGCTCCAGCCTAAGGCGCAGTCGGGTCTGGGATTACCCATTCCCGCGCCGAACCAACTGCCGCTCCCCCAGAACGAAGCCCCCGCCGGTTACCCCCCCCTCAATTACAAAAAAGGTGATAAGGTCGCTACTCGCGAAGCCTTTGGCAATGCCCTCGAGCGCATGGGCGAAGCCGACCAGCGCATTGTGGCCGTAGATGGCGATACAAAGAATTCCACTTACTCCGAGAAATTTATGAAGAAATTCCCGGCGCGTTTCTTCGAATGTTTTATCGCCGAGCAGAACATGGTGGGAGTCGCCACCGGTTTCGGCACCCGGGGGAAGGTGCCCTTCGCCTCGACTTTCGCGGCCTTCTTCACGCGCGCCCACGACCAAGTCCGGATGGCCGGCCACTCCATGGCCAACCTCAAACTGGTCGGCTCTCACGTGGGTGTTAGCATTGGCGAGGATGGCGGGTCGCAAATGGGATTGGAAGACATCGCCATGATGAGAGCCATCGCCGGCAGCGTGGTCCTCTATCCTAGTGATGCCGTCTGCGCCGAGAAACTCATGGAGCATATGGCTCAGACCAAAGGCATCTTCTACCTGCGCACCTCGCGGCCCAAAGCGCCGGTCATTTACAGCAACGACGAGGCCTTCCCCATCGGAGGCGCGAAAATCCTACGCCAATCCGCCAGCGACAAAGTGACCGTCGTGGCAGCCGGTGTCACTTTGTTCGAGGCCTTGCAAGCCGCCGACGAATTGGTGAAGGAGGGAATTTCGATCACCGTCATTGATGCTTACAGTATCAAACCGCTGGCCAAAGATCTCCTGCGCAACGCCGCCCAAAAAACCAACCAACTCATTCTGACGGTTGAGGATCATTATCCTGAAGGCGGGTTGGGAGAGGCGGTGGCGGCGGAAATGAGCCCGGAAGGGATTCGCGTCCATAAGCTGGCCGTTTTAGAAGATCCCCGCTCAGGGAAACCCGAAGAACTGCTGGCCAAGTATGGCATCGACGCCGCGGCTATCGTGACGAAGGTCAAATCACTTCTGTGACGGATTAAGGCGAGCAGTTCGCCGACTGACACGCCGCCTTTAAGCGCGGGGTCAAGCAAGGCCAGTGACAAAGCCCATCCCGCGCCGGAGCGCCGGCGTCCTCGCCGGCTTAGGCATAGGAATGCTGAAAAGCGTGGTCTGGTTGGATTGTGCCCCGACGATCTAAGCCGCCGAGCACGTCGGCGCTCCGCTAGTTTGTCACTGACCCTGCCGGGGCGAGGAGAGGGGTTGACCCAAATCCTCGCCTAAGGAATCAAAAATGCGATTTTGCTCAATAAAATTGAGGAATTCATTTCTAGTGCCAAAATAGAAGGCATAAAACCCCAAAATTGCGATGCTGCCGCAGGCGGCAAAATGTCCCTTCCGGACAACGTGCAGACCATCTACAAACGGGAATACAACGCGGCTATTGCGCAGGTTCAAAAACCGGGAGATTGATTATGCGGCCCGGCACCCGTGCGAAGACCTCAACGGCATGCGGCCGGTTACCCTGGACAGGTTTCATTTTCCGATCCGTTGCCGGGTTCAGTAAGCCAACTGACAAAAGAGTTTCTTAAAAAACCCGCAGAGGCTGATTGTTTGCTAAGAGCCTGTTTTAAAATTCCGTGTGGTTCTGTTTTCGCGGAAAAGGCTGGATGGCGAGGCGCGACGAGCGAGCTTATGTTGACATTGGTATTATGTGGAGATGTTCTCTTGGCATGCCGGTTTCGCAGTGTTTTTGCCATTTCCATCTCCACATAATAAATAGCTAAAGGTTCTCCAGGAATTCCAGCAACCGGTCGTTCGGTTTAA
>JBBRPK010000006.1:0-85280 GCA_038228235.1 Verrucomicrobiota bacterium
GCACAAAATCCTACTGCATTGCAGTCGGGTTTCGCCCCCGATTGGTTCCTGCAAATCGTGTTCGGAAAGCCTCTAGCTCACACGGCTCTCACATGGGAATTTCACCGTCGAAGGAACTTCTACTGCATAGTTACGGCTTAGTGGTCTGAGGCGTAAATACGATGACGTTAGGCGAAGGAGCAAGTGAAGCGATGGCAGAGGATGGAATTCCGCGCTAATGTGAAGTGGTAAGCTGGGCAGCGGGAATCCTGGTTTGTTGCCGGCTCGTTTCGCGCAGTTGGTCCAGATGATCCAATCGTCGAATGGCGTCGTTTACGATGAACTTCTCCGCAGGTGAAATCTTCGCCTTTCGCGCTGAGGCAGCTTTGCTACGCTTTTGGAGGTAAGTGTGGATGGTTTGGCGGTAATCCTCCACCAACCCGCTTGAATCCTGAGAAGTTCGCAGCCGCAATGCCGCCAGTTGATTCAATTTTTGCAGCATTACCGGCCGTTGGCGCTGAAAATCCCACTCCGCGAGAATGCTCTGCAGTTTAGCCTGGGTCGTGAGAGGGAGTTCCGCTGAACTCAAGCGGACTTGAACAGGCGTGATGAGAATATCATCCAGTTGCGTCCAACTTTCCTTCTCGATCCAAACGGAGCTCAAGCCTTGGCCCGTAAAGTGAACGACATGCAACGACCACCATTTATCGACATCAATCAGGCGTTGGAAATAAGGACGGAAGGCGCTGAGAAAGGCGGTTTGCCAGTTTAAGTTTTCCGCCAGATGCGCCAGCATTTCGCGCCAGCACGCGCGCCCCTCGCTCAAGCGGAGCAATTCACCGACGAACAGTTGCGCGCAGCTTTGATAGGTTTCCAATTGTTCTTCGGAGAGCTGTTCCTCGGACGGCCAGCTCAGTTCGTTTAGGGTCAGAGGAACATGGGTGCGCAAGCGCTCGCGGGCGCGGTTCAGGGGGTCCAAACCGCGCTGTTTCCGTAAGACACGAGTCTCGGGTTCCAGAGTAAAGCTGGACAGGGCCGTGGCTCGCAAATGGCCGGAGAATCCCTCCGTCAGCCAGAGAGGCAGCTCTGCTGGGCGCGAGCGCGCGTTGCGATTGGCCAACTCCATCAGCACCACCTCCACAATTGACTTCACCAACCGCTCCTCATTGACCTGGTCCGGTATCTCCAAACGGTAATTCCAGCCATCCGTGTAATGACTGGAGGTAACAACGATGGGCTCATGATCCTTCTCGACGGGATGCAAGAAAATGGAGATCCTTCCCCGCCAATGATCCTTCATGGCTAACTCGTCCAGCAACGCCGCTTTGATTCGCTCACAGGAAACCGCCAGCAGCGCGGGATCAAGTCGAACGTAAGTAACTGGGGAATCAGGCGCCGGGGCTGCCGGTGTCGCGGTCATACGCAGGCCGCGAACCAGGAACTGGCCGGAATGACTGCGAAGCGCCACAGTGTCAGCGGAAAACGCTTCTCCTGAATCTAACCACAGAATCAGGAGCCCGGACAATCCTAACCAAGCGCGGACCGATCCCACGTTTTTGAGCGATCCCGCACAAGCTGTCCGCGACCGCTCTCCCGCTGGCTCGAATACTCCTGCGCCCATGCCCCGCCGGATAATCATTGTATCAGTCAGAAGAGGCAGGTTTGGGACTTTTGGCCGGCGCTTTGGTTTCAGCCTTAGGCGTTTTGCTTTCGGACGCCGAGGCAGTTGCCGATTTAGCGTCACTGCTGGCGGGAGCAGCGGCTGCCGAGTCTTTTTTGGCGGCTTCCTTATATTTGTCACTCCGATAATCAGTGATGTAAAAGCCGCTGCCTTTGAAAATGAGACCGCCGCCGGCGCTGATCCGCCTTTTGACCTTCCCTTTGCCCCATCTTTTGAGATGACAAAGCTCCTTGGGGCATGAACTCAGGGGTTGATCCGCGATGGACTGCACCGTCTCGAACTGGTGTTGACACTTCTCGCAAAGGTACTCGTAGGTCGGCATAGAGAGGGAGAGTAAACTCAGTGGAGCGAAAAACGTCAAGGAACTAAGCGGAGGAACTAAGCGGAGGGATAGGAGGGTGCATGCGCGAGAGGTCGGTAAAATCAGGGACACATTAAAGGGTGTCGGGCACTACCGACCTCTCGCGAATGCGCTCAAACCCTTCACAGATAGCTCAGCCAAACCTCTCGTCGCCGCCTCTTGACCTCGGCAAACCAACGGCAGGCCGGGAATAACGAAAGCAGAGCCACGAGCCAAACGCTGTAAACCACCCAAAGATCGAAACCGTATCCGGAACCGGCGGGAGGACGAGCGTAATAAAAGGAGCCTAACGCAAGTTTGGACTGGGGATACGAGACAATCACGGCCAGCAGATGGATTAAGGGCAAGTGCAAAAGATAAAAGAACATCGGCACGCGCCCGAAGACAATGAACGGATGCGCCAGCCCGACATCGTCGGGGGCTTGGGTTTCAGCTCCCCAAGGCGCGGATGGCTTATCCAGCGCCGCCAGCAGGAGAAGACCAGGACCTAGGGTCATCAGCAGGAAAAGCAGCGAAGGGGGATATTTCGCGCAATTGACGAAGGAAAAGCATGAGAAAAGAAAACTTTTCTGGACCTCCCAAGGGTGCGGATCGCCGTAGCCATTGAGGGCGCGCATAATCAAAAAAGTTGCGCTTAAGCCTATCCCGAGCCAAAAAACTGCTTTGCGACGACTGCTCCGCTCCAGCAGAAGTAGAGATCCAAACCCATAGCCGGTGGCCATCACTCCCATCCAGGGGATGAGCGCGTAGGATGGCCTAAACTCGAATCCTGAACCCAAGTGAATGTTATAGCCGCCGCGCAGTATCCCCCACAGCCAGGCGAGATCTCCGAAATCCTCCGCGCGCAAGCCGTCCAGTAAATTGTGCAAGGCAACCATCGTGATGCCGAAAAGGGTCACGACGGACACCGGAAGATAGATCAGAACAGCCAGCACTATCATCGAACAGCCCAAGGCCCAAATAACCTGGCCGACCACATACGGACTGCCCAGCCGGAAGGACCAGCCGAAACGAACAACGGTGAACTCAAGAAAAATCAGCCAAAGCCCGCGGCTGCAAAGAAACCGGGACAACTCCGATTTGGTCTTGCCTCGAGCCAAGGACAGAAAAGCCGCCGTCCCGGCCAAAAAAACAAAAATTGGGGCGCAAAAATGAGTGCTCCAACGGGTCAGGAAAAGGGCCGGAGAGGTCTCGGCGAGATTGGTCGGATCGACTTGCGAACCGCTCACCATACCACGGGTGTGATCCAGGGCCATCAACACCATCACGATGCCGCGAAGGAAATCAATCGAAGCCAGCCGCGGAACAGAACGGGGTGACATGCGAAATTTACTGACGATTCGTGACTAACTGCCCACCGATTAAACCTCCAATCTTATCCCGAATTGGCGACGCCATTTATCAGGCAGCTCCCGCCAGGAGAGTTGCTCCTGCGCTTTGAGATGTTCGGAAACTTTCTCGGAAGCCCGCGCATCGAATTTACCGGCTTCGCACATCTCCAGTAAAATCCGGCGCGAACGGGTTCCCCACCAATCGCAGACGAAGGCCACCAGTTCGGCTCCCTTCTTTTGCTCCACCTGATGGAGCATTTGCGCGTCCGTCTCCTGCCGGCGCATGATCTCCAACTGAAAGCGGATTATTGGGTCATCTTCAACGTCCATATCAAAAAGGGTTCAGGCTTTAAACCTAGCACGCAAACACGCTTTGTCGAATTCCGTCCGGCCCATCGGGTCTCTTGTGCACTGCCAGTGACAAAGTCCATCGGGGGCCGGAGGGCCGGTATATTCTCGCTGGCCCTGGTTTCTTATTGACGTTGCAGCCGAAAAGTTTGATGGCCGCTCGTAATGCTGAGCGTGACAGTGTTCCTGCCTCTGAGGATTTCCGGGGTCTGCGGCACCATCGTCCAGTCCTGTAGCTGCATGCCGTTGTGGTTGACCTGCAGGATGAATTCCGGTGAGGGCGCCGGCCAGGAAAGCACGAGGCTATTTCCGGTTCGGGCGATCTGCAATGCTGGCTGCGCGAGAATCTTCGTCACAAAGGCATCATTCGCTCCTCCGGAAAAAGCGGGCTGGATCGGGCCGACAGTCGGGAAATTCAAGGAACTACTCCGGCCAGTGACGTAGGCGTTCCCCGCCGGATCCAGGCCGATCCCGTATCCCAAATCTTCCCCCCTGCCTCCGAGATAGAAGGAATAAATCAGAGCGGAGCCGGTGGAATTGAGTTCCAGGACAAACGCGTCGGAGCCGCCGGAATTGGTGGTTTGCATTTGGGAGGGGGCGTTGGCCCGTATCACCGGAAAATTGGTTGAAGTGGTCACTCCTACCACGTAGGCATTGTTGAACGCATCCAGAGCCAAGTTCCAAGCTTGCTCCTGGCCTTTGCCGCCCAGGATAGTAGAGTAGCTGAGGGTGGCGCCGTCGCTGGTTAACTTACTCACAAAACAATCCGTCCCGCCAAAGGAGTTCGTTACACCCGTGCCGGCATAGACAGTACCCGGTGAGCCGGGATCAATGGCGAGGGAAACCACATTCCTGGTGGTCAACCCGTTCGTCATAACGTTCCAGGAACTTCCGGCATCGACACTTTTGAAAAGGCCGTTAATCGTCCCTGCATAAATCGTGGAGGGTGTCGCGGGATCGATGGCAAGAGCATTGATGATGAGAGCGGTTAGGCCGTTCGTCACCGAGACCCAGTTTGTGCCCGCGTTAATACTCTTGAAAATGCCGTGACCAGTGCCAGCATAGACTGTTTTCGGGTTTGCGGGATCAAGGACGAGGGCATTGACCGAAAAGTTTGCCAAGCCAGTATTCGCCACCAGCCAATTGGCGCCGTGGTTGGCGCTCCTATAAACTCCCCCCCTGGTACCAGCGTAGAAAATCGACGCGTCTGGCGCGAGGGCCATGCTTTTGACGAATAAATTTACCAGGCTCCTCCAGGCGCCGCCGCCGTTCGTGCTCCTGAAAATCCCTCCGGCGGTGCCCGCATAAATGGTAGCGGGCGACAGGGGATCCAAGGCCACAACATTGATGTTCGGATTCGGGAAAACGCGGTTGGTGGGGACGATGGGGAACCAGAGGGCCTCCGCGTTGGTAATGTTTGCCTGGACGTTGGTAACACTGAACGCGACCAGGTCACTGCTGGAAAAGAGGCCGCCTCCGAAGGTTCCGGCATACAACCGAGTCGGATCGGTTGGATCAACAGCAATGGAGGTAACCAGATGAAAGCCCAGCGCATTCGGACTATTCAACCAGAAGGTAATCGCATCGCCCAGAATGTTCGTCGTATAAACAACATTTGTAACAGAGATGCCATTGTTGATCGTGATCAGGTTGGAAACAGTGATGGCATTTGTAATCACAATGTATTCCAGCGCGTTGGCGCTGTTAAACCAATTGCCGCCTCCATCCACGCTCTTGAAGACCCCGCCGCTCGTTCCGGCATAGAGCGTGGAAGGCACGGTCGGATCAATCGCCAGGGAACGAATGAATTTCCGGGTGAGGCCGGCACTGCTCAGGCTCCAATTCCCACCGCCATCCGTGCTTTTAAACACACCCCCCTGGTTGAGGTCGTTCGGGGTGGCCGGGAAATCCCCTGAGTCGGTGGAACCGACGACATAGGCGCTGCCGGCTGCATCGACCGCGATGCCAAAGGGAACATCATTGCCGGCCCCGTGAAGCAATTGTCCGTAAACCAGCGAGGAGCCGGTGGGATCGAGCTTAACGACAAACGTATCAAAAAGTGTTGTGCCGAGCCCATCACGCCGGCCAAGGAGGTCCATAATCCCCGTAACGTAAGCGTTGCCGCCGGCATCGACAGCGATGCCAAAGCCCCGATCCACGCCAGGGGTTCCGATATAAGTTGAGTAAACGAGGGAGTTGCTTCCGGTCTGAGTTGGATCGATCTTGCTCACGAACGCATCGTCGTTGAACCCTTGGACACCGTTATTTAACTCCCGTTGCAAAGCATTGGTGGTGGTGGGGAAATCGAGCGAGCTGGAAAAACCGGTCACGTAAAGTTTATCGGCCGCATCCACAGCGATGGCGATTCCCTCATCCTCCCTCGCACCGCCCAGGTAGGTAGAATAGAGCAGTTGGGAGCCGGTCGAATCAAGTTGAGCCACAAAAGCGTCCAGCGGATAAAACCCGAAAAAAGAGTCCGGACTGCCATGGATGTGAGTTTGAATAGGATTTTTGGTCGGAAAATTGATCGAGTCAGTGAAGCCGGTGAGGCAGGCATTTCGCTGGCTGTCCAAGGCAATCGCGTTCGCCGAGTCATCTCCACTGCCGCCCAGATAGGTCAGATAAACTAACGCTGATCCCGTGGGATCCATCTTTGCCACGAAGGCATCTCCACCTACCTGGTTGGTCCGGTCCATCAACCCCCCACCGTAAGTCCTTTGAAAAGCGCCGGGTGTCACAAGACTGGTCAACAGCGAGAGTGTCTCGCCCGCCACATAGGCATTCCCATCGGAATCGACCGCGATGCCCCATCCAATGTCATCACTCTTGCCACCGAGATAAGTAGAGTAGCTGAGGATGGGATCGATGACTAAGGCCTGGTCAGGATCGTGGCTCGCAACGTCGAATCCCGCCGTGTGGTCGTCCAGCAGCCTGTAACCGCCGGCGATTTCCTTCCGAGCGCCTTGGATCGTCTGATAGATGACAGGCTTATGCTGGCGGACCTTTGCGCTCCCCGCGCGCAGGATCAAATCGCCCTCCGAATCGATCTCCAATCGCTCAAGCCCGTCGAAGTGGAGTGAGATCGCCGCGGGGTCCGCACCGGGCGCGAGGATGAAATCGTACTCCAACTGGCGCTGGTTGCCGTAACAAACCAAATCGATACCCGAATAGAGCTGCTCATATCGCACCCGGGCAAAAGTGGAAATACCGCGCTGCCACTTGGTTTCGTCATCGCCGAGAAAATAATTGACCTTGCCGGGCAACTCCTGCAAGCCAGTCATCCGGGCCTGGCGATTCGCTCCCGCGAATTGCATCTGGATGACCTGGGCTGCCATTTTGAGCGAATCGCGCGGCCTCGCCTTCCCCGTTGCCGAAGCTGTTTCAAAGCCTGGTTGTCGCAGAGCAATCACGGCTTCGGTTGAACTGAGAAAGAAGCTGTAGCCCTGTCCGCGGGCCAAAAATTGAATTTGGCGGCCGGCCTGCCCGTGATTCACTTCGAACTGAAGTGGCAATTTTCCATAGCGGGCGAGTTGTTCGGCCTTCGATTTCAGCGAGGCCGTCTGGGCATACACTGCCGAGAGGGGGGCCAGCATCACGCCTGACAGATAAAGGGCGAAACACACCGATGCCAGGCGCTGCCCTAAAGAGCAACGGCAAGATTTTATAGCGGCCCAGGTCCCATCACCAGCCACTGGGCCAGGAGACGACACTACAGGTTTAGGAATAGGCGCTGCGTCACTGAAGCTTTGCCGAGTCTTTCGCATCTATTTCTTATCCTCTTTTTTCTCATTGGGCCTGGAGCTGGAAGGCGGCTCGCTGGCGTTGAGCTGAGCGAGCACACCGGCGGTGATGTCATTTTCACCATTATTATAAAGGAGGATGGGAGTGAAATTTCTGCTCTCGGAAGCCGTATCCAGAATCATGCTGTAAGCGCCCGCCTTCCCTTTGGCATTCACCACGACGCGGATTTCTTCCAGGATATTCTCGCGCATCTTATGCAGCCGTTCTCCGAGGGTGGACTCGGCCGAGCGCTTGAACTGAGTCATTTGGTCCTCCATCCTCTTGATCTCGATCAGGTTCGCTTCGGCGCTCTTTTTGCGCTTCTCGCGCTCCTCGGCGGAGACCGCCTGATTATTCGCGTCGTCGAGAGCCTTTTTATAATCGTCGGTGGCTTTTTGATATTGCTCCATCAGCGCGTCAGACTGTTTTTTCAAGGAGGCCTCTTCATCCTTAAGCAAGGCAGAAGCGGCTTTGGTTTTGTAGTAACCGTCAAAAACTTTTTGCAGATCGACCAGGCCAATTTTGGTTTGAGCGGAGGCGGAGCCGGTGAGCAACGCCAAAGCAGCAATTGTCACAAGAATTCTAAGAGTTTTCATAAACATCGTTTAAAATGGGCGCTGATAGCCAACGCTGAACTGAAAGCGGCCACTGCTTCTATTTGCGACATCACTCGTGATGGGAATACCGTAATCGAGGCGCAGCGGCCCCAGATGCGGGATATTCAAGCGCAGACCAAACCCATAGTTATCATTGTAGAGGTGATTGAGCTTGTTTTGCACGCGAAAACTATAGGGGTCCACATACACCATCCCGATATCGTAGAAAGCGGCAAACCTGACGTAATCGATGATCGGCACGCTATACTCGGCAGTGCCTACCCAGTAAGTGCTTCCCCCGATGGGCTCGTTGCGGGAGGGGATCAGGCGTTGGTGCTCGCCCCTTTGGGGAGGATTACTAAGTGGTTCCTTGATGAATGTCTGTTCATCCTTCGGGCCGACCTCCCGATACCGGTAGCCCCGAAGCGAATCGATTCCGCCAAGGTACCAGCGATCAAACAGGGGCACCCGTTGCGAACTGCCATACTTGTCCACAACGCCAATGCCTGCGCCCAACTCCAGCACATGCCCCTTAGCAAAGCCTTTGAGATATCGCGAGCTCCTCAACTCCACTTTATAAAAGTCGCTGTCCCCGCCTAATGGGCCGCCCGCCACTTCGGTCCGAATTTGGGTAAACTGGCCTTTATCCGGCAGCAAAGTGCTGTTGCGCGTATCGTAAGCCAGGGAAAGACCCACTTTGGAAACCAAACGCGTTCCCTGTTCCAGTAACAACTCCCGAGGCGCATTCGTTGGCACATTGAGGATGCCGACACTTTCAATCGTATAACTGACGCTCCCGATCAGGAAATCGCTCCCCAACGCTCGCGTCAAGCCCATGGTCGCTCCCGTGAGCCGCTCTTCATAAAGATCGTTGACGCTGAGGAATCGCAAGTCCCGGTGGAAGAAATCCACGCTCAGTTGCAATTTTTTGCCGAGGAACCAGGGTTCGATAAAGGAGGCCTCGAAGTCCTCGCGGCGAGCCCCAATCTGAACTTTCAAGCGCAGCTTTTGTCCCGCCCCCATAAACCAGGGAGGATTGAACAAATCAAAGTTTCCCTGAGTGACTTCCACAAACCCCAAAATACTATCCACCGAGCTGAAACCTGCGCCAAAGGAAAGATGGCCCGTGGTGGTTTCTTTAACTGCCACCAGGAGATTCTTCCGGTTGGGCACATCCGTCGGTTCAGCTTGGGTATCCACCGCCTCGAATAATTGCGTCCCCTCCAGGCGCTGCTTGCTCAGCTTGACCTTGACCATGTTGAAGACCTCGCCAGGGGAGACTGAAAGTTCGCGCCGGATGACCCGGTCTTTGGTTTTGGTGTTACCCTTGATTTCAATCTTCTCGATAAAGGACTTCCCGCCTTCCTCGATTTCGTAAACCAAATCCATCGTCCCCATTTGCGTGTTCGGATTTTTCCGCGCGCGGATGACGGTGTCTATGTATCCCTTCGCGCCATAGAAATCCTGGACCGTCTCCAAATCTTTGGTCAAGCCTTTGGGGGTAAAAATGGAGCCCACCGTCATTCTGAGCCGCTTGCTGATGTCGTTGGTGGGGAAGAGGCTGACTCCGGTAAAGTCGATTGCTCCGACCCGGTAACGGGTGCCCTCAGAAACAATGAAATGCAGCACCAGCTTGCGGGCTGTCTCATAAACGAACCGGACCTCCTTCAGCTCGAAATCGATGTAACCAGCCTCATGGTAAAAGTCCGCCAATTTCTCTTTGTCTTCCTCCAGTTGCTCTTGCTTGAGCACCCCGCCGCTGGTCAGCCAGGAGAACATCCAATGGCGGTGCGTCTTGATTACACGGCGCAACTTCCTCTGCGGAAACGCATGAGCCCCTTCGAAATAGACATCCACGATCCTCACCTTGGGAGATTCAGTGATTTCGAAGGTGACGGTGGCTCGGCCCGTCCGCTCGTCCAAGTTGGGTTTGTACTCGACCTTCGTCTGCGAATAACCGGACTTTTGATAGAGTTTTTTGATTTCCTCGGCATCCGCGAACAACTTTCGTTCATCCAACGGCTCGCCAATTTTGGAGGTAATCTTTTTTTGCAGCCTGGCGTTCCTGAATTTTTTGTTTCCCACGAACGCGATATCGGTCAGCTTCAGCTTGCCTTCCACAAAAAAAATCAACGTCACGCCAGTAGCCGCTCGATCCTCCTTCACCCGGATATTCTGAAAATAGCCAGTCGCATAAAGACTGACGATGTCTTCATCCACGGCCCGAGGGTTATAAGTCTGTCCTTCCTTGACATGAATGTTGGCCCGAATCAGCGACTCGCTGACTGTCGCCGGGCCGACATTGGTGATCAGGATTTTGCTGAGGAGGGCCTGAGCTCGAGCTTGCTGGCTAAGCGCCAAGCAAGAGAGGAGGATGAGCAGGAATAGGAACGAAGTGCGGGAGTGCGAGAATGATTGAGCAGAGGAGCGACGGAGGGTTGGAGCGCTGGGGCGGCTCTGTGAGCCCGCTTCCATGAATCCATTACTCCGCCGGCACATCGTCGCTGCTGATTTTAGCTGCACTCTCAAACCGCGTATAAGACTTCAAAAAAGTTAAATTAACGTCCCCGGTGGGACCATTTCTCTGCTTGGCAATCAACAGATTCACGGCGACCGCATCTTGCTCGGCCCCAGCGTCATCGTCATCCCCGCTGCTGGGCTTATAAAGGAGCCCCACCAGATCGGCGTCCTGCTCGATGGCGCCTGACTCTCGCAGATCGGACAATCGCGGCTTGCGGTTCTTGTCTTTCTCTAATTCCCGGTTTAATTGGCTCAACACCACGACCGGAACTCTTAATTCTTTGGCCAAAGACTTGATCCCGTTGGAAATGTCCGCAATTTCCTGTTGCCGGTTATCAGCTCGGCGCGCAGTAGAATGGAGCAGTTGCAAGTAGTCAACCACGAAAAGCTTGACGCCGTATTGCTGGGCCATGCGCCGGGCCTTGGCGCGCAGTTGTAAAATGGACAACCCCGAGGTGTCGTCGATGAATAACGGGGCGTTGGCGAGTTTGCCCGCCGAACCAGTCAACTTGGGAAAATCCCGCTCGGCTAGAAACCCGTCGCGAATGCTGCGCAGGTTCACCCGCGAGCGCGAGCACAACATGCGCAGGACCAGGGATTCAGCCGTCATTTCCAAACTAAACACGCCCACCGGCAACCTCAGATCAATGGCCACATGCTCGGCGATATTCATGGCCAGGGAGGTCTTGCCCATGCTGGGTCGCGCCGCAATCACGATCATCTCACCCTCATGAAACCCGCTCGTCAACTTGTCCAGGTCCACGAAGCCCGTGCCCACCCCGGTCAACATGCCTTGCCGTTGATGGAAATTTTCGATGGTCGTAATGGCGCTGTGGACCAATTCCTTGATCGTATTGGTGCTGGATTCGACGCGGGCTTCGCTGATGTGGAGGATGTCCCGTTCCACTTCATCCAGCAGGGCATCCACTTCGCCCTCATGCTCATAAACCCGCCCCACCACATCGGTGCAGGTCTGAATCATCTTCCGCAAGATGAACTTTTCACGGACAATTCCGAGGTAATAGACCAGATTCGCGGCTGACGGCACCGCGTCCGGCAATGAAGAAAGATAACCCAAGCCCCCCACCGCATCCAACTGCTGCCGATCCTTGAGCCGTTGCTGGAGGGTAATCAGGTCAATGGCCTCTTTTTGATCATACATTTCCACCATGACCTCATAAATGGTGCGATGCCGCAGGTCGTAGAAGACATGTGAGGCCGCTTTCAGTTTTTCGATGCATTCGCCCATGCATTCATTGGGCGAAAGGAGCGCGCAACCCAGCACGCCCTGTTCTGCTTCCATAGAATGGGGCGGGAGCCGATCGACTTTAAGGGGGTCCGCCAGAGAAGTAGTCTTGCGTCGAGTTTTCTTTAAATCAACACTCGCGCCGCCGCCCGCTGAATCAATTGCGTCAATCATAAATATAGCTCCGCCTGATTACGGCTGAAAAGGTGCTTGGCCGCGCCGATGGAGCAGTCCGACACCCCCGACTTTACGCCCGAGGGTTGGACAAATACAGGGCTACGGCAAAGAATCCTGGGTTCTGTTTTTTTAGGTCGCATCGAAGGCTCAAGGAGACTGGACTTGGCCCTGATCGACAATCAAGAGTTATTGGAACTTCCTCACACCTTATTCACAATTGGAATTTAAAGGTTTGGCCTCCATACTCCCTCTATGTTTCGTCCTTGTATCGACCTCCATGAAGGCAAAGTGAAACAGATCGTCGGCCGCACCATGAGTGAAGATCCGTCAAAGGTGCAGACGAATTTTGTCTCCGATCGGTCGAGCGCATGGTATGCCGAGCTTTATAAACGGGACGAGCTGCGCGGCGGACACATCATCATGCTCGGTGCAGGCAACGACGAGGCCGCCCGCGCCGCCTTGCGGGCTTTTCCCGGCGGCTTGCAAATCGGGGGTGGTATCAACCTCGGCAATGCGGCCGGTTTCCTGGAGGAAGGCGCGTCTCATGTCATCATCACGTCGTGGGTATTCCAAGACGGACAATTGGATTGGGAGCGGCTGAGGAGACTGGTTGGGGCCATTGGAAAACAACGGCTGGTGGTGGACCTGAGTTGCCGCCGCCGTGAGGAGAATTATTTCGTGGTCACGGATCGCTGGCAGAAATTTACCGAATTGCGCATTACCCGGGAGACGCTCGAACGGCTGGCTTCTTATTGCGCAGAATTTCTCGTCCATGCAGTGGATGTGGAAGGGCTAGGCCGCGGCATTGATGGGGAACTGGTGGAAAAGCTTGGGGAATGGTCTTCCATTCCCACTACTTACGCGGGCGGCGCGAACTCCCTGGCAGACCTCGAAGAAGTCACCCGCCTGGGAAAAGGAAAGATCGATCTGACGATTGGCTCCGCCCTGGATATTTTTGGCGGCACGGGTGTGAGATATGAGGACGCCGTCGCGTTTAACAGGAGCACGCAACGCCCCGTCGGAGGCATGAGCAAGCCAAGGCAGACGGACGGGAAAGCCTGAAAATTCTAACCGCAGATTTCGCAGATAAATGAAACCAATGTGTGCTGCAGAACGCGCAATTGATGGTCACGAATGCTGCCTAAGACAAACCACTCTTTGCGCTCAGGAGCCATTTTCTCGTCCCTTGCTCACGAGCTTTAAATGGGTGATGCGGAAGATCGCGCCTTTGGGAATGTTAGGGAGGCATTCGATTTCCCAACCGTGAGCCAGCACGATCTGCTGGACCACCGCCAGGCCCAGGCCAGTGCCCTTCTGATGGGTGGTGAAATAAGGTTTGAAAATTTCGGCCCGCTGGTGGTCCGGGACGCCGGGGCCATTGTCGAGGACCTCCAAAGAAGCCTCAGACGCATCGCGTTTACTGGCGATGATCTGGATTTCGGCCGTTTTATCGACCGCCTGGATGGCGTTATTAGCCAGATTGAAGAGCAATTGCCGAAGCAATTGTTCATCTGCCTCGACGGTGATCTGATCGCCGGACGTCTGAAGCAAAATACCTTTCGCTTCGATGTCGCAACTCAAGGCGCGGACGACTTCGCTAATGACTGAACCAAGCACGACTGCGGAGCGCCGGACTTCCCGGGGGCGGGAATAATTGATGAAGTTGTTCAATTGGGCAGTGACCCGATCGGTTTCATCGATCATCTCGCCCAACTTTGTCCGGATTTCTGGCGAGGCCTCAGGCTGCTTGGAAATCGTCTGGGCCAGCCCACGAATCAGGTTGAGGGGATTGCGAGTCTCGTGCGCCAGCCCAGCGGCGGCCAAATTCATTTCTTTGAGGTGGGAGTTTAGCTCGCTGGCCCGAACGAGCCGAATCTGAAGTTCGGAGGATTTGCCGAGGTTGCGCCAGGCCAATCCGGAACCGACGACTGAGACGGTGGCCAGGACTCCAATGATTCCTCGAAGCCAAAGATCGTGATGCGTCGTGATGCGCAAGGGCAGCGTGGACATGACGAGCACAAAACTGTGCACCCCCTGTTTTGCAATGAGAGACTTGTAATGTTCATCGGTCATCCAAGGCGGACGTCCGAATCGGGGCCTGCCGTCGCGCGCCGGGCCGCGTGGACTTTCCCGTCCAGAGGCGAAAGCATTGGTCCTGTCAATCGTTTCGGAGGCCGCGGCTGCATTCGTCCGGAAATCAGGAGGCGGAGGCGGGCGGTTGGTCAAATCGTGGCGCGGCACCACAATCGTAAGATTGGTGATCTGCAAATCCTGCGTCACGTTCGTTCCCAAATCCACCAGGTTCATCAAGGTAACCGCCTGCTCTCCCCAATACTCACCACTATGGACAACCCCTCGGGCTTGCAGGTCGATGGGATCCCCGGCGGAGGCGACCACCTCACCAGCGGCGTTAAGAAGCGCGATGGCATTGAGTTCACCAGGTTTGACCAGGTCCTTGAGAGTTGATTCCATGCGTTCCTTCGAGACCACTCCGCCAAAGCGCCGTTGCGAGCGCATAACCAGGCCGAGAGTGGTGGAGATGTCCTTGGCGCTTTTGATTAACTCGGTGCGCGCGGATTTTCGGACGCGCGTGTGCTCGACCGCCTGCCAAGCCAGAAGCACTCCCCAGATGGCCAGCATAACTCCGTAAACCCACCAATTGCGCCGAAGAATCATTTGGTCGGATACAATAATTCGTGAGCTTTGTCTTCCATTTCCGGGGTAAGCCCTGGGCTGGGAGAGGTTGTCTTTGAATTACGGGGTCCTTTGTCCTTGGGGGATTTGCCGTCCTTATCCTTCGCAGGCAGACCGTCCAGGAACTGATTCAGTTCTTTCTCCGTGAACAGTTTGGGAGGCAACTCCGAACGCGACTGGTTCCGTTCGGATTGCGAGAGGCCTGCCAACTGCGATGGGGCCATGACAATGTGTGGAGTCAAAAAGATGATCAACTCGGTTTTGACCTCACTCTTGGTCTTATGCTTGAAGAGATTTCCCAAGAGCGGGATGTCGCCAAGGATGGGGACCTTGCTCTCGCCTTGCATTTTGCTTTTCTGCATGAGGCCGCCGATGATAACGGTCTGGCCGTCTGGAGTCACGACGACCGTATCAGCCGAACGAATATTAATAATGGGGGAGGTGATTCCAGCGCTTACGTTCACCGAGGAATCTGCGAGTTCCGAGATTTGCGGCGAGACAATCATCTCGACCATATTGTCAGAGTTGATAAAGGGCGTCACCTTCAGAATGATCCCGACACTCTGGTAGGAGATGGCGCTAACCGGAGTGTTATTGAGACCCCCGAACGTCACGGCCGTAACCAAAGGGACGGACTGGCCCACGGTGATGGTGGCGGGTTGGTTGTTGCGAGCCAGAATGGAAGGGCGGGACAGCACCTCCGTTTTTCCGGCAGCCGCAATCGCTCGCAAGGTCGTTTGATAATCCGCTCCCATAATTTGATAGAGCCCGCCGCCGCCCGGTGGCGTGGCCGTCAAATTATTGGGCGCAGCCCCCAGGTTCTGCCCCAGGGCATTCACCACCCCGCCAGTCGCAACATTATTCAAGCCCGAGAGCCCGAAGATATTCGCGAAGGCGCCGGTGGTCGAATTGACGGACCGCCTGACCCCGCCTTCAATCCCGATATCCAAACTGTCGCTGTGCGTGACCTCCAGAAAAACCACCTTGATGAGCACTTGAGGTTTGGGGCGATCCAGGTTGGTGATGACTTGGCTGACATATCGGCCGGTCTCGTCATCTGTGATCACAATCAAACGGCGCGTTTCGGGGTCACTCGAGATCATGGCCTCCCCGACCGTGCCGTTATTGTAATATTGACGAGAGGCAGTCCCGGCGGTGCCCGCGGTCCTTGCTCCTGCCCCGATCCCTCCACCACCGATGCCGCCACCTTGGGCTCCGCCTCGCTGGGCTTGCGCGGAGACTTGAAGGGCTGCGCACAACCAGAAACCGAGCCCGCAACCAAAATATCGTTCCACCTTCCAATGTTGTTTACTCATAGGTACCCTTTTCTTTCAATTCTGACAACTCAAGGGAACGCCCCGCGCCCTGCCGCTCCCGTGCCCCCGGTCCCGAAGCCAGCATTGCCAGAGCCGCTCATTCCCGTGCCGGTGGTAGTGGTTTGACTGGCTTGGCCGCGGGTGGTTAAGGCGCTGTTTTGGTTCAGAGTGTTGCGGCTTTGGGTCGTGCTGCGCGTGAACATGTTTTGCAAAATCTGCTCCACCTGCTGCACATCCGCGTTCTCTAATGAATAGACAAATACCTTCTGCTTTTTGGCGGGGCTGGAATCGAGCTGAGCCACCATCTCGGCGATTTGAGGCATCAACTCCGTAGCGGCGCTGATGATGATAGACGAGGTGCGCTGGTCCGGCACGGCCATGACTCGACCTTTCTTTTTCATTCGCTCGCTGGTATCGCCCGAAGCACCGGTGCGGGCGGCATTTCCAAAAGGGCCGCGCCCAAATGCGCCAAATGGGCCGCCATTGAAGCGAAAGCCCTGGTTCTGGTTGGGGTCATTGGCCTTGGTATCGTCCGGAAATAATTGCGCAAAGAGTTCTGCCATCTCCATCGGATCAGAGTTCAGCAGATGGAAAACCCGCAACTCAGTGATGTCGTTAACGGGCTGATCGATTTTGTTCACCATCTCTGTGATGGAGGCAATCATGTCGTCGGGCGCCCCTATCACCAGCGAATTGCTGCGTTCATCAGCGACGGCCACGACTCGCGTGTTAGCCGGGCTGTTGGCCGCAGTGCGTCCGCCGCCTGCTGCTCCAGCATTCCCGCCCCCGCCGCCACCAGGTCCACCGCCGCCGCCAGGTCCACCGCCACCACCAGGTCCACCGCCACCACCAGGTCCACCGCCACCACCAGGTCCACCGCCACCACCAGGCCCACGACCGCCACCGAAATTATTCCCTCGATTATTGTTGTTCCCCCCTTGTTGTTGCACGGGCGCAAAGAGCTCTTTAACGGTGTTGGCCAATTCTTTCGCATCGGCGTAACGCAACGGGAAAACTTTGAGAGTCGAAGTGCCGGAAATGGAATCGTCGAGCGCATTGATGATCTCGGTCATCCGTTTCACATCCGTCTCGGTGGCCGTGATGATGAGCGTGTTGGCGCTTTCGTTAGGGGTCATTTCTGCGTAAGTGCCCAGCAATGGCTGCAGGTTCGCAGTCAATTGCGAGGCAATGGCGTGCCGCACCGGAATAATTTGAGTCACCATTTCATCGCTCCTGGGAATTGCCTCCGCTGTTCCACCTTTCACGACGCGAATATCGCGTTTCTTGGCTTCCTCCCGGCTCACGATAGTCAAGGTTCGCCCATTGCGGATGGCCGCATAGCCGTTCTTATTCAGAACCGTGTTTAGCAGATCGACCGCTTCATCCTTGGTCAATGGCTGGTTACTCCAGACATCGACTTTTCCTTCCAATTTTGTTTCCAAAACGATGATGAACCCCGCCGCATCGCTCAGATAGTTTAAGACCATCTCCAAGGGCACGCCGCGGAAGTTCAGGCGCAGCCCTTTGTCCGCGGCGGAACTCGCTTTGGCCGCGCCTTCGCTGGCTGGTTGAGGCTGTTCCGGAAGCTGCTGGATTGCCTTCTTCTCTGGAGCAACAACCGGTTGCGTGTTGTCAGGAGCTTCGGCTGCATTGGTAGTGGCGGCGGCGAGCAATCCAATCAGGCTCGCGGCCAGGACATAAGTTTTATAGGTTTTCATTTGTTTAGTTCCTGTTCACGTTTTTGGAGGAGCTTTTTCAAGATTTCATCCGCTCCCCCCGCTGAACCCGCTTCTGTCTTCTCGGTTTTGGCCGCTTTCTCCGGCGTCTCCGCTGTGATTTTCTCTGTTGAAGCCAACGGCGCGTCCAGAGTATTGGTCGGTTCAATGCTCCCCTCCTGTTCGCGCTTTTGCATGAGCCGCTTTAAGACCTCGCTCGCTTCGCCGGTGACCTCCGTTTTGGGAGAGGACTCGGCGCGACTCGCCAGTCCCCACTCGCCTGCCTCCTCTTTTTTCATCTGCATTCCCACCGGCAACTCGATCGTCTGCCCGTTGGTAGATTCCAGCTTCACACGGGCAGGAGTGATATCCGCAATTTTATACCCGGCAATGGCCCCCGAGACTTCGAGCACCTTTTGATATTGAGAGCTGGAACTTTCAAAAAAGGCAAAACGCCCTTTTTCATAGCTCATCGTGCCCACCAAGGTGAAGGATTCAGTTCGAGTTGTCTTTCCCGGTTCGCCGGCGGAGACGATGCGCCTGGAACCGGGCGAGCGGTTCGGATTGAAAATATTTCGCTCCCAGATCATTCGGAACGATTGCAAATCAACGAGCGAAACCGAACGAGCTTCTATGAGCGCAGCCGAGTTGGTCCCAAGGGTGCTGAAGACAGTGGAATTCGTGTCCACCGCGCTGAGCACTACGGAATTGGTTTCTGGGGCGCGGGCCACCGGGATGTTTGTATCATCGGCGCCAACAACCAGACGGCCCGCGAACAGGAGGAAAAAGAACCAGCTCAACCGCCTCGGCAGCCTCCCCGACCAACGCTCTCGGATAATAGGAATGTGGCTCTTCATGGTTCCTGTGCGCTCAGCACCAGCCCGCTTACCTGCAAACCAAGCGAGAGCTGTTGCCCCTCGTTGTCGCGAGCAGTGATTTCAACTGCCTCCACTTTTAACGCCAACGGGTCCTGTTCCACATCGTAGAGAAAACGGGTCAGCGCCTGCATGCTGCCAAAGGCATCGGCGCGGCATTCAAGCGTGAGGTAGTCATCCTCGGCGCGTTTCCATTGCGGCTTGATGGAAGTGATGCTGAGGCGGCTGTCCTGGGACCAGCGCTCGAAGGCCCGAAGCACTTCATTTTCGGCGACGGAAGCATTAACCGGAAGGGTATTTGTCCTCATGTGCTCCCAACGGCTCCGAATGGTTCGGTCGCGGGCCACTAACACTGCGCCTTGAGATACATCCTTCCTCAACTGGGTGATCCGCTCGCCTCGTTCTTTCCAACTGCGCATCAAGGGGGAGAGGACGAATTTATCGCCCGCCAGCAGCGACACGGCGATGATGGCAACAACGGCCAGAACGTGCTGTCGATTCTTAATGTTCATTGGCCCCTCCGGCTTCCCATTGAAAATTCAGAGTGAACTGTAACGGTGTTTTGCCGCGCACGGAATCGACTTTGAGATCCGCGATTTCCCTGGTCGCCTGCAAGTGGGCGCGCATTTTCAGAAAGGCCTCATTATCATGCGCGACCCCGGAACAGGTGACGGATGAAAGCTCGCGAATCTCGACGGTTTTGGCAATAACCCCGCCGTCCTCGGGAAAGGCTTCCGTTAGTTTGCGCAGAATGGTCAGATTGCGAAAGGAATCGTCGAACCAAGGACGGAACTTTCGGATCTGCTGTTGCAGGTGTTCAAGTTCACCGACGGCGGGAGCCATGGACTTCCATTGCGAGCCCAAATCGGAAAGTTGCCACTGTTGAAAGAGGAACAAGCCCGCAACCAGCAGCGCAGCGGAACCGGCAGTTGCCCCCGCCCAAACTAATTTCCTGGAAGAATAGCGAGTCGAGAACTGCTGCCAGGAGCTGACCTTCGGCGGCAGAAACTCCAGACCCGCCTCGCGTCGGGCCAAAAACCGCACGGCGAGGCTAATCGCTGGAGAAAAAATGGCGTCTGGCGGCAACTGAATGCCAAACTCGTCGGGAGCATATTTTGTCACAAGTTCGAGCCTCATGCCCATTGCCTCGACGCGAGGCCGAAGGTCGCCGACGAAAGTCTCCGCCAATTGCCCATTGCCAAACACTCGCACTTGGCGCACCGCTCGGCGCATTTCACCGGGCAACTGTCCCAGGGTGATTCGGATTTCGCGCGCGACGACATCCGTATGAACGCGTTTTTGGCCGCCTTCGCTTTCCACCGTTCCTTCCAAAGTCCTTAAGGCCACGATGCCGCCGCCGCAGGAAATCTGCAAACCGACTCCTTTCTCGCTGATGTCCAGGGCAATAACGCCGTTGGATGATTCATTCCGGGCGCTTTGCAGCGCGGTGATGCCGAAGGAAAAAGTGAGCGGCTTGAGTCGCGCCGCTTTCAGGGCCTTCTCCAGCCTCGAGATATGGTCCCGAGGCACGGCCACTTGCGTGGCAAATTGTTCGCCGCCAGGCGAACGGAAGAGGGAGCTGGAGATTAAGAGCGCATCGGGCCCGTAAGGAAATCCTCGTTCGGCTTCCAGTTGCAGAAAGCTGGAGACATCGGCCTCGGGCAATTCCGGCACCTTCGTTTGCAGAGTAAGCGCCCAATTTAGCGGGACGCACACAGCGCAACGCCGTTCGTTAATGCCGGCTTTCTCGAGGTGATTTCGAATTTCCTGCCCCACCAACTCCGGATCGTTCGTCAAGGGATCCAGCGACAAGGGGGCATGGAACGTTTTCTGGATGACCACCGATCCATTCGTGCGGCGCACCACTGCGCCTTCCAGGCCGTTGCCGTCAAACGACAAGCCAAGCACGGAAGACGGGTGCTGTTTTTTTAGGAAAGGGATCATGGTAAAATTATGGAAAGAGGACGCGCGGGTTTCTCATTAACACTCGGCTTCAGCGGGGCGCGGGCCGCGCAAGCAAAATCAGAAACCGTTTCAACTGTTTTCCGTAGCCAGGGAACTCCGCGTGCCAAGCCGGTGAGCGGCGCATTTTTCCAAGTGTGCTTGTCTGGCTTCATCGTGTTCGTGTTTCCTGGGCCAACAGCAATCGCTGGCGGGTAGTTAAGCCAAGCGCCCAGCCCAACCGCGTGAGATCTTGCCGATAGCGAATCTTAGGTGTGCCTTCGCTGGTGTCGAAGATAAAACGCACCCGGCTGTATCCCCGGCCATGATGCCCGACGGCTGCAATGTCGGCGGTAAACTGATAGCTCTCCGCCGTCAGATAGGGCCCGGCCTGGATCGCGCTGGCCACAGGCAAAACGTCCTTGACCCAGGCAATGGAGGTCACTTTATCGGGATTAGATTGGCGATAGGCTGCGAGGGCGGGCGCGTTATCGGTCCCAATCCCAGGGATGCAGGCCAGAACCTCCGGGCTGGCAGTGTTCACGTTTACCAAACCGGGAATAGAGTTGCTGCTGCTGGCCGAAATGCGCCCGGCAATTTGTGCGAATTCATCGGCAGTCATGCCGCTCTTTATGTAAAATTCGAGGACGCTTCGGAGGGTCGCGGGCGTCGAAGGAGGCCGTCCGGGTCCATTCCCCCCGGCTGCAACCAGGCCAGCACTTGCTAGAATCTGGCCCGTGCGGGCGGCGCCGAACGCCTGTTGCAACAAGGGACGCAATTGTGCCACCGTGTTGACGTTCGTACGCGTGGTATTGGGCTGGCGGCTGGACACTGTTACGTACTCAAAAATTCCCGGATCCAACCGCCCATCGCGGTTATCCTCGGGCGGGGACAATGAGCCGTCGTTCTCGTTGCCGTCGAGGACGCCATTCAGATTGAAGTCTTCCCCGTAAAGGATGTCGAGAGTCATGCCATAAACCAGCCGCAACTCCTCCACCGACTCGAAGGGCGCGTTCTTGCAGTTGTAAGCGGGCTGCAGCCGGTTGTAGGTCTCGGATTCAGCTCCGCCCTGCGACACATTGCTGTCCACGTCCCTCCAATCCAGAATCGCCGCAGCCAGTTGGGGAGTCATGCGCGGCAAAGCGGCCAGCATGTTCGTGGTGGCGGTGTTCAAGTTCAGTTTCGAAGCTTCATCAGTCAGCCTGTAAGCGGGTTCGGTCGGGGTGGCCGGTTGGGCACCGCGCCCAATCAGCCAGAACCGGGCTTGGCCGAGAGCGACCGCCTCCCGCTGATAAGAGGTGGGGTCGGGTACCGCGCCGTTCGTTCCGTAATTCGTCAAAACATAATTGACATAGCGAGCGGCCCCTTCGATGCCTTGCTCCGCTTCCAAGCTGGCCACCCGGTTATCCGATGCGCGCAACTCGAACATCATCGAATGCGCAAAATAAAGCGCAATACTCACCAACCCGAACGCAACCCACATCACGATGATTAGCACCGAGCCGCGCTGCTGTGGGCAAAGACGCGGAGAGAGCAGTTTTCTCCGCGTCTCCGGGTCTCCGGGTCTCCGCGTCTGCAGGGTCAGTCTCATCGGTTTGTACTCCCCTGAACGATCACGGGCACGAGCAGTTGAACCGGTGCTTTCCGCGGCTCCCCGTAGCTGGCGGCCAAATCGAGTTGGATTTTGATGGCCGAGGGCAGGGTGTTGGTTTGGCCAGTCGCCGGGTCAGGAGTCGTCGAATCCCAGGAATCCCGCCAGGCGGCGCCATCGAAAAAGGCGAATTGCAGCCGCTCGATCCCGCCCATCAGCCATTGCTCGATCAATTCCTCCCGAACCGTGGGCAGCAAATTCCGGCTGACCGCGCGCACAAGATCCTTGCCGGGGACCGTTCGCGAGGCAGGGTTCTTCAGGTAATAAACGACTTTTTGCACCTCCGCCCAGGGAGAGGTTTGATCGATGGCGCCAGTGGATGTATAGATCGTGGTCGCGCCGCTTGGAATCGCGGTGCTGCTGGGAGACGCTGAAGCCCCGCTTTGCAACGAGCCGCCCAGCGCCCCGCCCGGCGCAACGATTCCCTGCAAATCTCTTTTAAGAATGGACACTGCTTGCTGGATGGGCAGCGATTCCTCCACACTGCGCGAGGCTTTGCTCTGCAAGCGCATGGCCCCGTAAAAGACCCCATTGATAGCGGTCAACACCACCGAGAAAATAGCGACCGCAATCAGCAACTCCAGCAACGTGAACGCGGCCACACCGAGAAGAGAACCGCCCCAAGCAAAATCTCGCGCCCTCAATCCCTGACCCGGAGCAGCCGATGTGAATCGGCTCTGATCTTTCTCGGGAAAATAATGAGCCGAATCACGGCGGCGGCGGCAATGGTCATGAAAAAAGTTGGGGAAGCGACCCCTTCGGGGTAGAATAGCGAAGTCTGCCGATATATGTGACAGCTTCATCGCTGTGAAGTATCAACCAACGTGCTCAGGTTCACATCGTAATTCTGCCCTTGCACCGCGAAGGTGACTTGGACCGAGAGGAGGTGGAGCGGATCCTGACTCCACGTCTCATTTCGGAGAGCCCAACGGAATTGATGCATCCCTTCGGCGCTCGCGCCACTCATCCCGGCCTTGTTCCAGTTGGTCGTAACGATGCTCTCGTTCAATACGCGCTCCGCGACGCGCGTGGCCTCGCCTTTGCGCACGGCAACCTGTCCGGCTTGATTGGCGATTCTCAACCCCTGCACCGCCACCGGAATAACAATCGCCATAAATACTAGCGCAGCCAGCACCTCCGCCAGCGTGAACCCTTCCTCTCCCCGCGCGGAGTGCGCCCGTCCCCGGGCGCAGCCACTCCCAAGCCCCTGAGCGCATCGAATTTCGCCGAACACAGCTCGCTCAGCGAAAAGCATTTTGCGGCGAGTTGGTTTGAATTTCATAGTTCAGCCGATTGGGTCTTTGCGTAATCCAGAGAGATTCACCTTTGTTCTCGCGAATGACCACACTTCGGGGGCTGGCCTCACCGATGAAACCATCCGGTTGAAAATGCAATCTCGGCACGTTCGGATCGGGTTGCGCTGCCTGGGCCGACTGCACCGAGACGCTCCCGCGAGGGGGCATGTCTGCAACGGCGATCGCCAAATCTTTGCCCAATCTAAAATCCACGGCCTTGGCATCCACGTTGCCGTAACCGGTTTCCTGTTGCAAACCATAGGTTCCCCTTTGGGTATCCATCCACAGCATCATCGGAACGCCTTCCGCAACGGCGCGGCTTTGGCCATAACGGGTGAGAGAGACGAACTGCCGGGCCTCGGAAGCAAGGGTTCGGCCCCGAAAGAAACGCGAAAGCGCAGGCGCCGACACGGCCAGCACTATCCCAAGCAATGCCATGACCAGGATCAATTCTACGAGCGTGAACGCGACTCGCGCTCGCGGGTTCATTCGTACTCGTTCATGGTTGAACTGCATGGCCTGCTCAGCGCTTTTGATTGGTCTGTTGCCAATTACACACATCATCCTCACTATTCGCGCGCCCGTCCGGCCCCAAAGACATGAGATCATAGGAAGAGGGATTGTGTTTGCCAGGACACTCATAAACATAAGGCCGTCCCCAGGGATCCATGGGAATCTGGCTTTTCAGATACGGTCCGCGCCAGTTTTGCGCATCGCGCGGCGCCTGCACGAGATCGTACAAGCCGTTCTTGCCCTTGGGATAATAGCCTGTGTCCACCTCGAATGAATCGAGAGCGGTGCCGAACGTGGAAATCTGGGATTGCGCTGCCACTAGTTTGGCCTGCTCCGTGCGGCCCGAAAATTTCGGCACCACGATGGCGGCGAGGATGCCCAGGATGACCAGCACCAACAACAGTTCGATGAGGGTGAAAGCGCGCTGCCGCGCATTGAAGAGTGGGGATATGGGATGGGGATTACTCAGTTGGTCACATTTCATATTGCGTTCAACAAGGTTGATTATTTGATATAGTCTTGGAGTGTAAAGATGGGGATGACCATGCCAATGAAGATCGTGCCGATGAAACCGGCGATCAAAAACAGCATGAGCGGTTCGGCCATCGCCACCGCTGCTTTAAGTTGCCGGTCCAGGTCGCCTTCCGTGACGTTGGCGATGCGCACCAGTTCGTGGTCGAGCCGCCCGCTTTCCTCTGCCACCGAAATCATCTCCAGCACCGAACCGGAAAAGAGCGCGCGACAATCCCCCAGGCTGGGCCCCAGCGGCTTGCCCTCCTTCACCCGTTCGATGGAGTTGGAAACGGCATCGACCAGAATTTGATTGCCGATGGATCGTCGGGCCACATTGAGGGCGTTAATCAAGGGCACCCCCGCCCCTAACAGTGTGCCCAGCATCCGGCAGAACCGTGACATGGCAAATTGAGCGACCAACGGACCTACAATGGGGGCGCGCAGGATCAGCCCTTCCCAGGCGCGCCGCCCCGCTTCCGAGACCAGCCAGGTTCGGATCATGAGCGCGGTAATTCCAAGTCCTAACACTAGAAATATCCCGTAGTGGCGCATCACTTCGCTTGTCGAAACAATCATCTGCGTCAAAAGCGGCAGCTTGGCCCCGAAACCCGTAAAAATTGTTTGGAAGCGCGGAATAAAAAAACCGAGCAAAAACACCAGCACCGCCAGCGCGAGGCCGAGCAGAATCACCGGGTAAAGCAGCGCGGTCATCACCTTCGAGCGCATTTCTTTTTCGCGCGCCTGGAAATCGGCGATCTGGTTCAGCACTACATCCAGAAAACCACCCGTCTCGCCGGCTTCCACCATCGCAACATACACACGCGGAAAGGTCTCCGGCGACTTGGCCATGGCGTCCGCGAGTGGCATCCCGTCAATGACCAAATCATGAACTTCTTTCCACTTGGCGCCCGCCACCGGAGCGGAGGCTTCTTTGCAGAGAATTACCAAGGCGCGGCTCAGTGGGACACCCGCCGCCAGCAGGCTCGAAAGGAGCCGGGTAAAGTTTTCAAGCATTCGAGCGGAAACCTTGTTCGAGCTTCCGAACGAGAGCTTCAACGGAGGACGCGCGCCGCTCGATTTGTCGGCGGCTGCATCCTTGGCCGTTGCTTTGGCCGCCGGTTTCGCGTGATTCCTGGCTGCTCCATTGGCAGCGCTTCGCTCGGCGAGGCGGATGGGACGCAGACCCCGTCCTTCCATCTGCCGAAAGGCTTCCTGGCGGCCTCCCGCCTCCACCTCGCCCTCGGCAATGGTGCCGTCGGCTTGCAGGGCTTTATACTGAAAGGTGGGCATAAGAATTGAGCCGCGATTAGGCAGGTTGCGTTTGAACTGTCGCAACGGGCTGGAGCTTGTCTTCGGCTCCATTGCCCACTGATTGGGCCTTGGTCACCCGCAACACTTCTTCGAGGGTCGTGACGCCAGCGCGTACCAGCCGCCACCCATCCTCGGCCAACCCCCTCATCCCGCCACGCCGCGCCGCTTCCCGAATTTCCCCGCTCGAACAATTCTTTAGAATCATCTGGCGAATTTCGTTGCTCGTATCCATCCACTCGAAAATGCCACGGCGCCCATGATACCCAGTTTGGCGGCACTCCCGGCAGCCGCCGGTGCGGTAAATTGGCACAGCGGCAGGAAGGTCCAGTTGTGCCCGGAGCGCTTGCGCGGTAGGCGATTGGTCCACCTCTTTGCATTTCTGACAAAGCACTCGGACGAGTCGTTGCGCCAGAACGGCCTCCAGCGATGACGCCACCAGATAAGGCTCCACGCCCATATCCACCAGCCGCGTCAAGGCGCCCGGAGCGTCATTGGTGTGGAGGGTCGAAAAAACGAGGTGGCCCGTCAGGGAGGCTTGCACGGCGATTTGGGCAGTCTCTTGATCACGAATTTCGCCGATGAGCAACACATCCGGATCATGGCGCAAAATCGCCCGCAACCCGCGCGCGAACGTCAGGCCCGCTTTCTCCGAAACCTGAATCTGATTAATCCCTTTGAGTTGATACTCAATCGGGTCTTCGATGGTGATAATCTTGCGGATCGAATCGTTGATCTCATTGAGTGCGGTATAGAGCGTCGAGGTTTTGCCGCTCCCCGTCGGACCCGTGACTAGAATTATCCCATGAGGCAGACCGAGCACCTTGCGGAAGGAGGTGACCTCGCGCGCGTCCAGCCCGAGTTCGCCCATGCCGCGGAGGGTCGCGTTTTGCCGTAGCAATCGCAGCACGACCGCTTCACCGTGCAGCATCGGAATGACCGAGACGCGAATGTCCACTTCGCTTTTGTCCACCCGGATTTTAATGCGGCCATCCTGGGGCAGCCGTTTCTCGGCAATATTCAGATGGCTGAGAATTTTGACCCGCGAAACAATGGCCGGTTGAAAACGCTTGATTTGCGCGGGCACCGGAATCTCCTGCAACACACCATCGATGCGATAGCGAATGCGCAATTCGTCCTCGAAGGGCTCCAGATGGATGTCCGAGGCCCGCAGATCAATCGCGTCTTTCAATACCTGGTTCACGAACCGGATGATCGAGGCATCCTCGGCCGCCCCGTCAAGGTTGGTGTCCTCGTCCAGGTTCTCGTCCACCACCTGAAGGGAAGCCTCCTCCCCCAGCGTATCGATGGTGTCCGCGCCGACGCCCAGCCGTTTTTTCATCTCCCGTTGGATGGCCTCCGTGGGAGCGAGAACGGGCCGAAGTCGCAGACCCGTCATCGACTTGAGCGCGTCCACGCCTTGGGTCGCAAAAAGACGGCTGGTGGCGACTTCGATGCAACCGTTCACCCGGCGCAGTGGCAGCAACTCGTCCTTGAGAAGCATGCGCGCGGGAAAGAGCGAGAGGACTTCCTTGTCCGGTTCCACATCCTCTAAGGAAGTAAATGGGACATCGTACTCCTTTGCCAGCCATCGGAGGATTTCTTCTTCGGATTGCAGCGCTTTCTTTGAGCCTTCGCGAAATTGCCGCGCCAAGGTTTCTGCGTCCAGAGCGGAGAGTTGCCGGGCGGACACCATCCGCTCCAGCAACTGCGTTGGCTCTTGGGCTGCAATCTCGTTCATGCTCAACACGCTCAGATTATGCAATAAGCGATTATTTCAAAAGCCCCATCATTACCGCCGTGGCCTCCTGGCGGACTGAGAGAACCTTGCGCAAATCATCCTGGGCTTTGGCGAGGTTGGCTTCCTTTTCCTTAAGCGTTGCCCGGAGTTTGGCCAACTTTGTTTTCAATTCCTCTGAGGACGCTTTAGCATCCAGCGCCTTTTGCAAAGCATCGGCTTCGGCGTTTTCGGCGTTGAAAAAGTTGCCTCGATTGGTGCGTGTCCCGCTATCCGCCTGGGCCCCATCAGGCCCGCCGCCACGACGCGGACCACCTGGTCCCCCAGGGCCGCCTCTGCCGCCGATCCTTGCTTCGCGCTGGGCGACCATCACTTTATCGATTCGCTCTTCAATGATCTTCCACTCAGCATCACTAGTGACCTCCAAACTCTCCTTATATCGGTCCATCATCCTTTGCCGGAACTGTGCCGGATCGAAATTTCCTCTGCCTTGGGCCGCCATCTGGCCGGTGCTCAAACCGAGCGCCAGCGCCGCGCCGGCCAACGCCAGCACTTGATTCATTTTCTTCATCATAATTTTTCTCCAACTCGAGTTTAGACTAAGTTAAACACAGAAACGCGCCATTGCGACTCTGTTTGCTGCTTGATTGATCTGGCGCAATTGAGGTGAGCAGCCAGCCATCATTGCTTCATCTATACATGCGCAATATCAAGGGGAAATCCGCCATGATTTCCTCGCTTGCCGAGGCTCCAAGCAACGCAAAGGACACGCGACCCATCCCGCCCAGCGCAGTCTTTGCGCCGCGACTGTGGACTGCTCTGCCTTGCCAGCGCCTTCCCTCCCGCCCATTCGACGCAGAGGCGGACTCGGATAATCCCTGGATCGGCTGAGATTGACCTTGATTAGCAATCACCACGCAAACCCGAAAAGTTGCCCTCGGGTCCTAATTAGCCCACCATCCCTTTGTCATGAAATATTCCCTTGAATTGACTGCGGCCAGCCGGCCGGAATGGATAAAGACGGTCCTGTCGAACTTCCCCGCTTTCCTGCAGGACCATGCCGACTGCGAACGGAAAGCATCGGCCATGGCCATGAGCTTTGTCGCCAAATATCCGGATCGCATCGAAATCCTGCCGGGCCTAATCGAGACCGGGATTGAAGAATTGCAGCATTTTCAGCAGGTCTATGCCCAAATGCAAAAACGAGGCATTCGCCTCGCCAAAGAGATGACGCAAGATCTGTACATCAAGTCTTTGCTCAGCCTGTGCCGCACGGATCCGATCAACCGATTTCTCGACCGTCTCTTGCTGGCATCGATTATTGAGTGCCGGGGAGCGGAGCGTTTCCGAATCGTGTGCCAGGCGATTGAAGATGATGCGGAGTTGTCAGAGTTCTATCATCGCCTTTGGTCATCGGAGGCCAAGCATGGAAATATTTTTGTAGAAATGGCCCTCAACTATTTTGAGAAAGAGAAGGTCTATGGCCGCCTCAAAGAGTTGAACCGGGCCGAAGGCGATTTGATCCAACAACTGGCATTGCGTCCCGCTTTGCATTGAGATCGCTTGACTTCCTATCGCGCCGGGTCGGAGACCGGCGCTCCGGGCGGCCAATATTCCCGTGACGCCTCATAGTTCCGCCAAAAAAGGCCAGATTGCGGCAGGCTCGTTGGCTGATAATCTCCAAGGGTGCAGACGATTTATTTTGATTACAATTCCACCACGCCCTTGGACCCGCAGGTGCGAGAGGCGATGCTGCCGTATCTGGGCGAAGTCTTCGGCAACCCGTCGAGCATCCACCATGTCGGCCGGCGGGCGCGGGCGTTGCTGGATGACGCCCGCGAGCGCGTGGCTCAGACCTGGCGGTGCAAGCCCAGCGAGGTCGTGTTCACCAGCGGCGGCACGGAAAGCAACAACCTGGCTCTGTTCGGTATCGCCCGGCACCTCAGAAATAAGGGGCGGCACATCGTCACTTCGGCGATGGAACATCACGCCGTCCTGCATTGTTGCGAGTACCTGGTGAAAAAGGAGGGGTTTGAGGTCACTTATCTGCCGGTGGACAGCAGTGGACGTGTCAGCGTGGAATCTTTAGCAGCGGCAATCCGCTCCGACACTGTTCTGGTTTCGCTCATGGCTGCTAACAATGAGACGGGAACGATCCAGCCCGTCGCCGAGCTGGGAGCGTTGTGCCGCCAGCGCGGAGTATTATTCCATACGGACGCTGTGCAATGGTTCGGCAAAGAACCCTTCACGAACATCTGCCAGTTTAATGCAGATTTAGTATCGGTGTGCGCGCACAAATTCCACGGACCCAAAGGGGCTGGGGCTTTGTTTGTGAAATCGCCCCTTCTGCCGGATCCTATTCTTTTCGGCGGAGGGCATGAAAACGAGCGCCGGGCAGGGACAGAAAATCTCCCTGGCATCATTGGGTTTGCCGAGGCCATGGAACGGTTCGTGCCAAGTCCCGTTTTCCCCAAAGAACCACTGGCTGTTCTGACTGCTCGCTTGCGGTCGCTTGCGGATGGACTGGAAGATCAAGGAGTCACCTTCCGAGGTTCTCGGGAGCATCAACTCAGCAATACCATTTCCTTTACTGTTGGAGGCTGCGATAGCATTACTGTCTTGGCCTCGTTGGACCTGGAAGGAGTTTGCGCTTCGAGTGGTTCCGCTTGTTCGGCAGGTTCGCTGGAGCCTTCCCATGTCATGATCGCTTTGGGAGTTGCACCCCAGGAAGCTAATTCACTGGTTCGATTTTCCTTGGGCCGGGATTCCTGCCTCAGGGAAGTCGAGAAGGTAGAGAAGATTTTGCCCGAAGTCATTCGCCGCGCACAACTCTTCCAAAAAGCCGTGAAGAAGGTGTGAACAGATTGTGCTTTCTGCGCATAAGTCGTCTTTGCGCACGCTATTGGCGAATCCATCGGAGGTTGTCCCCACAAATTTTATTCCATAACCCCTTGTCCTGTCCTTGACACTGGGAGTTGTTTGCCTTATTCACCACCCTTAATAATAATATGATTAGGTTAAGATCCTGATATTCATAAGAGCTAATGAACCTTACCATCGCCAAGGAGCAGATTCTCAATGGGCTGCAATCCGTGCAAAATATTGTTAGCACCCGAACCACTTTGCCCATTCTTTCCAATGTTCTGCTCCGTGCGGAAGGGAACCGTCTCGAACTGACGGCCACAGACCTGGATGTCACCATCATTTGCTCGGTGGAGGCGGCGGTGAAGACTCCGGGGGCGACCACTGTTCCAGTGAAAAAGCTCTTTGGGATTGTGCGGGAACTAGGCAATCCGGAAATCGAGCTGGAGGTGGACGACAAGAATGTTTGCAGTCTGCGCTCAGGCCCTTCCTTTTTTAAGATTCGGGGTTTGGGCGCGGAAGAGTTCCCTCCTTTGCCCAAGTTTAAGGAGGATAAGAACGTTATTTTACCTCAGGAGAAAATTCGTTCCATGTTCCGCAAGACTTCCTTTGCCATCTCAACCGACGAATCTCGGTACGTCCTCAACGGTATTTTTTTCAGCCTCAAAGAACATAAATTGACAATGGTTGCCACCGATGGAAGGCGCCTCGCGTTGGTGGATGAGGACGTGGATGTATCGGAGCAAAGCCAGGGGGAATTCATCATTCCTGCCAAGACCGTCAACGAATTGAACCGGCTATTACAGGAAAAAGGAGAGGTGCAAATTCGCTACGCCGAGAATCAAGCCGCCTTCGAGCTAAAGGACGAGAAAGGTTTTTCGATTTTGGTCATAACCAAGCTGATCGAGGGAAATTATCCTAACTATCGGCAGGTCATCCCGGCTGAGACGAAGGAGCGGATTTCCCTGAGCCGTGAGGAATTCATGCATGCCTTGCGCCGCGCCGAGATCATGACCAGTGAAAAGCAGAACTCCGTTAAGCTTAGTTTCGGAAAAAACAGTCTTTCGATCACGGCGAACTCTCCGGATGTGGGTGAAGCCCAGGAGACTATGGCCATCAACTACAAGGGGAAGGAGATGGCGATTGCGTTCAATCCCGGCTATGTCATTGACCCACTGAATGCGTTGACCAACGAGGAGGTGTTCCTTGAATTAATCGATGAGCTGAGCCCGGGGGTGCTCAAGATTAACGGCCCCTTTCTCTACGTCGTCATGCCCATGCGGCTAAGCTAGCTTGGGTGGGGGTATCGGACATCCTCAATCCCTTGGTGGAATAAACGAGAGGTAATCTTTTCTGAAAAGAGGAGTCGTGAATATCCCGCGGGCGCAGCTCTCTTGCGCACAGAAATGACAATTCTCCATAAATGTGTTGATTTATAATCGAATTTCTGGCATGCTGTTCAGGTCGTATTTTGGATATGCAGATGCTCGTCAGCAAGGAACGCCCCGAAACTCTGACGGGAAGCCAGAGAGCAGCCTTGATTAGCCTGCTGGTGGATGAAGATCCAGCAATCTATCAGATGGTGCGGGATAAAATCGTTTCCTATGGCGAAGTGGTTTGCGAGTGGCTCCAGCCCCACATGCTGAGCGCTGACCCGGTGATGAGGCGTCGCGCTTTGGAAATCGTTCACCACGTGGCGCGAAAGGGCTCAGATGAGAAATTCCTCGATTTTTGCCTGCACAACGGAGAGGAGTTTGATTTGGAGGCCGCGGCCGGCTTGTTGGCGCAGACCCAATATCCGGACACCAATATTGAAGCCTACCAGGCCCTCTATGATAACTGGGCGCGGGAATTGCGGCTTCGCCTCGATTTTGCGGCCGAGGCTGAGCAAATCCTCGGCCTCATCAATCAATATCTTTTTGACAGCCTTGGCTTTGCGGGCAATGAGCAGTTCACCGACAACCCGGAGAATTGCTATCTAAACAGAGTGGTGGATCGGCGGACGGGCAATCCCATCAGCCTTTGCGCGGTGTACCTGTTCATCACGCGGCGATTAAAACTTCCAGTGACCGGGATTGGCCTGCCGGGCCATTTTATTTGTCGTTTTCAATCCCCGACCAAGGAAATCTACATTGATGCCTTTCGGCGCGGCCGATTCTGGACGAAAGCAGATTGCATCAAACACTTGCTCAACAACAATCATGGTTTGCAAGACGGCTACCTGGCGCCGGTCAGTTCCCGCCGCATGCTTTTGCGGATGTGCGCCAACCTTCACCAGACCTACGCCAATCTTGAAATGGTCGAGGAGGCTGGCCGGATGCAGCGGTATTTGGTAGCCCTTGCCAAGTAACTTATTCCCTGAAGCCACTCTGAATCGGCTGCAATTGCCACAGGCAGTGGTGCCTCCTCTTACCCGTTTTTCCGCCAACAAAGCTAATCTTTCACTGGCGCTCCCCTTTCCATTCGGTTGGAATTCGGAACGGAAAAATAAAAAGTCGCGCCTTGGTCGGCCACCCCTTCGGTCCAGGTCCGGCCGCCATGGCGTTGGATGATTCGCCGCACGTTGGCCAGACCAATGCCGGAGCCCTCGAATTCTGAGGTCCCATGCAGCCGTTGAAAAACTCCAAAAAGCTTGCCCGCATATTGCATGTCAAAACCGATCCCATTGTCGCGAACAAAAAAAACCGTCTCCTGCGCAGCGCAAGTCGAACCGATCTCGATTCGGACTCTGGGCCGGGATCGTGTGAATTTTAGCGCATTGGAAAAAAGATTCAAAAACACCTGGCGCAAGAGCGAGGGATCGCCTATCACCGCCGGCAAATCTCCCATCACCAACTCAATATCTCGACCCTCCATATCATTATGCAGATCATGCATGGCCGCCCGGGCGGCCCCGGTCATGTTGACGGGGGCCTGCCGCATAGGCGCGCTACCTAGGCGGGAAAACGCCAGCAAGGCATCGATCAATCTAGCCATCCTCCGCGCTGATTCTGAAATGATGCCAAGGTACTCGCGAGACACGGGCTCCAGGTTGTTGCCCAGACTTTGCTTGAGCATATCTAAAAAACCATCGATGTGCCGCAGCGGAGCCCGCAGATCGTGCGAGACAGAATAGCTGAAGGCTTGCATCTCTTTATTGGCGGCCTGCAACTCGGCAGTGCGCTGTGCCACTCTCTGTTCCAATTCGACGTTCAGTTCCCGGAGTTGGTCCTGGGCTAATTTGATTTCCGTAAGGTCCCGCGCCACTTTGGAAAAACTCTGGAGGTTGCCTTGCTCGTCCCGAACCGCGCTCAGAGAACTAGTGGACCAGAAGCGCGAACCCCCTTTGCGCACACTCCAACCTTCCCGCTCGGAGTGACCTGCCGCGGCGGCCCGCTGAAGTTGCGCTGCCGGGGCACCCCGTTCTATCTCTTCCGGAGGAAAGAATATGGAATAAGGTTTGCCGATGACCTCGTCTGCTTTAAAGCCCTCAATATGTTCGGCCCCCGCATTCCACGTGGCTACCCTTCCCTTGGCATCAAGCATGTAAATCGCGCAGTCCCGCACACTCTCCACCAGACGACGATAGGGCTCGTCCCCCGCCCCCATCGTGTTGTCCCCATTCTGCCCCAAAGAGGATGTCCGGTGGCCGTCGGCAGCCGGCTGAGCGAGGTGTTCTTGTATTGCGCGCTCATCGCTCAGCCGCAAGGCGCGGCGCACAGCCGGAGCCAACTCGATCAGCCGATGCTTAAGCACAAAATCTGTGGCGCCGCTTTTCAAAAGCGTGAGGGCTGCTTCCTCTCCTAGAGAACCGGTCACAAAAATAAAAGGCGTATCCGGTGTTTTTTCTTTCGCCAGCGCCAGGGCGGAGAAGGCGTCAAACTCGTGCAGCCCATGGTCAGAAAGAATCAGATCGGGGGGTTGTTCCTGGAGCGCGTTCAGGAAAGCTTCTCTCGTCTCAACTTGTTTGGCCTCGAACACCAAGCCGGTCCTGCTCAGTTCGCGATTAACCAGGACAAAGTCCTCGGCCACATCCTCAAGAAATAAAATGAGCGGTCTTTCTTTCATCCTGCCAATATCTGTTTTCTTATCCTGACTCAAGAGTTCGGCAAGATTCTATAGGCTGTGAGTTCGCTCTAACATGGGGTAAAGACCCAGCAGGCTGCGATTTAGGTGAAATCAGCGCCCGAAGGTCTATACTAGAATGTCGATGCAACGATTTAAATTCCATCCCGTCATCGCGAGTTGGTTTGAGCAGACGTTCGGTTCGCCAACCGAACCACAGGAGCGAGGCTGGCCGGCCATTCAGTCCGGCGCCCACACGCTCATTGCTGCGCCGACCGGCTCGGGCAAAACACTCGCCGCCTTTCTAGCGTCACTTGATGCCTTATTCCGAATCGGCCTGCAAGGAACGCTTGGCGATGAGACTCATGTTCTCTACGTCTCCCCGCTTAAGGCCTTGAGCAACGACATTCACAAAAATCTGGAGGAACCGCTGGCAGCCATTCGTGCCGCGCTGCGAATAGCCGAAGGGCAAGACATCGAAGTGCGAGCAGCGGTGCGAACTGGCGACACGCCCGCCGCCAAACGCCAGTCCATGGTGAGGAAACCGCCGCATATCCTCGTTACCACCCCGGAGTCTTTATACTTGTTGCTGACCTCGGAATCCGGGCGGCGGATGCTGTCGTCGGTGCGGACGGTTATCATCGATGAAATTCACGCCGTGGTGAGCAACCGGCGGGGGTCGCACCTGGCGCTGAGCCTGGAACGGCTGGCCGCCCTGGCGCAAGGCCCTTTGCAGCGCATCGGACTTTCCGCTACTCAAAAGCCGATCGAGGAAGTTGCGCGTTTCCTGGTCGGTGGCCAATCCCAGCTTGTCTCTTCTGGCGAGGGAACCACAAACCTTCCTTGCACGATCGTTGACGCTGGGCATGCCCGCGCGCTCGATCTCGCAATTGAGCTTCCCGGTTCGGCGCTGGAAGCCGTGATGTCGAACGAAGTCTGGGCGGAAGTCTATCATCGTCTAGCCGATTTGATTCAGGCCCACCGAACCACTTTGGTGTTTGTGAATACGCGCCGAATGGCAGAGCGCGTGGCGCATCAATTATGCGAACGGCTGGGCGAAGACAAGGTAGCCTCGCATCACGGCAGTCTTTCGGCAAAGCTGCGGCTGGATGCGGAAAACCGTCTCAAAGGCGGAGAACTCAAGGCGCTGGTGGCGACCGCTTCCTTGGAACTGGGCATCGACATTGGGTCGGTCGAACTGGTCTGCCAAATCGGCACGACCCGATCCATCTCGACGTGTCTGCAACGCGTGGGCCGGGCCGAACATAGGCGCGGAGGCTTGCCCAAAGGCCGCTTGTTTCCGCTGACTCGTGATGAGCTTGTCGAGTGCGCGGCGTTGCTCCGCTGTGTGAGACGGGGCGAGTTGGATTGCTTGCAGATTCCAGAGAAGCCACTCGATGTGCTGGCCCAGCAAATCGTCGCCAGCTCGGCCTGTGAAGATTGGAACGTGGAAAAGCTTTTCGATTTGATGCGCTCGGCCTACCCGTATCGCCGACTGACACGTCCAGAGTTTGACGAAGTAGTGCGCATGCTGGCAGAAGGTTTCAGCACCAAGCGCGGACGGCGGGCAGCTCTGATTCATCATGATGCGGTGAACCATCGCCTGCGTGGGCGGCGCGGTTCTCGGTTGCTTGCGCTCACCTCCGGCGGGGCCATTCCAGATAACGCGGATTATCGAGTCGTCTTGGAACCGGGCGAGACTTTCATTGGCACGGTGAATGAGGATTTCGCAGTCGAGAGTCTGGCCGGAGATATCTTCCAGTTGGGGAATGCTTCCTGGAAAGTCTTGAAAATCGAATCCGGCATCGTGCGCGTAGAGGACGCGAAGGGGCAACCGCCAGGGATGCCATTTTGGCTGGGCGAAGCGCCGGCGCGCACGGCGGAATTGTCGCGCGCGGTGGCGGAGTTGCGCGAGGAGGTCGAAGACCATCTGCGGACTGAATCTGAGGAAGGCCCCCAGAGGAACGGCGGTGACCAGCCAAGCGCCAGCCTCGTGAAATGGCTTGTCACTGAAACCGGAATCTCTGAGGTGGGCGCACGCCAACTCGCCGACTATTTGACGGCTGGCTACAAAGCGCTGGGTGTCCTGCCATCCCAGAATAAGCTCGTCATGGAGCGATTCTTCGATGAGTCCGGCGGGATGCAATTGGTCATCCACTCCCCCTTTGGCGCCAGGCTGAACCGAGCGTGGGGTCTGGCTTTACGCAAGCGTTTCTGCCGCTCTTTCAACTTCGAATTGCAAAGCGCGGCCAGCGATGATGCGATTGTGCTTTCGCTTGGCACTCAACATTCGTTTCCCTTGGACGAGGTTTTCCGCTACCTGAACAGCCGGAGCGTTCGTGAGCTTCTCGTCCAGGCTTTACTCGATGCGCCGATGTTTCCCATCCGATGGCGATGGAACGCAACCCGGGCTCTGGCGCTTCCGCGACATCGCAATGGGCACAAGGTGCCAGCGCCTCTGCAAAGGATGGAATCAGAGAACCTGTTGGCGGCAGTGTTTCCAGACCAGCTTGCTTGCCTGGAGAATATCGCCGGGGACCGCGTGGTGCCTGAGCACCCCCTGGTGCAACAGACGATTGAAGACTGCCTGACCGAGGCGATGGACATCGATGGTCTTGAATCGCTGTTGCGCCGTATCGAAGGCGGCAAAGTGCGATGCATTGCGCGCGATTTGCCAGAGCCATCACCGCTGGCGCATGAGATTCTCAACGCCCGGCCTTACGCTTTTTTAGACGACGCGCCGCTGGAGGAGCGGCGCACCCAGGCGGTTTACACCCGACGCGCCGGCCAATCGGGGGCGGACAGTGGGCTGGGCATTTTGGATGCCGAGGCCATTCAACGCGTCTGCAAGGAGGCATGGCCTGGGGCCACCAACGCGGACGAGCTGCATGAAGCCTTGCTGCTGCTGGGCGTCATTACCGAAGAGGAGGCAGCGCGGTGTATCGGGGGCCGATCTCCGAGCCTGCCTTCGGCTCCTCAGGCGGCGACCTCTCTGTTAGACTCACTCGCGGCAGAGAAGCGCGCAGGGCGGATGGCATCAAAATCCTGGTGGGTCGCGGCGGAACGTTTGCCGATGGTGCAGGCCGTGTATGCAGATGCGCAGGTCGAACCCGCGTTAATTCCTCCAGAAATAGAATTAAAGCGAAATTGGGAACGCGCGGAGGCCGTGCGGGAATTACTTCGAGGCCGAATGGAGGTTGTCGGACCTATCACCGTCCCGGCTTTGGCTAATTTTTTCGGCCTGCCCTCCAATGAAATCGAGGTTGCTTTGCTGGCATTGGAGGCCGAGGGCTTTATCTTGCGCGGACATTTCCTTCCGGTCGCGGCGGAACTTGAATGGTGCGACCGCCGTCTTCTGGCCCGCATTCATCGGCTCACGCTTAACCGGCTGCGCGCGGAAATTCAACCGGTTTCAGCGTCGGAGTTTCAGCGCTTCCTCCTCGCCTGGCAACGGGTGGATGCGGAGCACCGCGCGGAGGGGCCCGAAGGTGTCGCGGGCGTGCTCGATTTGCTCGATGGTTATGACTTGCCGGCCGCGGCCTGGGAGCCAGCCGTGCTGGCCGTGCGCGTGAGGGATTATACGCCCCAGTGGCTGGACCGCCTCTGTTTCACCGGCCGCCTCGGCTGGGGACGTTTATCGGCTCCTCAGAACCAAAAAGCTCGCGGTTTTACTCCGCTCCGGTCAAGCCCCACCGCGTTGTTCGCGCGCCACCATTTGCCGCGCTGGCTGGAATTGTCCGGCAGGCCCGCCTCGGCCGAGTTCACGCCCGATACGGAGCTGGTTCTGAGAACGCTTTCGGAAGGCGGGGCGTTGTTTTTCGCGGGGGTTGTTCAACGTACCGGACTTTTGCCGTCTCGAATCGAGCAAGCTCTTGCCGAGCTGGCAGCGCAAGGCTGGGTCACGTCAGACAGTTTTGAAGGGTTGCGCGCGCTGCTGGTCCCTTCAGAGAAGCGCGCGCCTTTTGGCGATGGGGAGCGGAAGCGACGGCACAAAAGCGTGACCAGCCTCGAATTCGGCGGGCGATGGTCCTTATTGCGAAAGCCCTCCACGGGAGACCTCCAGAGAGTGGATCCGGTCATCCGCGACGAAGCGCTCGAAAGTTTCGCTCGCGTGCTGTTGCGCCGTTACGGTGTGGTATTCCGACGATTATTGGACCGCGAATCGTTAAAGGTGTCATGGTTTGAACTGGGCCGCGTCTATCGCCGGCTGGAAGCCAGAGGCGAGATTCGTGGCGGATATTTTATCAGTGGCGCCAGCGGCGCGCAATTTGCCTTGCCTGAGGCGATCGGACTCTTGCGGTCCCTTCGAAAACTAAAACCGAGCGGGGAATTAATTGTTTTGAGCGCGGCCGATCCCCTGAACCTTGTGGGCATTCTTACCCCGGGCGCGCGCATCACCGCCATTTGGCCCAACCGCATTTTGGTGCGAGACGGCTTAGCGCTGGCCGCTTTGGAAGCGGGGCAAATCGTCAAATTGGCGAACGCACCTGATGTGACTGAACGGGAGATGGAGCGGGCGCTGAAAGTCGCCCCATTGTCCGCCTCGCTTCGGCCTTATTATGGGTAGTACGGTCCCGAGAGGAACTAGGCCCGCCACTCGCCCGAGACCAGCAAATCGGGAAGGCGGGGCCCTTTTTCGCCGCAGCATATTTCGTTCTAGCTGCAGGACGCATCCTCAGCGTTACTGGGGCCTAATATTTTTTGGAGAACTTCTTGCGCGATTCCGTTTCGTCGCTGGGAGTCGCAGGCTCGGGGGCAGGGGTCGTTTCACTTTGGGTTGATTTGCCCGCGGGTTGACTCGCAGCACCTGCCGCGGCGCCAGGACTGTCCTTCTTGGCGGTTGAAGCGAGCGTTTGATTTGCGGCGTCGACGAAAGCCATGCGCAGAGCGGTTAGGCTTTGTCTGAGCAAAGCTTCCTCGCGTTTATCGAGGTTTCCTTTCGTTTTAACTTCCAGCATCTCTAATTGATCGATGAACATGCGAGCTGCATCGAGGTCGCGGACATGCTTGCCAGACTCGGGGTGCGGCACTTGGCCCAGAAACATGAGCGCCATGTTGGTTTGCTGAACCACCATATTGGCAAACAGAGCGGCTGTCATCTCCTCAGGGGCAGCGTGCGTCCGCTCATCGGGAGTCCTCTCTTCATTCATAGAGTCTCGTCCTTTCGAGGGGTTTGAATTTCCGCGATTAAAAAGTGGATTAGACGTTTCAGTCGCGCCTCCAACTCCACCGTTTCCAAAATGGTTTGGCGCTGGTCCGCATCCGGCAGCAGCGCGCATGACACCAAATCCGCCACCTGATCGGCATCGGGCAATTTCTCCAGATAATTAAGAATCTCTTTGGCTGTTAAATTAGGCGTTTTGGCGGCGGATGATTTGAGCTTGGCGCCGGTGGCTGTTTTGACGACCGGGAATGGAAAGGGAAAGGCGCCGGTTTCAAGCCGCTGTTGGACCAGTTCATGGATTTTTGCCAGGAGGGCATCGACCATGACGCTATCATTGGGAGCGGCCTGCAAAGCATGGATTCGTTGCACTCGATAGGGTTTATACTGCACGGTCTGACGCAATTCCACCCGTGTGAGCCCTTGGAGAATGAGATGTGAAGTGCCGTCCTGATGGTCCACGGAGACGCGAATAAGCCCCAGTCCCGCTACTTGGCATGGGGATTCGCGCTTGGTCCCGGGCTTTTGCATGGCGACAGAAAACATCCGGTTGGATTGCAGCGTATCGGCCAACATTTGGCGGTAGCGCGGTTCAAAAATGTAGAGCGGCAACAACGCCTGAGGGAACAGCGTGGCGCTCGGCAAAGTCATAACCGGAACTTGATTTGGCAATTCCATGAATCAAATTTAAGCCACTGCGTCTGATAAGCAAGAAATTGGATTGTCGTCCTTGCCAATAAGCGCCCCATCGGGCATTCTGAAACCATATGAAGGTTGTTATCGTAATCTTAGGCATCCTCTCCGTCGGTTTGGGAGTCGGGTTGCTCATTCGGCACAATTCTGCGGTCAAAATTGCTCGAGAGAATGAGGAACATGTCCAGGAACTCGTCAATTATTCCAACCGACTGGAACAAACCCAAACGAAAGTCGATGAATTGGTCAAGGTCAACTCCACTCTTGAGACCAACTTGACCGTGCGCAGCCAGGATTTGGTTGCCAAGTCGAACGATCTTGTTAAAACGGCGGCGGAACTGGCCAAAACGCAAAAGGAAGCCCAGGCTGCCGCCGAGGCCGCCAAGGCCGAAATGGCCAAACGCGACGCTCGCATCAATGAACTTGAGACCCAGAAGACCGCTTTGGACCAGCAGGCCACTGATTTGAAATCGGCCATCGGCAATCTCGAAAAGTCCATCGGCGATACGGAAAAAAAACTCGCTGCGTCCGAAGGAGATCGAGAGTTTTTGCTGAAAGAACTAAAGCGATTACAAGTGGAGAAGGCTGAATTGGAACGCCAGTTCAACGATCTCGCTCTTCTCCGCACTCAAGTTGCCAAACTAAAAGACGAGCTTTCGATCGCGCGGCGGCTGGAATGGATTCGGATGGGCATCTACGGCATGCAGGCCCAAAAAGGCGCGGAAAGGCTCATGGCCGCTCCGAGCGTGCCCAGCCCGGCTTCGAATTTCAATTTGCAAGTGGAATTAAAGCAGGACGGCGGCGCGATTATCGTGCCTGCAAAAACCAATGCCGTGAACAAACCGGCCCCTCCCAAATAACTCTGCGACGCTCACCAAAGGTAAGGGAGCGACCAAGGCCAGCCTCTCCCCGTGAAATCCTTTCGCCGTTACTAAAAGCTCCCTGCCAACCGAGTTAGAAGCTCGCCTGTTGTGGGATTTGAGCCAAAAAATAGCTGAGCCTTTCATCTTTCTGCCTAAGTTGAATGTTACTGATCTAGCCACAATAAATTGCTGTCGGCAAGGAGGTAATCCTTGCGTAATCGTCCTCCAGGCCCCAGAGTATAAGTCTATGAAAACTATCATTGTCGTTCTGACGGTTGTCGCGCTGGGGTTGGGCATTGGCTTATTCCTTCAGCGTCACCGGACGGCGCTCGTGGTGAATGCCGCGGAGCTTAGCCGGGATGCTTATTCGAATTCATGGGAGCAAGCCAAAGTCAAACTGGACGAGGTCCAGAAAGTCGCCGCCGCCCTCGACACCAAGTTGAATCTTGGCGCCGAAGCTTTGGCCACCAGCTCGAATAATCTCGTCAAGACCAGCGCTGATTTGGCGAAGGCCAATGACGACCTTTCCAAAATGCAGGCGGATTACAGCACCGCCCAGGCTGAGGTGAAAAAACAGCAAGCCCAAATCGCCGAATTGGAAACGCAGCGTGACGATTTGACTAAGAAAATGGACGAATTGACGGCCTCGATTACTTCGCTTGAAAGCAAAATCGCCGACACCAAGCAAAAACTGGCCTCTTCCGAAGGAGATCGCACCTTTCTGCTAAAAGAACTCACGCGTTTGCAGAGTGAAAAATCTGCTCTGGTAGCTCAGTTCAATAATTTGTCGGTATTGCGCACCCAGGTTGCCAAACTGAAGGAAGAAGCCGCCGTCAATCAGCGCCTGGCCTGGACCCAACTAGGCGTGTACAACATGCGTGACAAGAAGGGGGCCGAACGACTTCTGGCAACAACGCCCGCTGCGGCCAAGCCGGACAGCCGTCTCGAGATCGAGTTGGAACAAAACGGCCGTGCCAAAGTCCTCCCCGCTCCGACCAACGCCCCCAATGCCCAATGACCCCGTCCAATCTACTCACCGACTCGCATGGACGCGTGCTGCGCGATCTGCGGGTGAGTATTACGGATCGGTGTAATTTCCGCTGCCTATACTGCCTGCCTGAGACCGAAGCCGCCGCCAATTTTTATCGTGATCGATGGGCGCGCGGCTCCGGCAAAACTGAATCGATCGCCCGACAATGGGCGCCCCGTTCGCATCTTTTGACCTTTGAAGAAATCGAACGGGCAGTCCGGATTGCGGTCGGGCTCGGGATTCAGAAAGTGCGCCTCACCGGGGGGGAGCCGTTGCTGCGCCAGCGAGTGGAGAAGTTGGTCGAACGCCTTGCTTTAATCCCCGGCATTACCGATCTGGCCCTCACGAGCAACGGCTTTCTCTTCACCCAAAAAGGGAAGGCCCTGCGCGACGCTGGACTCCGCCGCATCAGCTTCAGCCTCGATTCGTTGGACCGCGACAACTTCAAAAAAATCACCGGGCGCGATGGCCTCGAGGAAGTCCTTGCCAGCATTGCCCTGGCCCAGCAATTGGGCCTGAACCCCGTCAAAGTTAATGCCGTGGTCATTCGAGGGATCAACGATCACGAAATCGAAGCGTTGGCACGGTTCGGCCACGACCAGGGATTGTCGATGCGGTTCATTGAATTCATGCCTTTGGATTCCGCGCGCGCCTGGCAAAGGGAACTAGTGATGCCTGGCCACGAAATCCTAAAGCGATTGCGAACGCATTTCGATTTGGAACCCGTAAGCCCCGCCAATCGCTCCGAAACCGCCAGGCGCTGGACGTTCGCCGGCCAACGTGGTGAAATCGGCATCATCGCGCCGGTGAGCGAGCCATTCTGCGGCCATTGCAATCGGCTTCGCTTGACCGCCGACGGAAACATCCGCACCTGCCTATTTAGCGTGGTCGAGCATGATCTGCGCTCGCGCCTGCGCGAGGGGGGCACCGATGACGACCTGCGCAGGTTTTTTCAGGACGCCGTTTGGCAAAAGGAGGCGCGCCATCACATTGGCGAGCCAGAATTCGTCGCGCCCAGTCGCTCAATGAGCTGCATCGGTGGTTAACGAAAAATGAAAAATCGAGAGTTCCCCATCCGGAACTGAGTTATGCCCGCCAGGCTCAAAAGTTTCCTCCTGCGATGGTTAATCGGCACTTTGGCGGTGCTGGTGGCGATGGAGATTGTGAAGGGCATTCATTATGACTCGTGGCCTGGACTGCTGGCCGCCACCTTGCTGCTGGGAATCCTGAATACCTTCGTTCGTCCGCTGCTTACCCTTCTTTCTTTGCCATTGATGATTGTAACCTTGGGTTTTTTTCGCTTGCTCATCAATGCGGGGCTGTTGCTTTTAGTCAATGGAGTGGTCGCGCAGTTCCACGTGGATACCTTTGGCGCGGCCTTTTGGGGGGCACTTGTAATCAGCATAGTTTCATTGCTCCTGAATACCCTCACCGGCACTGGCGAGATCAGGGTTGAAGACCGCCGGGGCAAAACCTCCCCTCCACCCGATAAAGCGGGTGGTGGCGATGGGCCGGTAATTGACGTTTAAACCCCTACTTTAGAGTTGTCAGCGGGCCCCGATCTGGTATAGTCAAGGTATTCAGAAGTTCACTGGGTTATGTTGAGCAATAATCAGAACGTATCTAACGGACACGATTTAGTTAAGAATTCGTCGCTTTATCGTGAATTTCAGGCGGAGCGGGACGAGATCCTTAAACATAAGTGGATCGAGTCCGAAAAAGTCGGCCATGACATTGGGTTTGAACGCGCTTTGACGGACTGGATCATTAAACACCGCTCCAAATGGCGGAGAAGCCGGCAAGCCACCAGCCATTAAACGGTGGAACGCTGGCGGGTGCTGCGCCTGGAAAGACTGTCATCCTCAGTGCTTCCGCCATCCATCGTGTCCTGACGCGCATTGGCCATGAGATCGCGGAGCGAAATGACAATACCCAATCGGTCGTCATCGTAGGCGTCCAACGAGGCGGGATTCACTTGGCCGAACGTCTGGGCGAAATCTTGCAAAACATGTGGGCGTTCCCGGTTCCGGTGGGAAGCCTGGATGTCAGCATGCATCGGGATGATGTTGGCCAGCAGCCGGCGCCCAAAGTTCACCCGACCATTATCCCTTTCGACCTCCACGATCGAACCGTGGTGCTGGTGGACGATGTGCTGTTCAGCGGGCGCACCACCCGCGCGGCGATGGATGCACTGAACGATTTTGGCCGCCCCCGGCGAATCCAATTGGCTGTCCTGATTGACCGAGGCCATCGCGAGTTGCCCATCAAGGCGGATTTCGTGGGCAAGAATGTGCCCACTTCCTTGAGCGAGCGAATCGATGTGCAATTAAAAGAGCAAGGCGGCCCCGACGTCGTTTATTTAGAAAAGCTATGACCCGCCGTCCAATGCTCCGTGTTCCCCCTCATGACCTGGCACCGTAAGCATCTGCTCGACATCGAGTCTCTCTCCGTCGAGGAAATCAACATCGTCCTCGATACCGCTCGTTCCTTTAAAGCTGTCGGTGAGCGGGTTATCAAGAAAGTCCCTGCCCTCCGTGGGAAAACGGTCATCAATCTGTTCATCGAACCCTCCACCCGCACCCGCATCAGCTTTGAATTGGCAGCCATTCGCCTCAGCGCGGACATCATTAATTTTTCGGCTGAGGCTTCCTCGCTGAAAAAAGGGGAAACTCTCAAGGACACTGCCCGGAACCTTGAAGCCCTGAATGCGGACATCATCATCATCCGCCATAGCGCCACCGGCGCCGCGCACTTCCTGTCCCGCTTTCTCAAGGGCAGCGTTGTCAATGCCGGAGATGGCGCCCACGAGCATCCCACCCAGGCCCTACTTGATACCTTCACTATCCTCGAACGAAAGGGTCGCATCGCCGGCCTCAACGTCACCATCCTCGGAGATATTCTCTACAGCCGGGTCGCCCGCTCTAACATCTGGGCCCTATTGAAGCTAGGGGCCAAAGTCACCTTATGTGGTCCCTCTACCCTCGTTCCCAGAGTGTTCGAGCAGATGGGCTGCCGGGTCACTTACAATGTTGAGGAGGCCATCGCCGACGCGGACATTATCAATTTGCTGCGCATCCAGCACGAACGTCAGCGCAAAACCATGTTCCCAAGCATCGGCGAATACACCAGTCTCTTCGGGTTAAACAAAGACCGCCTCACTCGCACCAAACCCGAAGTTCTCATCATGCATCCCGGCCCCATCAACCGAGGGGTGGAAATTGACAGCGAGATCGCCGACTGTGGCCGCTCAGTCATACTGGAACAGGTAACCAACGGCCTCGCCGTCCGCATGGCTGTGCTCTTCCTGGTAAATGGCGGAAAAGGACCCGAAGAAGTGACCGGCTGAGTTGTTCGGATGCTCACCTGGCTGGAATGATTTCAAAATCCCGTGGGAAAGAGAAATTCGTCCCCGGCAGGAGGCGGGAGGCAAGCCGGCGCACCTCTTCCAACTGGGACCAATAGAAGCGAGCGAGATGGGTGAAGACGATCTGTTTGATGTCGCGGCCATGAAGGTAGCTGAACAACTCTTCCGGTTTGAAATGGGCCATTTCGCAGACCAGCAAATCCAAGGGCTGGGCTAGAAGCGGTTCCAGATCTTCCGGAGAACCGAGGTCTCCGCTGTGCCCTATGCGCTGGCCATCCGCTTCCAGCAGGAAACAGTAAGCCGCATATTCTCCAGGATATTTAGCGTGAAAATTCTTACGCAGGCCCTGCAGATGAGTGGTGGGAAATGGAGTGGCGCGGACATGTTGCTCAACGACGGGCTTGCCACTCACCCAGGGTGAGAAGGTCACCTTGAAAGGCAGCAGTTCTTCAAAGAGGAATGAGGCCTGCAACATCTGCTTCAGAGGCTGAACGCTATCCGCGGGCAAATGCACGTGCAGATCCTTTTTCCGTTGCTCGAGCCAGAACCCCTGCAGAAGCATGAAAAACCCCCCAATGTGATCAGCGTGCAGATGGGAGATGAGCACTCGATCGATCAGCTCGTAACTGAGCCCCGAAGCTCTAAAACTGCGGCTAATGGGTTCGCCGCAATCAACCAACAGAGAGACATTTCCAAATGTGTAGAGGTAGGCGGAATGGTTGCGATCGGCAGAGGCCGTGCCGTCACCCACGCCAAAACATCTTAAGGAAAAAGATTGCATGCAACTCGACCATCCGCTCGCCGCCGGTCAGAATTACAGGAGCCAGAGGCTCTTGGCAAGCCCTGGCTCAAAATCAGCAATTTTCCTTCGAGCGGCTCGAACGGCGTCGGGGCTGAGGGCACTTAATGTCACAAAGATTTGGCGGGTCGCCGAGGATTGGCAGTCCCGGTTTCAGCCCGGCGGAGCATGGTCCCGAAGGGACATCCGACAATGGCCAAGCGTTTCAACGCTGGGTTTCCCGCCCAAAGACAACAAGTCCCGAAGGGACGGCCGACATTTTGTCCCGCAGGCATGCCCGGGCCCGTCAGCCGTCCCTTCGGGACTCGACCGATTCCAATCCATTCCCGGCTCAAATGTCCCTTCGGGACAAGCGCCACCGGCAAAAATGGGCCGGAACTAACTCTCTCGCCGCGTTCGGTTTTCCCTGTTGTGCCTCGATTTAGCCCTTCCCAGGCGATTCTTTGAAAGGGGCTGGCTGAAAGGCCTGAGAAGTCACACGATAGGTGACAAATGTAGCCCCATTATACAGGGCGACATAACTTAGTTCAACCGGGGTTACTTTGCCCGTTTCAACGGAAACCCGCAGGATGGGTCCATCCCGTTCAATCATAAACGTATGAACACCGGCAGGCAAAGCGATGCGCACTTTCTCCGCTACGATGGTCGGATGCGACGTGAATGAATAATGGGCGCCTTTGTTCAATCCAGTCGCCGCCAGTAAACGGGGACGCCGCTGTTCGTCGAGCAGGAAAATGGGAACGACGGCTTCCCTGGACACGGACGAGAATTCAACATAACCCTTTGCTGGTTCAGCCGGAATGGTATCGATGGTTTCCAAACGCAGGGCGGTTTTAACTTGGGATCGACTGGCGCATCCCAGAGTAATTAAAAGAGATGCCAGGCTCAGTGTGGTAGTGATTCTTGAAACAGTTTTCATGGTTGTTTTTCCTTTCGTGATTTTTGTTTTCAGACTCCGGGAGGACATTCTCCCGCTGAACCTGTATCACAGCGGAAAATACAGCGGAAGCCAAGTGGGTATTAACCCCAGCCGGGCCTTGTTTACTGGGACGGTATCAATACGGGCGGATCCCCAGGGACAGGCGGCAATGGTGGGGAATTCTGGCCTGCGCTCGTATTAATTTCGTGCTGAATGGCCATGTTCAAGTATTGCCTGGTCGTATCAGCAGGAGCAGAACCGCCGGTCCGAGCCGAACGAGATGGGATGCTCCGAAGACCGCTGGAACCGGCGCCGGTCACTGCCCCCGCGCCCGAACCATTAGCGCCTGAAATCCCTGTCCGCGCGCCGACGGCAGAATTGGCGCCTCCTGCAGGGACTGAGTTGCCAAAAATCGGAACGCTGGGCGCCACGCCCGGATGCTGGGCGGCAGCGTTGGGCGGTGAGAATCCGGGAGGGGGAACTGTAAGAGGAGGAGGGCTTGCCCCATAACCGGGCACGGGCGCCGCCGCCGCACTCAACTTGGGAGCCTCAAAAGAAAGGTTTGTCTCAAGACCGGCGTTTCGGATTCTGACCAGGCTCTGCTCCATATTGATAGAAACCACCTCGATGGAGCCATCCCGTTCGCCTTCGCGCAGAATTGGTTTTCGGACTGTAGCAGTTTTTCCAGCTTCTGTTTCCGTAATCTCCAGGAGGGCGCGCGGCGTGCCGAACATACTCGTAGTTCCTGTCAGGATTACCTTGCTTTGTGGCACGAGGGGTGGCGGCTGGGTTGTCTCCTGAGGCGGCGGCGGGGGCACCAGCGCAAAAGCGTTGCGTCCGCTGATAGCCTGATAAGGATTCGGCCCGGATTCCGCCAGCAGCAAAGGAGCGGCCCCGCCAATCAAAAGCGCCCCACTGATACAGGCGAATCTCTTATGACACCGTTTCATGGCTCTTAACATATCGCAGATTCCAGCTAACTCCATACCAATTCTCGGTTTAAATTGAACCTATCCGGGTCGGTCAGAGGACGACCGAAATTCACACCCCGACTGAAAAACCGTCTCCCATCCAAACACCGCCCCAAAGGCTTGGTTTCTGAGTATTCGGAACTCCCGGTCACGCTTCCCGACAACTCCGCCGTTGCAGGTCCCTTTGCGCCGCGACTTGCTAATAAGTCGCCTGTACACCTTTAACAGAGCGTTTTCGCATCCATGGCATCAAAGAACGCAATCGCTCTCCAACTTTTTCGATGGAATGCTGCTGGCCCTGTTTAAGCAGTGCGTTGTATTTTTTGTAACCCCCTTCATATTCCTCGATCCAGCCTTTGGCGAATTTGCCGCTTTGCACCTCCTTCAAGGCCGCCTTCATGCGTTTCTTGACTCCACCATCGATGATTTTCGGGCCGACCGAGACATCACCCCACTTAGCCGTTTCAGAAATGGAGAAGCGCATGCCACTGATACCCGCTTCGTTCATCAAATCGACGATCAGCTTCAACTCATGCAGACATTCAAAATAAGCCATTTCCGGCTGGTAACCCGCTTCGACGAGAGTTTCATAGCCGGCCCGGACGAGGGCGCTTAACCCTCCACACAGCACGGCCTGCTCGCCAAACAAATCAGTCTCCGTTTCTTCTTTGAAGGAGGTTTCGATGACCCCCGCCCGGGTGGCGCCAATTCCTTTGGCCCAGGCCAGCGCGACCTTTTTGGCCTGTTTGCCGGGATTCTGGTGAACGGCGATCAAAGCCGGCACGCCTTTGCCCTCCAAATATTGACGGCGCACGATGTGACCCGGGCCTTTGGGCGCGACGAGGATCACATCCACATTTTTCGGCGGAACGATAGTCTTGAAATGGATGGCAAAACCATGCGAGAACAACAGCGTTTTGCCGGGGGTCAAGTGAGGCGCCATGTCCTTTTCATAGGCCGCCGGCTGCTTAGTGTCGGGCAAAGCGACAAAAATGACTTCTGCCCTTTTCACAGCTTCGGCCGTAGTTAAGACCTCAAAACCCTTCTCCTTGGCGACAGGAATCGATTTACTGCCTTCGTAGAGGCCGATAATAACTTTCAAGCCGCTGTCCTTCAGATTGAGCGCATGGGCATGGCCCTGGGAACCGAATCCAAGGACCGCCAGGGTCTTATTTTTCAGGACGCTGAGGTCCGCATCTTTGTCGGAATATACTTTTGCAGGCATTTGATTTGAGGGGTTGAGTAGGTGAAACGTTAGGAGGATTTAAGAGCAGGGAAAATTCATTTCCGCGGCAAGGCCACTTTGCCGGTCCGTGTCAATTCAAGCACCCCAAAGGTTTTCATCAGGTTGATAAATTTCTCAACCTTGCTCTCGTTGCCGGTAATTTCAATCGTTAAACTTTTGGGTTGCACATCGACGATTTTGGCCCTGAAAATGTCCGTGATTTGCATCACCTCAGCGCGAGTTTCGGAAGCAACCCCCACCCTGATAAGCACCAGTTCCCGATCGACATATTCGCCGTCCCGAAAATCCATCACCTGGAGCACGTCCACCAGTTTGTTGAGCTGTTTGACGATTTGCTCGAGCGTGGCGTCGTCGCCTCGCGTCACAATGGTCATGCGCGAGGTATTCGGGTCCTGGGTCGGCCCGACGTTCAAAGTGTCAATGTTGTAGCCCCGGCCGCTGAACAGCCCAGCCACGCGGGTCAACACTCCAAACTTATTCTCCACCAGCACTGAAATGGTATGTCGCATACGTTAATCAAAAAACCCGCCTTCCAAATGGAACTGCGGGCGATCTCGAATTATACCACCTTCGGTCCGTCAGCCGGTGAGGGCTATGCCGACCAGCGAAGAATATGGAACCATTCGCTCATCCGGCCGCACCCTAGCAAGAAGGCTCAGCCAGCGTCAACTGGCGATTTCCAGTCAAACCATAGGGACGACGGCGGTCCAGCAGGAGCCAAATCGGGTTTTGACTTTCTGTTCCAATTGCCGGCCGGCGGCTTCACCATCAATGATGGCGAAGGTGGTCGAACCGCTGCCTGACATCAGCGTGGTGGCGGCGCCGTGGGCGCGAAGAAACTCCTGATAAATCGCCAGTAACGGATATTTTTCGAGCGCGGGAAATTCGAGCGCGTTATAAAACTCAGCGGCGGCACAGGCGAGATCGCCCTTTTGCAGATCGGCAACGAGTTTTTGCGCTCGTCCGGGCCGTCCATTCGATGCGGCCGGGAATCGCGCCAATTCATGGTAAGCCCAGGCCGTGGAGATGCCGAACCCAGGATGAATCAAAAGAAGCGCCATGCCCTTCAGAGCAGCGAAAAACTCAAATGGCTGAATTTTTTCCCCACGGCCCGTGGCCAGAGCTGGGCAGGGTTGGAGGAAAAACGGAATGTCAGAACCGAGGGAAGAGGCGATTTGGCGCAACTGCTCTGGCTCGAGGGGATAGCCAAAAAATTCATTCAATCCCAGCAGGGTCGTGGCCGCATTGCCGCTGCCGCCGCCAAGCCCTGCCGCCAGGGGAATCCTTTTTTGCAAATGAATGCGAATTCCAGCGCTTAGGCGAGCCTTTTCACGAAATGCCATGGCCGCGCGATAAACGAGGTTGCTTCCATCCGTGGGCAGACTGGGCTCGCTGCAGGTGAGTTGAACCCCTTCTTTATAGTCCGTGAAAACGAGGTCGTCGCAGATATTGACTGGGTGCATCACCGTTTCCACCTCGTGGAAACCATCTGCGCGCTGGCCCAGAATGTTCAGCAGCAGGTTGACCTTGCACCGCGACTTTTTTTCAAGCCTCATTAAGAAACTCCCGCGGGCACACCCGGCGGAACATTTCTCAACTAATTGTCAAAAACATGAAAACGGCTGCCCGGAACCATTGGCGCGACATCTCCGCCGCTGAAACCGAGAGAGGTATCCGTGGCAAAAAGCGAATCCGACAATACCCCGGGACGATAGCTCGCCGGGTAAACTGGGTCCTCGGGCAGCACCATGCCGCCCCAAGGGAAGGTCGAATTCCGGATCGAGAAGTCCGGATAAAGCCGGTTGGTGGAGGTCAACAGCGCATGATAGGGCGGAATTGGGGCTGTCACCATCTCATAAGCTCCTATCACAGTGCGGACCACCGTCCGGTGAAGCCCGCGAATAACTCCGGTGGTGTAGGCGGCCTCGGGTCCTTCCCAAAGGCCGGATTGCTCCATGGAACGGCGCAGTTCGCCCAGTCGGGCGATCTCAGTGACATTGTTCATACCGCGGCCGAATTTGCGCTCGGGCCCCGCGCACCCCGTCAGAGCGAGCACTGTGATCAACGTCAGAAGAGCTACTGAAATACGCATATAAATTTTGATGTTGAAGAAATTTTAACCCGATTCGAAGAGTTGTAAAGCGGAATTTCCTGCGGATGTTATGTAACAGATCGGACCGATCAGACCTGCGAAACCCACGGACCCATCATGCTCCACATTTCCTATGCCGCCAACCCCCGCTCGGCGAGTTTCCGGTCGCGCCGCTCCCAATACCAGGTGATCCAGACGCTGATCTCGAAAAGCAGTTGCAATGGGACCGCCATTAGGACCTGGGTGACAACCTCGGGCGTGGTCAACAAAGCGCCCAGGACCAGGTTGATGACGATCATGTAGCGGCGGGCTTTAGAGAGAATGCTGTAATTCAAAACGCCGATTTTAACCAGTGTGAGAATGACCACAGGGAGTTCAAAGCCCAAGCCCATTCCCAGCATGAACTTGCAAACAAAGCCGATGTAGTCCTCGGCCCGCCACTGGTTCGCCGAGAAGCCGAGCCACTCGGAGTATTGCACCGACGCCGCCAGCGCCACAGGCATAAGAACGAAATAGCAGAAGCAAACCCCTGTCATGAAAAGCAACAGGCCGAAGCCTAATCCATGGTAAATATACTTCTTCTCTTTCATCTTCAGCGCCGGAAAAACGAATTGCGCGATAAAATAAAAGATAAAGGGCGAGGCCAGCGCTAACCCACCATAAAAGGCAACTTGAAAAGCCACAAAAAATCCTCCGACTGGACTCAGATTGATCAGATCGATGTGGAGCTTTTGAAAGGTGTCCGGCGCCGCATTGGTATCCACGCTGAACCCCAGCACTTGATTAGTCCCTCCAATGGTCAAAGGCACGATTTGCACGGGGACAAACCGATTAGTGCTGAATGGAAAAGCGGTTTGCTTGTTAGTGTCGATCTGAAAAGACCCCAGCTTATTGCCGCCGAAGAAAAAGGTGACCACCTGAACGTTTTTGGGATAGCTGATTTTGGCGTTGTGGAGAGGGCGTTCGACAATTCCCACCACGTAATTGCCCGCGATTAAACAAAGCAGCATGGCCACCCCTACGGCGGCCGCAATTTTTATCAGGACCCAACGAAGATCTTCGAGATGCTCGAGGAAAGATTTAACCGGGCCGCCTTCTTCCTCCTGCTCAACCTCAACTTGGGATGGCCACTCTTCGGTTTCAGTTGCCATGGCAGAGGCTGAAGCCGAAAAACATTAGACTTTATGCTCGGTCGAATGGGGGACGGGTTCCACCGATTTTTCTGGGAGGGTGCTTTCGGTCAATGACTTTTGCGGGGAAGGCTCGATCTGCCGCTCTCGGGGAGGCAAGGTCGAATAATGGTCATCCGCGTTAGTGGCATTGTGTAACTCATCAGTTACTTCGCGAGTGGCTTTCTTAAATTCCTTGATTCCCTGGCCCAGGCCCTTAGCCAATTCGGGAAGCTTTTTCGCGCCGAATAGCACCAGCACTACCCCCAGGATTAAAACGACTTCCCAACCACCGATCCCAAATACCGCAAACATCATATTCATAAACTAGCCTTTAGTTAAACGAAGCTAATCGAGCCGAGGGGGTCTGTAAAGCTTCAATCGCTTAATTAGACGGGCCGATACGGGGGCTATTCACCATAAGCCCTTGGCTCCGTGGGAGCGCAATGAGCATCCGGGCGCCCTGTGCGGAGCCTTATGCGGGTTATTTGCTGGTCGAGGCGCCCGGGGGTTCGATTACAATGAATTCACCGCGACGATTCTTCGACCAGGCGGCTTCATTGTGTCCGGGATCGGCGGGACGATCCTCCCCATAGCTGATGGTGTCGATGAGGCTTGGATCGACCCCGGCGCGCATGAGCGATTCACGAACCGCCATGGCGCGGCGTTCGCCTAGCGAACGATTGTATTCCTCGGTCCCCCGTTCATCACAATGGCCCTCAATTCTCAGGGCCTTCCCCGCCAGACCCTTAATGCCGCCGGCTACGCGTTCCACCTTGGAAACTTCGCCCTGCTTCAGGGTCGCCTTATCATAGTCGAAATAAACCGTGTCCGACTTAAACGGCTGATCGGCAGCCGCTCCCCAAGTACTTAACGCCCCATTGAGAGGAACGACTTTGTTTGGATCACCTGCGGGTGGCGTGGGAAATGGGGTTGGCTTTACCGTTTCGTCCACTTTGGCCGTATCGTTATTAACGGGCTTGATGGTATCGTCACCAGTTTTTCCCGGCAGAATAGGCCCGCCAATATCCGGTGTGGAAACGGCCCCAACTCCTCGCCCTTGCAAGGGCGTGGTTCTCTCGAGCCCTTTCCGACAGCCAACGATGCTAGAGCAGAGAACGACGGCCAGCGCCGACAGTTTGATAAATGTTTTGAATTTCATGATTTTTGTATTTGGGGAGAGCCTATTCATTTTGCCCAACTCGGCTGCGACTGCGAGTTGCTCTCCAGAATGCGGGCAATATCCTTGACTTGTTTCGTAGGCACGTCAAGCAAAGATAGTTTTTTGGAATGATCGGGACCGCGGGAGAAAATGAGGGCGCGCGAATTCGGCGCCCAGGAAGGGTCTTCCCCCGGCGCAATGACGATGGCATCGCCCCCTTGGGCTTTGACAATGCAGGTCTGGAACCCGCCCATGAGGGAAGTAAAAGCGATCCATTTGCCGTCGGGCGACCAATCTGGCTCAGTGGGATTCGGCGCGCCATTGGTCAGGATCCGCCGCGGGCCTCCGCCAGAGGCGGAAATGACGAATAAGCTGGGCGGACCGCGTTCGCGCGAAACGTAGCAAATGCTTTGGCCGTCTGGTGACCAGCAAGGCGACGATTCGGCCTCTTTGGTGGAGGTGAGCTGCCTCAGGTTGCCTCCGTCCCTGTCGCTTACATAGAGGTCGGGGCTGCCGCCCTTGCTCAAGATCATAGCTACCCGGCTGCCGTCCGGGGAAACGGCCGGGCTGATGTTCGAACCTGGAAAGGGCGTGATCATCTTGCGGGCGCCAGTCGTCAGGTGATGCGAAAATATTCTTGGCGCGCCCAGCTTGTATGAAGCGTAGTAAAGGGTGGAATGCCCCGACCAGCAAGGAGCGGACACGATGGTTTGATCGTGCGTCACGGCCTGCCCGTTATGGCCATCATAATCCGCAATGTAGATCTCCCCGTTCCCGCGTCCGGTTTCACCCTTGAAGGCAATTTTGGTTTGAGCGATGCCCGGCTTGTGAGTCAGCGCCACTGCGATGTCGTCCGCCAGGGCATGTGTTTGCGAACGCGCCGAGCCACCGGTATAAGCCTTTCCCAAAAGTTGATTTTTGTTGATGCGTTCCACCACCCGCCCTTCCACGCGGCCAGCGTTGCTGCCGCTAATCAGGTACTTGGCGCTTTCCGGACTAACATTCACAATCCCCATAAAGAGCAAATCGGTTTTCAGAACGTTATCGACTTCGCCGGAGAAGCCGCTGATTGAAACCGGGATGGGTTTGGGCCAGCCGTTGGGATCGAAATCCTTGGAGATAATGATTTCCTGTTGGGCGAGGCCCGGCGCGGGCGAAAGCGCCACGAGGATTGAAATCACTATGGTCGCGCCGGCAGGCCCTGGGGAAGACGGGCGGCCTCCGCGCGCGGTGAGTCGAGAGAGTTTAAATTTCATCCAAGTAAATGCTTCGCTTTGAGGTTAAAATTGATCAGGAAAGTGCGCTGGTCATCGGTGGCGCCCTCGGGAAACGGCGCGACAAATCTTACTTTGTCCAAAGCGCGTTGCACCGACTTGTCTAAAACGGAATTCCCTGAAGGCCGATCGAGGTGCGCCGAAATCACCCGGCCACTTTTGGCAATCGTTACGCTGACTTTGGCTGTCGAACTCTCGTCGGTGAGGTCGTCAGTGACCGTCCAGGCGTCTTCATAAACGTTCTTCACAAATTGCGAATAATCCGCGTAAGCCTCCCCGCCCGGCCCGGAAATCTCCACTTTCGTTCCTTGCGAGAAACCTTCTTTCAACCGCTCATTGGCCTTAGCAAAGGCTTGCGCCACCCGCCTCTGGGCGGCCGCCGCTTCTTTGGCTTCCGCCGCCTCTTTGGCTTTTGCCTCGCGGGCCTCGGCTTCGGCTTGTTGCTTTATCTTGTCCACTGTGGGGCGGGTCACCGGTTTCAGTTCCAAGGGCGGGTTCTTGGTCACCCTCGGGGCCGACTCGGGGCGGGGCTTTGGACTGTCCTTGATCACTTCTTTGGGGTGCTCCTTGGGCGGCTTGGTTTTCTCCACCTTTTTGACTTCCGGTTTTGCTTTAACTTCTCTTTGAACCGGCTCCACTGGCCGCGGTTGAGATTGCTCCACGTGCTGCGGTTGGACGGGTTGAGCAACCAGCGTCTGCCCTTTTAGCTGGCCATCCGAAGGGGCAATTTTCGGATTGCCGCCGCCACCCGACAGCGCTTCGTCGATCAATCTGCTCGGCACCGCCCTCAGCGGAGGGGTGCTGCGGTTCTTGTCATGCGAAACGAAAAACGCCGATCCAAAAATCAACAACAAGCAGAGCAACAGATGGGTGCCGGCCGCAGCGATAAAACATTTTTTTGCCAATCGGTTCATTTTAGAGAGGGCGGCTTGGCTCGGAAAGACACCTCTTCTATCCCCGCTCGCGTCAAACGATCGATAATCCAGAACGCGTATTTATAAGGGGTGTTTTCATCGCACCTGATATCAATCACCAGCCTCGGATTAAGCCGGTGTTCGGTCACCAGTTGGGCGGTGACCTGTTCCAGATTCATAGGATGTCTGTTAAGCATGTAGTTTCCCTGCGGTCCAACTTCAACAATGCGGATATTTTGCTTTTCAAGCTTCCGGCTGTCCGCGACGCCGCCCACCGGCAGGTTCAGGTTCATCCCCTGCTCCAGGAGCGGAGTCGTAATCACGAAAATGATCAGCAGGACAAACGCCAAATCGAGCAGGGGCGTGATATTGATATCGGACAGCGTGACGAGCGAGTTGCGTTGGGAGAATCGGCGCATGGGTTAGTCTTCCTTTTCTTCCAAATATTCCGTCTCCATATTGGACACCAATTCCTGGGCAAAGTTGTCCAGCTCCACCGTCAGTACCCGCAGATTATGCACCAGCCAGTTATACCCGAACATCGAAGGGATGGCGACGAGCAAGCCCGCCACCGTCGTGACTAGCGCCGCTGCCACGCCCGGCGCCATCGTCGCGAGATCCGCCCGGCCCTTGAGGGCCACATAGCTGAAGGCGCTCATCACCCCCCAAACCGTGCCGAGCAATCCCAGGAAGGGGGCGCCGCTCACCGCGATGGCCAGCAAAATCAATCCCGACTCCAGCCTCAGTGACTGCTGGGCCACCGTCCGTTCCAGTGTCCGTTTGACGTGCTCCATCCCTTTGAGCGAAACAAATCTTTTCCGTGCGTCCTTGGCCGGATTTTTCAACCGGGTGTCCAGCTCGCGGCATCCCTCCTGATAGACCATGAAGAGCGGGCAATCGGGCACTTGCACCCGCCGGTCATAAACGTCGAGCACATGCTTCTGAGTTCGAAATTCCGACTCGAAAAGCGCGTTTAACTTTTTCGCGCGATGCATTTGGGTCGCCTTCTGGGCCATAATCGTCCAGGCAAAAACGGAAAAGAGGAGCAGCGCCACGAGGATGGCTTTGCCTTCCGGCGTGGCGGTTCTCACGACTTCAAGCACGTCCCATTTCGCAAAAATATAAATTAAACCCTGCATGACCAAGCGCTCCACCGGTGCGTCCGGCTTTGCAAATGGTGTAACGCCCATGGCCGCATTGGTCAAAGGCTTTCGGCAGCTTTTAAAGGATTTTTTTGAGGCCCCGTTTAAAAATCCTCCACTTTGTCAACCGCCACTTATTCACCGCGCGCGTATTGTATAGTTCGGAGGGCCTGGCAGATACTTTTCTTTTTCAATTCGCAAAAGAGGCTTCGGTTTGGCAAACACTTGTAATGAGCCAATACCTGTTCGCGCCGTCAAACACGGAGTCATTGGTCATTTTGTAAGGCCTGGAAATTTGCGGGACAATTTTGAAAGTTCCGTTACGCTTACGCCCGATAGGCCCAACTTGCCAAATCTATGCTGAAATGTTCCACCTCTCTTTGGTCTGCCGATTTGTCGAATCTGGAGTCGGAGGTGAAGCGCGTCGAGCCCTACTCCGAACGCTTTCACCTCGACGTCGCGGATGGCCATTACGTTAATAACATGCTCTTTTTCCCCGACCTGGTGAAGGCGCTTCGGAAACACACGCATCTCCCATTTGAAGTCCATCTGATGGTCACCGATCCGCTGGAGTGGATCGAGCCATTTGCTGAAGCTGGCGCCGACATCATCCTGTTCTGCTTCGACGCCGCAAAGAATCCGCGCGAAGTGCTCCAAGCCATCCGCGCGAATGGCAAGAGGCCGGGGGTTTCGCTCCTCCTGACTGAGTCGCTCGATCTGCTCGAATCACACTGGAAAGATTTGGATGTGCTCACAATCGTGGGCACGGCCATGGGGATTAAAGGCGCTTCCATGGATGCTTCTGTGCCCGCCAAAATCAAGCGGGCGAAAGAAATCATCTCGGAGCGGGGGTTGAAAACAGAAGTCGAAGCCGATGGGGGCATCCGCCGTGAGACGGTGCCCCTGCTATTTTCCGCCGGGGCCGATTACATCGTCCCAGGTTCGTTGATGTTTGGCAACGAGCCCCGGCTGATGCGTGAGTGGCTGGCGTCGCTTGGACAGTCGTAGAATAGCGCACAAAGCAGAACCTCAAGATGGGCCGCAAAAACGAAGAAGCAGGAGGAGAGGAAAAAACTCCGCTCTTTCCTTTCCAAAGGATAGCCGTTTAAGCGGCTACGACTTTCACAGCTCGGCTTTGCAGCGCCCGCTTGCGCTGGTTCTCGTCCAAAAGCTTTTTGCGCAAGCGAAGATTCTTCGGTGTGGCTTCCACGTATTCGTCGGGGCCGATGTATTCCAGCGCGCGTTCCAGCGACATCTTGAAGGGCGCGGAAAGTTGAATGCCTTTGCCGTCCCCCGACGACCGCATGTTGGTCAGGCGTTTTGCTTTGCAGGGGTTGACAGGGATGTCATTTTCACGAGCGTTCTCCCCTACGATCATCCCGATATAAATCTGGTCGCCCGGTTCTACCATCAACCGGCCGCGTTCCTGCACCATGTTTAGGGCATACGCCATAGCCTCGCCGCTTTCCATGCTGACAAGCGAGCCGTTTTTGCGGGCGGCAATGTCGCCGCGGTCGGGACCGTATTCGTGGAAGAGATGGCTCATGACCCCCATGCCACGAGTCTGATTTACAAGGTCCGTTTCAAATCCAATTAAGCCACGGGTCGGAACCAGAGCCTCAATACTTACCTCGTCGCCGTGATGATTCATGGCGCTGATTTCACCTTTTCGGCCAGCCAAATTTTGCAGCACATCGCCCATTGCTTCTTTGGGAATTTCCAGAAAAAGCTTTTCAATGGGCTCGAGCAGGTTGCCGTCCTTGTCCTTCCGATAGATCACTTCCGGGCGTGAAACGAGCACTTCGTAACCTTCGCGGCGCATTTGCTCGACCAAAATGGCGATCTGCATTTCGCCCCGGCCGCTGACGGTGAAAATATTCGGCGCCTCGGTGTCCGCCACGCGGAGGGCGACATTGGTCCGCGTTTCTTTGATCAACCGTTCGCGAATATGGCGGGCGGTGACGAGCTTGCCTTCCATCCCGGCGAGCGGGCCATCATTGACGGCGAACTCCATCTGAATGGTGGGTGGATCGATAGGCACAAACGGCAGTGGTTCGCGGTCCACACTGTCGGTGATGGTTTCACTGATGAAAACTTCTTCGAAGCCGGTCAGGCCAATGATGTCGCCGGCATGGGCTTCAGCGATTTCGATCCGCTTCATCCCTTCGAAATGGTAAATGGCGGTGACCTTGGATTGGCTTCTGCGGCCATCTCCATGGATGCAGACGGCGGGGTCACCAACCTTCACCTTGCCACAAACAATCTTTCCCAGGGCGATGCGACCCAGATAATCCGAGTAATCGAGATTGGCCACCAACAGCTTGAAACCTTCGCCGGCGTGAGCGCGCGGCGGAGGGATATGTTTAATGATGGCGTCGAAGAGGGGTTCCATTGTGCCGCTGGCATGGTCGAGTTGTTCTTTGGCGTAACCACCCTTGGCGCTGGCATAAATGACCGGGAAATCGAGTTGCTCATCGGTGGCGTGCAGCGATTCGAACAATTCAAAGATAGCGTCGAGCACCTTGTGCGGCAGGGCGTTTTCGCGGTCGATTTTGTTAATCACCACAATGGGTTTGGCGCCCGCTTCGAGGGCCTTTCGCAGGACGAAGCGCGTTTGCGCCTGGGGGCCGTCCACTGAATCGACCACCAGCAGCACCCCGTCGATCATATTCATGATTCGTTCGACTTCGCCTCCGAAATCAGCGTGCCCGGGAGTGTCAACAATGTTGATGTGATAATTTTTGTATTTGAAGGCGGCGTTTTTCGCGCGAATGGTGATGCCCTTTTCCCGCTCCAGATCCATCGAATCCATCAAGCGTTCCTCTTGCGACTCGTGCTGGTTGGCGCGAAAGGTGCCTGACTGTTTCAACAAGCAATCGACCAAGGTGGTCTTGCCGTGATCAACGTGCGCGATAATAGCGATATTTCTAATGTGCTGCATAATTGCCTCAACTCGAACCGCTTAATGTGCCTGCTCTGGAAGAAAGGTCAAGCTTTTGCTGGGAATTTTTTGAGGGCCGTTTTTACTCCTCCGGACGGCTGGGCCTCCGCGACGAAATTGATTCCTCCCCCTGACCACAAAATGCGCTCACCCCAACCGCCACTCCTGTTGAATTAAGCGATTTTCCGTCGCGGCGCGCGGAGCGGTCAGGGCCTGGGCTTCCGGCCAATCCCCCAAATCAGCCAGACGGCCAACGCCAGCAACAGAATTAACCACCAGAAGTAACGGAGTTCGCGCCCTGCCCTCTCGACGAACTCATACGCGCGGGGAAAAAGCAACATGAGCGCAATGACCACTATTGCCAGGATCGTGATTTGAAGAATCGCCCGAGACCGAGGACTCATTGGACCGCCGGTTTGTCCGCGCGTCCCAGGGGCAGCAGCAGCGCGGCCCCAGTGTTATTTACATCGGCGGGAACGACCAGGGGGGATCTCCCGTTCCAACGTTCTACAATTTTGAGCCGCAAAAAGGCCGGATTCAATTTGAGCGCCTGTCCGCGAACCATAATTGCCTCCGCCTCGCCATGCGCGCTGATAACAGCCGTCTCGGCCTCCACTTGCGTCTGCAATTGGGTAAACCGCGCCTGCGCCGCCTGCTGCTCCGCCACCATTTTTGCCTCAATGGCTCGCTCTAGTTCCTTCGACAGGTCGATGTTTCGGATGACAATGTCTTCCACTGTTAACATGTCACCGATTTTCAATGTCGCAGCGGAGAGCGCCTTCTGTTTGATTTCCTCGCGGTTCTTCACGATTTGCACGGCTGTCTGGGAGGCGGTGACTTCCTTGAGCGCCTCCTGCACGCGCGGCGCTATCAGGCTGTCGAAGGGATCACCCGCGAACCGTTTGTAAATTTGCACCACCGATTGCTCGGGCACCCGATAGAGCACCCGCAAATCCAGAATGACCTGTTGCAGATCGGAGGAAAAACATTCAGCGCGCACGGCCTTCGTAGTCTGCCGGATGTTTACCGGCACGATGGTCGTAATGAATGGCGCCTTGAACCCAAACCCTTCCGGCAGGAATTGGTCCTCCGTTTTACCCAGCGTAACCTTAAGGCCGCGCGTGCCGGGTTGAATCACATAGGTCATGCTGGAACTGGCCAGGATCAGCATGAACACAAGAACCCCGAGGCCAATGAGCTTAGGCAAGTGCGCCTGGTTCATAAGGTCAAGGCGAATTGGCTCGCCGTCCGTTGGCCGGGGCGATGGTCTGGGGATTGGCATTGATTTTCATTTGGCGCTGGCGTTCCAGATCTTGCAGGGGGAGCACGTAATTATCACCGCCGCCGATGACCAATGGCGTAAGGCCGTCCCATTTGTCCACGATCTGCAAATCCACATAGGCCGGATTATCCTTCAGGGCTTCGCCACGGATGCGAATGGATTCCCCCTCGCCTTTGGCCTTGATCACGGCCGTATCAGCTTCAATTTGCGCGCGTTGTTGGAGATATTTGGATTTAGCGGCCTCCTGCTCCTGCACCATTTTCGCTTCGATGGCATGTTCGAGCTCTTTGGTAAGAGTGATATTCTGGATAACAATGTCCTCAATGACCAGGACACTGCCGATCTTCTTGCGGGCGATATCGAGGGCGCGCGTTTTGATTTGCTCGCGGTTCTTCACCACCTGCTCGGCGCTCTGCAGAGCGGTAACTTCCTTGAGAGCCTCATGCACGCGTGGCGCGACCAGGCTCTCGAAGGGCTCTCCCAGATATCCCTGCAGCAGCTTGACTACGGAACCCTCCGGAATTCTGAACAATACCCGGAGCTCAATTTGAATCTGTTGCAAATCCGCCGAGTAACATTCCGCCTTGTCCTCCGCCGTCTGTTGGCGGACGGAAATCGGGTAAATGCTTGAAATAAATGGCGCTTTCAGCCCAAACCCCTCCGGCTTAAAAACGGGCGACACTTTGCCCATCGTCACTTCGACGCCGCGATGGCCCGGTTGCACAACGTAGGTGCCGGACGTCGCCATGATGATAGCGCCGAAGATTAGAACCGCTACCCCAACCAGGCGGGCGACGCTTTGTGGACTCATAATACGCTTTCGATGGGAACACGTTAGTCGGGGCCCATCCTCCTAACAAGCCAGAAACGAGCATTCTCATCCTTGGCCCAACCACTTGTTCCGAAATGCGTCACTCTAGGGGTTCTGCTGAGCTTGCGAGGTCAAACTGCTGGTGATAATGGCTAAAAGCGGCAAAATTTGCCCTTTTTAAAATATAGGGCTTGACTCGCCTTTACAACCATGAAATTGTGGAAGGCTGTTTTTCGCACTGATGCGAAAAAGAATAGATTATATGGCACGATCCAAGAAAGACATGTCTCTTACTAAACTGAGTGGCCCGGTGGCCGTTCGCAAACGTTTCAAGATCACTTTCGGCAAGGCGCTTCAGAACGCTCCCGGAAGGTTACCTGTTTCCGCCGCCTCCCGACCCAAGGCAGCGGTGCGACCCCCAGTGAGCAAGGCCGCGCCGGTGAGCAAAGCGCCGGTGAGCAAAGCGCCGGTTGTGACGCCTGCGGCTGCGGCTGCCCAGGAGGATTATCTGGCCAAGGCCGCCGGGAACCTCGCCATCATCAAAAGCCAATCAGGAATTGACCTCACCGAGAAGGTCAAGGACTTGGTCCTGCTGGCTCGCGAGCAGGGCTATCTGACCAACGAAGACATTGATAATGCGCTCTCGGATTCTCGCATCACGCCGACGGATGTGGACGAGGTCCATGCCAAGTTGGCCAGTTTCCAAATCGAGATTGTCGATCAGGCCGAGGTCGAACAAATCAAGGAGCCTGAAGCCGAGGTGGAAGAGGAACCGGGCCGCTTGGACAGCCTGGATGACCCGGTGCGCATGTATATGCGCCAAATGGCCAAGGTGCCGTTGCTCACCCGCGAGCAGGAGGTGGCGATTTGCAAACGAATTGAGGAAGCGGAAATCGAACTGAAGCGGATCATTTACGGCTTCGGATTCACCGCCAAAGAGCACATCGCTTTGGCCGAAAAGTTAATCTCCGAACCACCCAAGGAACGATTCGACCGCGTGATCATTGATAAGATGATTGAAGGCCGCGAGAAGCATCTCAAAGAATTGCGCAAACTCGTCAAACACGTGCGCGAGGTCGATCGACAGGTCGATTTGAAATATGCCGAGTGGCAGCGCGTCGCCAGCAAAGCGGGCAAGGAAAAAGTCTTCGCCGCCTTTCAGAAGCTGGATAAAAAACTCCAGGGCGCATTTTCCAAGTTTTTTTACAAACAAAAAGTGCTCGAAGAGATGATGCTCGTCGCCGACAACGTGCATGATCGAATCCAAGCCAGCTTGCGCGCCATTCACGATTTGGAACGTCTGTCCAAAACGGCGCACAACCAGGCCATGATCGCCGCTGAGAAGATCAAGAACCGGGCCCTCGAAGATTTTGTGCGCACTCCCAACCAGAATTTTCTCGCCACTTACGCGGAGATGAAAAAGTTTGCGGCCCGCGCTCAACAAGCCAAAACCGAGATGGTGGAGGCGAACTTGCGGTTGGTGATTTCGATTGCCAAAAAATACACCAATCGCGGCCAGTCCTTTCTAGACCTCATCCAAGAGGGCAATATGGGCTTGATGAAAGGGGTGGAGAAATTTGAATATCGCCGGGGCTACAAGTTTTCCACTTATGCCACCTGGTGGATTCGCCAGGGCATCACTCGTTCCATTGCCGACCAGTCCCGCACGATCCGCATCCCGGTTCACATGATCGAAATCATGAACAAACTTTGGCGGGCCCAGAAACACTTGAGCCAGGAATTCAGCCGGGAGCCAACCTCGGAGGAGTTGGCGGATGAGTTGCACATTCCGGTGGAACGCGTCAATGCGCTGCTGAAAATGGCGCGCCAGCCGGTGTCCTTGCAGACGCCAGTGGGCGAGGATGAAGATGCGAGTTTTGGCGATCTTATCGAAGATAAAAGCGCCGAAAACCCCTCCGACATGACTGCCTACAGCTTGTTGAAGGAAAAGCTTGGCACCGTGCTGGCAAGCCTCACTGAGCGGGAACGTAAAATCCTCGAGATGCGTTTCGGACTCGTCGATGGGTATGAGCGGACCTTGGAGGAAATCGGCAAGCAATACAAGGTGACCCGCGAACGGATCCGCCAAATTGAAGCGAAAGCTTTGCGCAAACTGCGGCATCCGACCCGCATTCATCATTTGCAGGGCTTCCTCGACACCAGCGACCAGGAAGCGGCTTGAGATTGGCTTTCTGACCGGAAACAATTTGCCGGAAGCTTGCTCCAAAGAGAGGCTTCCGGCATTTTTTGCAATATGATCAGCACAGGCCGCCTCAGGGTTCCGCTCGTTGAATCCCCTTCCGGACTCGGATCATGAAGATGACTTCCAATTGGCGGATCGCGTATCTTGCCATGTCCGTGTTTATACTCGATCAATTGAGCAAGTTGGTGGTGCTCAAATACCTGGACATCGCCCAGGAAAAGGTTGTCCTTCACGGCTTCTTCAAGTTTGTCCATTGGGGCAACACGGGCGCCGCCTGGAGCCTGTTTCGGGGTAACAATGCCATCCTGGCGGGTGTGGCCTTAGTGGCGCTGGTGATTCTGTTTTTAACCCGGCATCACTTCGATATTCAAACTGCCGGCGGCCAAATCTCTCTCGGCCTGATTTTTGGCGGCATTCTCGGCAATCTCACCGACAGGCTTCTCCGAGACCATGTCATCGATTTTCTTTATTTTTATCTGATCCGGCGCGGCGGCGATGAGGCCGGCTTTCCGGCTTTCAATGTGGCGGATAGCGCTATTTGCATCGGCGTGGGACTGCTCTTTATCCTCTCGTGGAGAAATGAATCGGCCAAGTCAGCGGCCACCGAATCGAAGAGCTAATGACAGTGCGCTTCTCTTGCGAGTTGAGCGGACGTGCTGAAACCATTTTGATTGAGAAGTCACTGCCCCGGGAACGGCTGGATACTTTCCTGCGCTCGCAGTTTCCAGCGGTCTCGCGCGGGGCCATCCAGCGGCTCATTGAGGAAGGCCACATCAAAGTCAATGGCGAAAAAGTCAAACCAACCCATGCCCCTCGCGCCGGAGAAAAAGTCTCTGTGCATTGGCCCGAAGCGCGGGCTGCACAAGCGCAACCGGAAGACATGGATCTAGACATTCTCTTCGAGGATGATGACCTCCTCGTGCTCAATAAATCCTCCGGCGTGGTGGTTCACCCCGCGGCCGGACATGAGGAGCACACTCTCGTCAACGCCCTCCTTCATCATTGCCAGGGACACTTGAGCGGAATCGGTGGCGTGACCCGGCCAGGCATTGTTCATCGATTGGATAAGGACACGAGCGGGTGCATGGTCGTCGCGAAAAATGATCCCACCCACCAGGGGCTGGCCTCTCAATTTGCCTGCCGCGAGGTAACAAAGGTTTACCTGGGGATCGTCTGTGGGGAGTTACCCCGGTTGTCGGGGGACATCCGCATGAAAATCGGCCGCCACCACAGCCATCGCAAGCGGATGGCGGTAGTGGAGGGAGCCGGTCGCGAAGCTTGGACCAGCTATCGTGTGGTGGAGCGGTTGCGCCACGCTACGCTGGTCGAGGCGCTGTTGCACACCGGGCGGACCCACCAAATCCGCGTCCATTTTCAGCACCTCGGTTTTCCGCTTTTTGGCGATGGGACTTATGGCTCGCGCCAGACCAATGTCCTCTCCGACCTCACCGAATACCCTCCTCCACGGTTGATGCTGCACGCGCAAAAAATCAGCTTCGCCCACCCGCGCACGGGAAAGAAACGAACTTTCAAAGCTCCATGCCCCAAGGATTTTCAAGAGGCATTGGCTTTCTTGCGGCGCCCATGAACAACGGGAGCAATCCTGGTATGGGCGACAGTGGGCGTTTCAAACGGCCGCTGATTTCAAGCTCAGGCTGCCGCCGCATTCCGCACAGAATCTCGCCTTGGGCGGGCAGGAAGAACCGCAACTGGCACACTGCAATTGGCTCTTGGCAACCCGATGGCTGATCATTAGGCCTCGCACGTAGGGAATCCAGGAAAAAAGATAGCCGATAATAAAAACGGAGTCCTTTTTATGAAGGCTATAGCTCAGCAGGCATAAACAACCGGCCAGGCTGAGCCACCAGAAGGCGTCCGGCACCACCACTCGCTGATGTTTTTCGGTCGCCCACCACTGCACGAAAAAGCGGGAGAAAAAGACGACGGTGCCCAACCACCCAATCACTTTCCAAAAACTCCACTCGATGCCCAGAAATTTGTCGTGCAACCAAAGCCAGTTCGTGAGCCAGTGCATATCCGTGAGATTAAACGCTGGCTTACTTCTCCGCCAGCAGCTTGGCGATTTTCTCCTCCAGGCCTTGCTGCGCATTCAATTCGCGCAGCACGCCCTTTTTGTCCACCAACCACATCGTCGGGATGGCGGTGATGCCGAACTCCTCCCCGATTTTTTTCCCTTCCTCGCTCTCGTCAAAATATTGAGGCCAGGACATTTTCTCTCTGGCCAGCGCTTTGTCTAACTCGGCCTTTTCGCGGTCAAAGCTGATGCCCAAAATCTCGAACCCTTTTGGGTGCAGCCTCTCGTAAGCGGTTTTGACTTTGGGCAACTCGGCCATGCAAGGGCCGCACCACGTTGCCCAGAAATCGATCAGTACGACCTGGCCTTTCATCTCTTGCAAATCCACGGAACGCCCATCGACGGCTTTGAATTTGAGGTTCAGTGGCTTGCCGACGCGCTCGATTTTCTTCAGTAATTCCTGAGCGCTCCCTTTTAACTCCTCGTCGGAAGCGCCATCGGCAATTTCCCGGGCCAGGGCACGGCTCTTTTCGATCTCGCTGTTATCCAGCCACCCTTGCGCCACGGAGAGGAGCAGGCTGCCCACTTCCGGGCGCTTGGGAAAATCCTTCTGAAGAGCGCGGGCGCCTTTCTCCAGTTGGGAGAGGTTGGCTATCATGTTCGTCTCCTTGTCGTTGATGGCGCCGCGTTGGAGTTGCTGCATGCGCAACTCGAGCCGGTCATCCTCTGAGAGGCTGGTATCTTTCAGGCGCGCCTCCTCCAACTGACGCAATTGCTCCGAACGATTCGTATTCCCCAGTTGCACGGCGACACTGAGCAATGCGTATTCCTGTTTGCGCGCTTCGGCGGCCTTCTCGTGCTCGGGAAAGCGCGTGTAAAAACTCTTGGCTTTGTCCGCCATCGTGGCGGCAACCAAGCCATTAGTTCGCTCGAACCCGGCCACCTCTTCCTTGGTCGGTTCCTTGACTTGCCATTCCTGGGGTTCAGGGGGGGCCTGCAATCCATTCGCCAGATCTTCCCAGGCCCGGTCTGCTTCCGTCAGCGGCTTTGAGCCTGCCCCCCCCTTGAGCATCGCCGCATCACGATCCGATAAAACCAGATCATTTGCCAACCCGCCGAGTTTAGAATCCATCCCGGCCTGGTTGGTTCTGGCAGGAGTGGCAATGTTTTCCGGCTCTTTGCGGCCACAGCTCGTTAGAACTACCGACAGCAATGCCAACAGGACAAAGAGATCCGCGCCTGGATCTCGGCGAGAGCAACTCCGGCAAATATTCATGGGAAACAGCTTAGCTGGATTTCAGAGCAGGTCTAGAAGTGGTTTTTGTTTTGGCCCGTCCTTGATTTGGGCATCAAAATTGCTGGTGGAAGGGTCAGGTCGATTCGCCGCCATAGCATATATATGAACGCCGTAAATTCCGGTTTGCCACAGGGATCGTTCCCGGGCCCGGGGTCTCTTCCAGGTCCAGCCCGGATCAAGGTGGCCGTGTTCACCGTGCTCGGAATTCATGCAGTGGTTTTAATCGGCGTCTTGATGCAAGGTTGCAAGCAGGACGCCTTGATAGTTGAAGTTCCGGCAACCAAGGATTTGCCGATGAACATGACCAATGCTGTTGCAAGGATGAGGACACCGCCCAAGCGCGCGGTGTTGCCCCCTAATCATCCCTCAGCCCCTCCTGCTCCCCATTCCAACGTGGCCTCGCCCCGGCCCGTCGAGTCGCTCGGGTCGCAGCGGACGAAGCTTTACGTAGTGGCCGAGGGAGATTGGTTTTACAAAATTGCCAAAGCTCAGGGAATTACACCCAAGTCGCTTGCGGAGGCCAATCCGGGAGTGGATTCGACGAAATTGAAAATTGGTCAAACCCTAAAATTACCTGAGCCACAGACGCAGCCGGCATCGATCGAGTAGCTGGTAGCGCTCGCAATCGAGTCTAATCGGACGAGGTCAGGTTCTTAGCACGAATTGCCGATGCTTGCTGAAAACCTCGCGCAACGAGACCGATATCTCGTCCTGGAGCGATTGCAACTCCCGATAGACCTCCACGTTCTTTGGGTCAGGCTCGGCGGTCTCTGTGTGGTTCAGCTCGACGAATTGATCGGTTATCTCAGGGATGGAAATCTTTTCGCCTTCATGCCGCCTCCAACACCAGAGCGCTTGCAGGGCAGCGCCATAGGCAGCGCCTTCGGTCACCTTCAGCGTCACCACTTCGGTATTGAAAATATCAGCCATTATCTGACGCCAGATCTTGGATTTGGCGCCGCCGCCCGTGGCGCGAATCTGAGTGGGCTTCACGCCTAATTCGCCCAGGCGGCGCAGGCCATAGTTCATGCCTAGAGTGACCCCTTCCATGGCCGAGCGAGCGAAATGGCCGGCTTCAAAGTTCCTTTGGTTAATCCCGAGCCAAACCCCGGTCCCGCTGGGGACGTTCGGAGTCCGTTCGCCCTCAAAATAGGGCAGCAAGATCAAACCGCGGCACCCAGCGGGCACGCGGGCGATTTCGGCGGCGAATTTTTCGTGGGTCCATTTGAAATCGTTGCGCACCAGCTCGGTCGCCACCGTCACGTTCATGGTGCAAAGCAGCGGCAACCAGTGATTGGTCGAGTCACAAAAAGCGGCGATTTCTCCTTGCGGGTCAATCACCGGTTTTTCCGCGCAGGCATAAATAGTCCCGCTGGTGCCGAAACTGGCGGTGATGACGCCTTCGCGCGTATTGCCCGTGCCAATAGCTCCCATCATGTTATCCCCGCCGCCGCCACTCACCAGCACGTTGGGGTTCAAGTCGAGCAGCTTGGCCGTAGCGGGTTGCAAACGACCGGCTGGCTGGTCGCTCGCCCGCACGGGCGGAAGTTTGTCGGCCAAATCGGGATCGATAGCATTGATGGCCGCCGGGGACCATTTACGTTTCTTCACATCGAGGAGCGCGGTGCCGCTGGCATCGCCGTATTCCATTACTTTTTGGCCGGTCAACCAGAAGTTCAAATAGTCATGCGGCAAGAGCACGGTAGCCAATTGTTGATAGTTTTTTGGCTCGTGCTTTTTAAGCCAGAGAATTTTCGAGGCGGTGAAGCCCGGCAGCATGGCATTGCCCAGAGCCCGGATCGTGGCTTTGACACCTCCGAGTTTCTGGGTGATTTCATCACACTCGGCAACGGTGGAAGTGTCGCACCAGAGCTTGGCGGGACGAATCACCGCTCCCGCTTTGTCGAGTGGGACGAACCCATGCTGCTGGCCGCTAACGCCGATGGCTTTGACTTCCACGGCGACGGCTTTGGCCTGGCGCAAGGCCTGGCGGATCGCGCTGGCGGTGGCATCCCGCCAAGTGTAGGGATGTTGCTCTTTCGCGCCTGGGGGCAGGTTCGGGATTAAATCATAGGATTGAGCGCTGGAGGCGAGCACTTTGCCGTCCCGCGCATCCACCACCAGAACCTTGGTTGATTGTGTGCCGCTGTCGATTCCCAGAAGGAGTGTTCTCATATCAAAATCAGCTTCGGTCGATGGTGGCAGAGCATGAGCGAAGACCCGGAAGCTGTCCAACCTTTTGAAGTGGCACTCAGTCGAGAAATTCGGCGATGGAACTGTATTTCAATTTGAGTTCGCGTATCAGACGGTCGTAATGGTGAATTCGGCGAATCGCATGGATGACCAAATAGGAGCCCAGCGCGACCAGACCCGCGCACAAGGCAAAGAGAGGCGCCAGCAAATGCATGACCTGCAGAACATCATAATACCGGGAAGTGGCGATCAAGACGCTAAGCACCGAGAGCGGCAGGGCAAAGACGGCGATGCCGGTCCGCAGCCCGGAGAGCGCCGTCCTCTTTTCGGACAGCAGCATCTGGACTTCGTTGATAATGAGGACCTCATTGGCCTGGGGATTTTTCTGTTCCGGGTTCATGGCCTGATAAGTTTGCCCTTGGTGTCAATCAAGCGAATCTCTCCCAGGCTGAGATCGCGAATCCCCGGCTCAATTTTTGACAGGTCACCGACAATCACCCACACGAGTTGTTCTGCATGAATAATCCGCGTCGCTTGCTCCACATCCGCCAAATTGAGCGCCAGCACCTTGTCTGGATAACTCTTAAAATAGTCTTCGGGCAATCCGAACCGGAGAATCTCTGCGATAGAATGACTGACCTTGGAGCTGGTTTCCCAGGCTGCCGTCAATTTGAGCGTCTGATCTTTTTGCGCTTTTACCAATTCCTCGGCGGTGACGGGCTGCTTGCCCACTACGCCTTTCAGTTCCTTATCAATCTCAGCGATGGACTCCTTGGTTTTATCTGTTTGCACCGGCGCGATGACGATGAACGGGCGTTGTCCGCGCGCGCCCACCAGCACGGTGTGGACACCATAGGACCAGTGCTTGTCCTCGCGCAGATTCATGTTCAAGCGGGAGGTGAAGGTGCCGCCGAGTATATTGTTCATTGTTTCAATGGCAATCTCTTGCGGATTCGATTTTGGCGGCGCGAGTTCCCCGGCGAAAATCATGGACTGAATGGAACCGGGCCGGTCCATCAGATATACGACTGACTTGGCCGAATTTTCCACCGGTGCGATGTTCTTCTTCGGCACAGAGCCTTCGCCCCATTGGCGGAAGAGCTTTTCCAGCTTCGGTGTCATCTCCGCCAGAGTGGTATCGCCGACGACGATAAGAGTGGCGTTATTCGGCTTGAACCAGGTTTGATAAAACTTTTGCGCGTCTAAGCGGGTCAGCTTGGTCACCGATTCCTCCGTGCCCGAACCGGTAAAGGGAGTGCTGTAGGCATGGCCGTCGCCGTATAAAAAACGAGGCAAGACCCGCAGCGCCATGCTAACGGGCTCGCTTTTCTCGCGCTGGATAGCGTCGAGTTGTTGCTTTTGCAGACGTTGAAAATCATCTTCCGGAAAGGTGGGATTCAAAATGACATCGGCGAAAACATCCAGCGACGCGTCCAGATTGGCCTTCATGGCTGAGAGGAAAACCGTCGAAGTGTCCAGGTCCGAACTGGCCATGAGAGTGGCCCCCAGTCCAGCCAGTTCATCGCTTATCCCCAGGGCGGTGCGGGACTTAGTGCCTTCTTCGAGCATGTTCATGGACAGCTTGGCCGCGCCGGGGGTGGCAAACTGATCGGCCGCATAACCCGCATCCAATTGCAGATTAAAATTGACCACCGGAATGGCATGGCGTTCTGCTAACACGATTTTGAGTCCGTTGGAAAGGGCGGCATGCTCCAGGGCGGGAAACTTCACTTCCGGTTTGATGACCGGCACCGGCAGCTTCGAGCGGTCCACCTCGGACTTGACCGCCTCGAATTGTGGGAAAGGATGAACTTCCAAAATAAAGACTCCGTCCGAGAGCCATTGCTGGGCCGCAATTTGCAAATCTTTGGCCGTGACATCGCGGGTGCGTTTTAAAGTTACTTTGTAAAAATCGGGGCTGCCGCCAAAGACTTGATTCATGGCCAGGATATCCGATTTCCCGCCAAAGCCGCCGATGCGTTCCAGGCCGCGAATGAACTGGGCCAGGTGGCGCGTTTTGACTCGTTGCAGTTCTTGAGCAGTTGGGCCGGACGTGAGAAAACGGGCCAGTTCTTCATCGATGGCTCTCTCGATTTTGGCCAGCGATTCACCCGGGCGAGCCGTCGCCATAATGCCAAAGCGGCCTCCAATCTCACTCGAATCCACATAGGCAGTGACTTCCGTGGCAATCTGATCGTCGTACACCAACCGCTTGTAAAGACGCGACGTTTTGCCTTCCGCCAGCACATCGCTCACCAGGTTCAAAAAATCTATGTCCCCGGCGCCAAACTGGGGAATATTCCAAAGTTTGTAGAGGCGCCCTTGCGGAACCCGGTCCTGAGCGATCTGCCGGTGTGTCCCCGTGCGCTTGGCGACCCAAGCTTCATGACGCGCCACGGGTGGGCCCGAAGGGATGGCCCCGAAGTAGCGCTCGACCTTTTCGTGAATGGCTTTCGTCTCGATATCGCCCGCGATTACAATGGTGGCATTGGCCGTGCCGTAATAGCTGCGAAACCAATCTTTGACATCCTCGAGCGAGGCGGCATTGAGATCTTCCATGGAGCCGATGACGGTATGCCCATAGGGATGTGAGGGAAAATAAGTGCCTTTCGTAATCAATTCTTCCGTGATGCCGAAAGGCTGGTTTTCACCCTGCCGCTTCTCGTTTTGGACGACCCCCCGCTGTTCATCAAGTTTGGCTTGGTCGATAGCTCCTAACAGATGGCCCATCCGGTCCGATTCCAACCAAAGCACCAGGTCCAGAGCGTCCTTAGGGGCGTCTTCAAAATAATTAGTTCTGTCTTCGCTGGTCGTGCCGTTTTCTTCCGTGGCCCCGACCTTCTCCAGCGCCTTGAAATAATCGTCATTGAAATGCTCGCTGCCGTTGAACATCAAATGCTCGAAGAGATGCGCGAAACCCGTCTTGCCGGGCTTTTCATTCTTCGATCCCACATGGTACCAAACATTCACGGCCACGATGGCCGCCTTATGATCTTCATGGACGACGACCGTCAATCCATTTTTCAGGACAAACTTCGTATAAGGTATGTCGATGTCCTGGCCCAAATCCGTGTTAGCGGGGGCTGCCAGAATATAAGAGGCAGCGGCGAGCAGGAATGATAGAACCAACGAGAAACACTTCACATTCATATCGGATATTTTTTCACAATTTTTTCCGGTGAAAGTGCTGCATCGCCTGGCGTGTTGCAGACCGCGTCCACCCTTTTCAAGACAAATTCAATCGGCGATGGAGCCGGTCCGGTCAAGATTATTCGAGAACAAGGGTTGTCTCAATCTGAAGAACCCGGCCCGTTTATTGGTATTTTCCCCGATCTGCTCATGGGAAACTTCCACAATAGCAGGATGGCGAGGGAGGATTTAGTTTCAGGAGGAAAACGCAATGATGGCGTCCGTTCAAAAATGGCCAGCTGTACGGTCGGGTTAGAATCCGGCAACACGCACGATTAATAATGTGATGAAAGATTCTGGAGTTCGTTTTAACGCACTCTTCGTTCTCGGCCTCGTCCTGGCTTTGATCGGTCCAAGGGCGGAGGAGGCCCAGGGTGCGGCGTCTGGCGTGACGTTCGTGGTTGGCGGCACCAATGGGCAGCCGGGCGCTCAAGTCCTGGTCCCGGTTCGGGTAAACGGTTTTCTCAATATTAATTCCTTCCAGTTTTCCTTTCATTGGAGCCCATCGGATGCATCGTTCCTGGACGTGGAACAGTTTGGAGCGCCCGGATTGGCTGGAGGCAACTTCGGGACTACCATGACTAACAATGGAACTTTGACCGTCTCCTGGGACGATCCTGACGGCACGAGCCTCGGCCTGGCCGACGGCACTATTCTTTTTATGGCGCGTTTGCAAGTGCTAGGAACGGTCGGAACAACGAGCAGCCTTTCGATTGACGGGACGCCCACCCCTGTGGAAGTCGCGGATGGTAATTTGAACATGGTCTCGGCCGCATTGGTGGCTGGACAATTAACGATTGGCCAGGCGAATACCGCTCCGGCGCTCGCCCCTCTCGCCAACAAGACAATCAACGAAGGTAGCCTCTTGACCTTCCGGGCTTCAGCGTCCGATGTGGATGTTCCGGCTCAAACCTTGACCTACACGCTGGGACCAGGAGCCCCAGCCGGAGCCAGTATTGATCCTGCATCCGGCGTTTTCACTTGGATCCCAACTGAAGCGCAAGGCCCGAGCAGTAACGCTCTAACCATCCGGGTCACTGACAACGGTTTGCCCTCCCGCACTGCCTCCCAGACCATTACCATCATTGTTAATGAAATAAACAGCGCTCCCGTGTTAGCGGCCATCGGCAACAAAACCGTGAGTGGAGGAAATCTTCTGTCCTTTACCGCTTCCGCATTCGACAACGATTTGCCCCCGCAGGTTTTGACCTACACTTTGGATGCCGGGGCGCCACTGGGAACGAGCATTGATCCTGCGACTGGCATCTTCAACTGGACCCCCACCAAGGCCCAGGCACCCAGCACGAACCGGGTCACGGTTCGGGTATCGGATAATGGCTCGCCAGTCCTGAGCGCAGCCCAGACCTTCACTGTCACTGTGAGCGCGGTGAACACAGCTCCAGTGTTAGCCCCCATCGGCGGCAAAGTTGTTAACGAGGGCAGTCTCTTGAGTTTCGTGGTTTCAGGCACGGATGCGGACATACCTGCCCAAACGTTGAGCTATAGCTTGGACCCAGGCGCACCGGCGGGCGCAAGCCTCAACCCTAATAATGGCCTTTTTACATGGACACCCACGGAGGCGCAGGGGCCCGGTGCCTACTCAGTTAAAATTCGGGTGACAGATAGTGGGTCTCCTCCCGCCAGCGCGTCAGAAACCATCACCATCACGGTGAATGAAGTAAATACCGCCCCGGTGCTGGCCGCGATAGCAAACAAGACCGTCAACGAAGGCAGCCTTTTGAGTTTCACGGCTTCAGCAACTGATGCCGACCTCCCCGCCCAAACCTTGACCTACAGTCTGGATGCCGGAGCTCCGTTAGGAGCGAACATTGACTCGGGCTCCGGAACTTTTACCTGGACCCCCACCGAAGCACAGGGGCCGAGCACCAATTTGATAACGATCCGGGTCACAGATAGTGGTTCTCAAATGCTAAGTGCGTTCCAGACTATCACGGTCCTAGTCAATGAAGTAAACTCTGCTCCCGTGTTGGCTGGCATTGGCGACAAGACTGTAAATGAAGGAAGTCTGCTGACATTCCCCGTCTCGGCTGCTGATTCGGATCTTCCGGCCCAAACTCTGACTTACAGTTTGGGGCCGGGCGCACCGGCGGGCGCGAGCGTCAATCCTGCGACCGGCGTGTTTAACTGGACCCCCACTGAGGAAAAGGGACCCAGCACTAACCTGGTGACTATCCAGGTGACGGACAACGGGTTTCCCCCCGCCACGGCGGCCCAGACTATCACCATCATCGTCAATGAAGTGAACACAGCTCCGGTAATCGCTCCGCTCGGAAATAAAGTGGGGCATGCCGGCACACTCTTGACTTGCAACGTTTCGGCAACAGACGCGGATGTGCCCGCCCAAATTTTGAGTTACAGCCTGGGTGTCGGCGCACCGGCGGGAGCGAACATCGATCCCCTCACTGGGGTATTTAGTTGGACCCCGGCTCCAGCGCAAGCGCCGAGCACCAACCTCATCGCGATTCGGGTGACGGACAATGGTTCTCCCCCACTGAGTGCTTCGCAAATCCTAAGTATCCTCGTGACAATCGAGCAAGTGAATACGGCTCCAGTGTTAGCTCCGATTGGGAACAAGACCGTAAATGCAGGCAGTTTGTTGACCTTCCTGGTTTCAGCCAGTGATGCGGATCTTCCTGCTCAAACTCTGGCCTACACGCTGGATGCCGGGGCGCCGGTGGGTGTCAGTATTGATCCGAAAACGGGAGTCTTCGCCTGGATACCGACTCAAGCTCAAGCACAAGCACAGCCCAACTACTCGTTCGCCATTCGGGTCACTGACAATGGCTCGCCAAGCGCGAGTGCATCCGAGACAATCACAATTAGCGCCAACCCGGTGAACACGGCCCCAATGCTGGCGCCGATTGGAAATCAGACTGTCAACGAAGGCAGCCTGTTGACGTTCACCGCTTCGGCCACCGATCTGGATCTTCCGGCGCAAATGTTGAGCTATAGTCTGGATGCAGGCGCTCCAGCCGGAATGAGCATTAACTCCGCCACCGGTAGCTTCGCTTGGACCCCAATGGAAGGCCAGGGGCCGAGCACAAACCAGGTCACCATCAGAGTGACAGACAATGGCTCTCCGGCCGCGAGCGCTTCAGAGACGATTACCGTCATCGTCAATAGGGTTAACAATACTCCGCCCCCCGGGCCAATCGGCAACAAGACAATAAACGAAGGCAGCGTCCTGACTTTCAACACCGCCGGAGCGATTGTAGATCTCTCGCAGCAAAACCTCACCTACAGCCTGGCGGCAGGCGCGCCGGTGGGGGCGACCATCGATCCCATGACTGGCCTCTTCACATGGACACCGACGGAGGCCCAAGGACCGAGCACTAACAGGGTCACGATTCGAGTGTCGGGTCCCGGCCCCCCTGCTCTGAGCGCCTCCCAGACATTTACTATCACCGTTAATGAGGTGAACTCTGCCCCTCTGCTGGCGTCCATCGGCAACAAGACCATCAATGAAGGCACGCTTCTAAGCTTCATGGCCTCGGCATCCGATACGGACATCCCCATCCAAACTCTAACCTTTAGCTTGGATGTGGGGGCCCCAACCGGTGCCAGCATCAATCCAATCAGTGGTCTCTTCACGTGGACCCCGGCTGAAAGCCAAGGGCCGAGTACAAATCTGATCACCATTCGAGTGACGGACAACGGCTTTCCCCCCCTCAGCGCCTCGGAGGAGATCACCATCATCGTCAACGAAGTCAACTCCTCTCCCGTCCTGGCGCCCATCGGCAATAAGACCCTCAACGAAGGCACTCTCCTGACCTTCCGTGCTTTCGCCAGCGACGCAGATATTCCCGCTCAGATTCTCACCTATAGCCTGGATGCAGGGGCGCCAGCAGGCGCGAGGATGGATCCCACTACCGGTGTTTTCACCTGGACACCCACGGAAGCGCAAGGACCGAGCACGATTACACTCACCGTCCGGGTGACGGACAATGGCTCCCCGACGCTGAGTGCCTTCCAGAATATCACTATCACGGTCTATGAGGTGAACTCTGCGCCAGTCTTGGCCTCCATCGAAACCCAGGAAATCGAAGAGGGTGCTCTTTTGAGTGTTGCAGCGTCCGCCTCCGATCCCGATATTCCCGCGCAAACTTTGACTTACAGCCTGGGGGCGGGCGCGCCGGTTGGGGCGGCCATCAATCCGGTGACCGGTGTTTTCACCTGGGCGCCAACCGAAGCACAAGGACCGAGCACGAATCTGGTTGCTATTCGCGTCACAGACAATGGCTTGCCCAGCCTGAGCGCTACTCAGCATTTCACCATCATTGTGCATGAGGTGAATTCCGCTCCGCTGTTAGCGCCCATATCCAATAAGACCGTCAACGAAGGCGCCCTCTTGAGGTTCTCAGTGTTAGCGACCGATGCGGATCTTCCCCGCCAAACTCTGACATACAGTCTTGATGCCGGCGCGCCAACGGGCGCCAGCATCAACCCGACTACGGGTGTTTTCAGTTGGACGCCCACGGAGGCGCAAGGCCCAAGCACGACCACTATTACTCTCCGCGTCACAGACAACGGGTCCCCAGCCCTCACTGCCTTCCAAAGTTTCACCATCAGGGTCAATGCAGTGAACTCCGCACCGGTCTTAGCGCCTATCGGCAATAAGACCGTCAACGAAGGCAGTCTTCTAATTTTCACGGCTCCAGCCTCAGATGCAGACATCCCCGCGCAAAATCTGAGTTACAGCTTGGCGGCAGGAGCGCCGAGCGGGGCCAGTATTGATCCTTTTACGGGGGTCTTCACTTGGACGCCTGCCGAGATCCAGGGACCGAGCACGAATCTGATCACTATTCGGGTCACGGACGATGGAGTTCCGGCGCTGAGCGCATCGCAAACCTTCACCATCATCGTCAACGAAGTAAATACTGCTCCTGTCCTTTCGCCTGTTGGCAACAAAACCATCCATGAAGGCGCGCTCTTGACCTTCAAGGTCTCAGCCACGGATGCGGATCTCCCAGCCCAAATCCTCACTTACAGTCTGGGCGTCGGCGCCCCCGCAGGCGCAAGCATAAATCCCACGACTGGCGTGTTCACCTGGACGCCGGCTGAGACCCAGGGGCCAAGCGCCACCCGGGTTGAGATTCGAGTTACGGACAACGGCCACCCGGCGTTGAGTGCTTCTGAGATCATCACCATCACGGTCAGTGAAGTAAACTCCGCCCCGGTCTTGGCGCCCATCGGCAACAAGACCGTCAACGAAGGCGCGCTTCTAAGCTTCAAAGCCGTGGCCACAGATTCCGATATTCCCGCCCAGACCCTGACCTACAGTCTGGATGCAGGGGCGCCGGCAGGAGCCAGCATCGACGGGGTGACCGGCGTTTTCACCTGGACACCCACCGAAGCGCAAGGGCCGAGCACGATTACCCTCACCGTCCGGGTGACGGACAATGGCTCTCCTGCGCTGAGTGCCTTCCAAAACATTATCATTACGGTCTTTGAAATAAACTCGTTTCCGGTACTGGCGCCCATCGGCAACAAAACCATAGACGAGCAGGCTCTTTTGACCTTCGCGGTCTCGGCATTTGATCCCGACATTCCCGCACAAACCCTGAGCTACAGCCTGGCGGCGGGGGCGCCACTTGGAGCGAGCATCAATCCTGTTAGCGGAATTTTCACCTGGACACCCTCTGAGGCCCAAGGACCGAGCACCAATCTGGTCACCATTCGGGTGACAGATAACGGCTCGCCAATCTTGAGCGCGTCGCAGACCATCAGCATCACCGTCAATGAAGTGAACTCCGCTCCGATGCTGGCGCCCATTAGCCTCCAGACCGTCAACGAAGGGACGCTCCTGACCTTCCGCGCTTCCGCCAGGGACGCAGATATTCCCGCTCAGATTCTCACCTATAGCCTGGATGCAGGGGCGCCGGCAGGGGCCAGCATCAATCCCACCACCGGTGTTTTCACCTGGACACCCACCGAAGCTCAAGGACCGAGGAGTTATGCGACCACCGTTCGCGTGACGGACAACGGGTCTCCAGCCCTGAGCGCTTCACGAACGGTGACCATCATCGTCAATGAAGTGAATACGGCGCCGGTGTTAGCCGCCATTGGCAATAAAACCGTTAATGAGGGCAGCCTTTTGACCTTCCCCGTTCCAGCAGCCGATATGGATATCCCCGCCCAGACCCTGACCTACAGTCTGGATGCAGGGGCACCGGCAGGAGCCAGCATCGATGCCGTCACCGGCGTTTTTACCTGGACGCCGGCTGAAGCCCAAGGGCCGAGCGTCAATGCCATCACCATTCGCGTGACGGACAACGGCTTTCCGATTCTCAGCGCCTCCCAGACCATCACCGTCACCGTCCATGAGGTAAACACCGCTCCCGCGTTGCTCCCCTTGGGCGATAAGACGGTTAATGAAGGCAGTCTGTTGACTTTCAAGGCGCTAGCATTTGATGGCGATATTCCGGCGCAAACTCTCACCTTCAGCCTGGGTGCCGGCGCGCCGGCGGGAGCGAGCATCAATCCCACCAACGGCGTTTTCGCCTGGAGGCCGAGTGAAGCGCAAGGACCGGGTACGAATTTGGTTACGATTCGGGTCACGGATAATGGGGTTCCGGCTGCCAGTGCCTCAGAAACAATTGCTATTAGTATTAATGAAGTGAATACCGCGCCGGTGTTAGCCGCCATTGGCAACAAGACGGTGAATGAACGAACGCTTCTGACTTTCAAGGCCGCAGCCTCCGACTTGGATTTGCCGCCACAGACTCTCACCTACAGCCTGGATGCAGGGGCGCCTCCGGGAGCGGGCATCGATCCCGTAACCGGGGTTTTCACATGGATGCCTGCTGAAGCGCAAGGGCCGAGCACGATTAGCCTCACCGTCCGGGTGACGGACAATGGCTCTCCGGCTCTGAGCGCCTTTCAGAACATCACCATCACGGTGGTGGAGGTAAACTCCGCTCCGATGTTAGCCCCCGTGCCCAATCAGACCGTCACCGAGGGCAATCTTCTGGCCTTCAGCGCGACGGCCAGCGACCCCGATATTCCCGCGCAAACTTTGACTTACAGCCTGGGGGCGGGCGCGCCGGTTGGGGCCACCATCAATCCGGTGACCGGTTTTTTCACATGGGTGCCAACCGAAGCACAAGGACCGAGCACGAACCTGGTCGCTATTCGCGTCACGGACAATGCTTTGCCCAGCCTGAGCGCCACGCAACGGTTCACCATCACTGTAGTGCAAAGCAACAGCCCCGCCGCGACCATGCCACTGATGGCGGAAAACTACCTGGAGTTTAGCGTGGGAAAGACCGTCGTGCGGGCTGGACAAACAGGCAGCGTTCCCCTGTGCGTGACCAATGTCACTGGCGTAACTTCTCTCAGTGCTTCGATCTTCGTTCCTACCGATCAACTCAGCAATCTGGGAATGAGCGCCCTGGATCCTGAACTGGACTCGGGCACGTTCGATCCGCAAGGCCCCGGTTTGTCGAAGATGAGTTTCAGCGTCCGCAGCGGCCAAATCCTCCAGAACGGGCATAAGGTTGCTCAGCTCAACTTCACCGCCGTCTCTACTCATTCCGCTTTCGTGCCGTTGATTATCTCAAACGTGGTCTCGATGCAATCAAACGGGGTGCCCATTAAGACGATTCTGGCCCGGTCTGGACGCGTCGTGGTGGTGGGAAGTGAGCCCTTATTGGAACCATTCCCCTCGGCCCATTACAACCACTCGCTGGTTCTTTACGGTCTGCCGGGAACAAATTATTTAGTGGAATCGACCTCCGACGAGGGCCAGGTGAAACAGTGGCAGGCTGCCTGGCAAGGCACGCTCACGAATCTTTTTCAAGTAATTCATCCCGACGGCAACATTACCAATCGTCTGACCCTTTTCCGTGCCCTCCGGCAGTGACCGGAAGATATGGTTCGTTTCCGTTTCCGCATCCGGCAAGATGTCACCCCGGGAATTCAATGAGCCTCGTAGCAGCCGACGTGAGTCGGCTCACTATTTTCCCTGGAGAAATCGGAGCGGACTCCCATCGGCTGCTACCCTCGGTGGCCATCTTGGGGTCACATCTTGACTTATAACAATTAGCGCTTGCCTGCGTGTGGAGCTGGCCGCAGAATCCGCCCGCATGGCTCCACCGTTGCGCCTCGATCTCAAGAACGGCTGGGAGAATGGCAAAGGACCGCGGGCTGCGCGATCAGAGCCAGGAAGTATTGAGACAAATTGAAAAGTTATAAGTCAAGATGTGACCCCGAGAATTCAATGAGCCTCGTAGCAGCCGACGTGAGTCGGCTCACTATTTTCCCCGGGGGATCGGAGCGGACGCTACATATTTTGAGAACATATCCGACCCCGATCCTTTCGCTAGAAATTAACAGTCAAAAGTAAGATGTGACCCCATACCATCGCCACCTAATTGACGAGGCGTCACCGTGCATTGTGAACTCTTTGGTTCAGAAATGTCAATCTCCAATTCACGATTCACGGCCCGCCCCCGTTATGGATTTCGCTTCTTGAGGTGCTCGTTGAACCAGTCGAGGGCGAGTTGCTGGGCTTCCTGGCGCTTCTCGTTGTAGGCGCCGTAGTGCTTGATGCCTTTGATTGTGACGAGCTTCTTGACTCCCGTCGCCCGGTCGTAGGCCAGGATGGCGTGATCCTTGTTGTCGAAAAGTTCCTCGTTCTCGGCGATGATGAACAGCTTCGCGCAGTCCTTGCAGCGGCCAATATCTTCGATGGGCGCGTATTGCATGAGCTTTTCCCACACAGGCTGCCCGGTCATGTTGTTGAATTTTGCGCCGGGCGCGGGATAGCCGATCTCGCCGTGGGTCCGGGCGGTGCCCTGTTGAAACACATGGGCGCGGAGTTGGGGGTTGGCGATGGACCAGCGCGCGTCCATGGAACCAATCTGGCTGACGAATGCTTTCACCCGAGGGTCGCGCGCCGCGACATAGACGACGTGTCCACCCGCGAAAGACGATCCCCATAGGCCAAGGCGTTCGGAATCGGACTGCTTGTCTCCTGCTGCCCAGTGGATCGCGTTCATGATGTCAGTGGTCTGGTCGATCGGATCCACCACCTCGCGAACTTCCTTCACCTCGGCCATGAACTTGCCCTCCTTGGTGTCCGGCTTGTCTCCGGCGAGGATCACGCGTGCGTCGCTCTTGCCCCAGCCGCGATAGTCGAAGGCCACCACCAGGAACCCAGCGCGCGCGAAGACGATGGCATCCGGTCGCAGCGCGGCCGCGGTGCCACCCCAGCCGTGGCTCATGACGATGGTGGGAAGTTTTTCGCTCTTGGGTTCCTTCGGGGCGAAGACCTCGGCGGCCATGCGCGTGCCTTCGCTCACGATCCTCTCCGCGCGGAAGGCGAGATCGTTGGGGACTTGAAAGTCCGGCTTTTTGTCTTGGGCGCCCAGGACGGATGAAGCCAGCGCGAGGCCCAAAGTGGTTGTTGCGAGAGTGTGCATCGGATTCATTTAGTTTCGTTGATTAAGATTAAGATCATGCATCTAATGGCGAGCCTCATTTGTTTCCCCCATCCAGGTCGTCCTTTGCGGGCAAGCCGAAGCAACGGACGCTGCCCGTGTACTGCTTGGGGAAGAAGCATTCAAACTCGCTGGCGTTCCACAGGGTATTGCCGCCGCCAACGTACACGCAGCCGCGCGACAGGGACGGCCCGGCGAAAACGGGCCCGAGGGCGATCTCCTTGAGCACGGTGCCGGTGGCGGCATCGAGAGCAGTCAGCTTGCCGCTCCCAACGGCCGTGAAGTACAGGACACCGTTGCCCACGGCGATCCCCGAACCAACGATGTCGCCGACGTCGCGGTAGATCGGCTTGCCGGGCGCGCCTCCCATCTCGGGGATCTTTGGACGTTCGTGACGCCAGCGTTCCGTTGCGAGATCGATCGAGGTCGCCGTCACCCGTCCTCCCGTCGGCACCTGTCCAGGTGCGAACGGACTGGCCTGTGTGCCCAACCGCAGAGCGTCGATGCCGTTGCAGAAGAGGGTGTGGCCGTCGGTGGCGCAGCCTGTCTGCAACCCGCCAATGGGGCTGGGGAGCGCGAGCACGCGCGGGTCGTGCTTCGCAGGTGGATGCGTGGGCGGTCCGGTGTATAGCGGCGTGTGCTTGACGAGCTTGCCGTTGTCGGCCCGCAGAACGTAGAAGCCGCCATTCTTGCAGCCGGCGCCGACTACTTTCGTCGGTTTGCCGTCCACGTCGATGGTGAAGATCTTCGGCGTGTCGCCGATGGACTGGTCCTTGTAGAGGCCGGTCTTTGGGTCGTAAGCGCACATCGCGTTGGACCACACGTCGCCGGGGGTGATCTGCGTGTTCCATTTGCGTTTGCCGGTCGCAGCGTCGATGGCCACGATCGCGCAGGAATCCTCGGTATGGAGCGCCGGGTTGCCGGGCGTCGGCTTCCGCGGCGCCGTGTTCACGTCTGTGCCAAAGAACAAGGCGTTGGATTCGGGATCGTACGACGGCGTGGACCAGACGCTGCTCGTCGCGGGGCCATACTCGAACTTATGCGTGCCCCACGAGTCTTCGACGATCAGCGGCGGATCGAGTTTCTCCGGTTTCGCGCCGACGTCGCTTTTCCAGACGACCTTGCCGGTCTTCGGATCGATCGCGACAAGGAAGCCACGACCGGTGCTGCCAGGGTACGAGGCGGTGCCGGCGATAAGTTGTTCCAGCGTGCCTCCGCCGAAAACGACTTTGCCGTCGGCCATGATCGGTGAAGCCATAAGAATATTGTTCCAATGGGCGCCCGGGAAGGACGGCCCGCGGCTATCCACTTTCCAGCGCTCGGCTCCCGTCGCAGCATCGAGGCAGTAGATCCATCCGCCCGTGTCGGAAAAGTACACGGCGTCCCCCGTGACCAGCGCGGAGCAAAAGATTCCCGCCTCCGACACCGCGCCCCGCAGTTTTTCAGTGATCGGTGCGCCTTCTGTCGGTGGCAGCACGGTTTTGCGGAGGGGATTGCGGTAGGCCCAGCGGAGCGTGCCGTCCGGCGCGAGCTTGTAAAAAGCCGGAAACGTGGCCGTGCCGAAATAGACCTCCCCGGCCACCACCGAGGGCGTGGCGTGGACGACCCCGATGGTCTCTTTGGATCCCGCAGCCGGGAAGCGCCATTTCTCGATGAGTTTGCCGACGGTGGCGGGGCTGAGCGTCTTCTCGGCGGGATTGAACCGCCAGCCGGCGGGGTCATGGTTGTAGGCCGGCCAGTCGGCTGCATCGGCCCGCCGCGCGCCGCCTGCCGCCGCTGCCGGTTGAGTATTCGCAGCGACCGCCGCGCCCGCGGAGGACGCAAGGTCCAAGAGCGCGCAATGCAGGAGGATGGCAGCAATGGAAGTTCGCTTTCTGATTGGGTCATTCAATTTCATTCATTGCTCAGCGCCAGCGCGATCAATTCGCCTTTTCCTTCGGTCATCTGCGACGATTGTTCATCTCGAAGTCGGTCTTGAGGGAAGCAAAGATGGGACGATTCGGCAAACTTCTTTCGTAGCCGCTTGCGTTCCACGTCGCTGAAGCTTATCAGTCAACGGCTGTCCTGAATCCAAGGCCTTCGTTCCCGACTCAATATTTGAAGAAAGGCCTGCAAGTTCTCTTCCTGCGCAATAATCCGGGTAAAGCTGCCGAAAAGCATCGTAGGAATCTTTCTCACTTTTCGGCAACCAACCTCCATGATCGTGGGCGTACTGGAGTATGGCGCCAGACAAAAGCGGCATCATCGCGCCGCGTGGACTTTCTCCACGACATCCAACAAGAGCGATCAACCCCAAAACACTAACGATAACCGAACTCACGATTTGTGTTAATATAAGCATAGGGTTATTGCGAGGAGCATAAAAGGGGCGGGCCGTGAAGCGTGCGGTCGAAGTCAGCCGTGTAAATCGGTCGCTCCGATTGTCGCGGGCCATGACGTGGTACGCCCCCGTTGACTCACGGGAAAAAGACACCGGAGGGGTTTGAGTAAGCAGGGCTTTTTGGACTCATGTTCCGGTTGGTTAACGTGATATGTTTTTTGGAGTAACGATAGCAAGTTAAAACGAGCAGGGGGGCGAGCTTCGA
>JBBRPK010000007.1:0-83913 GCA_038228235.1 Verrucomicrobiota bacterium
GCGGACAAGCTGTCCGCGCTCCTTGGGAGTGGGTGGGCGCAGCCGGAGCGCGGACAGCCTTGTCCGCGTGAATCTTCTGTCTTTGCGGCGCGTCTTTAATCGTGTTTCATACTCCTGCCGACAGGGCTGTCCGCGCTCCTGAAAGGCCATGAGAAAGAAACCAGCGCAGCAGGTCGTGGCCGAGAAACGTGAATGGCATCACGAACTCTCTGCGGAGGAGAAGGCGGCGGGTTTCAAAGGCTGGTATTCGCGTGGTCACCTTCCGCACTTCGATGCTCCTGGCACCTGGCAGTTCATCAGCTACCGGCTGGCGGATTCGATTCCGGCCGAACTTCGCCACGAGTGGACGGAGGCGATGAAGCTGGAGGATGACCGGGAGAAGTTCCGGCGCATGGAACTCATGCTGGATCGCGGACTGGGTGGTTGTCATCTGCGCGACGCTCACGTGGCGCAGATGGTGCAGGACAACCTTTGGTTTCATGACGGTAAGGCGTACCGCCTGCTGGCGTGGGTGGTCATGCCGAATCACTTGCATGTGCTGGCAGAGATGTGGAAACCTCTGGGAGTGGTGTTGAAGAATTGGAAGTCGTTTACCGGCACCCAGGCGAACAAGATTCTGGGCTCCGTGGGCGAGGCGTTCTGGCAGGCGGATTACTTTGACCGCTATATCCGCGATCGGGAGCATTACCGCAAGGTGGTGCGTTACATCGAAAATAATCCGGTCAAGGCCCGGCTTGGTGAAGGAACCGTCCGCCTGGGTGTGGAGCAGCGCTCGCTATCGCGGCCTTTACGCGTCGGAAGAACTGCCGCAGATTCCACAGAGTGCGCACAGCCGTGTCCGCGCGAAAACGGTGAGCACCAGTGATCTGGACAACGAGACAAAGAAACATCGTGCGGACAGGGCTGTCCGCGCTCCTGCGACAGCAACAATCATGGACCGCTCGGAAGCTTTTAATTCAAGCATCCGCCAGCTTGGCTTGGAAGTGCTGGCCAAAGCAGGGGTGAGAGATTAAAGTAAGGAACATGAATCTCGAACGGGAAACGATCTTGCAGCGCCTGCGGGAATCGAAACCGGCTTTGGTGCGGCAATTTCCGCTGCGGAGGCTGGCGTTGTTCGGCTCGTTCGCCCGCGGGGACGCCACCCCAAACAGCGACATCGACATCCTGGTGGACGTGGAGCCTTCCATCGGACTTGAATTCGTCACGCTGGCAGACCAGTTGGAGGCGCTGCTCGGGCACGAGGTTGATCTGGTGTCGCGCCGGGCGGTCAAGCCGATGCTTTGGCAGCAAATCGAGGCCGAGTTGATCGATGTCTAAACGCGAACCGGCCAGGCTGCTAACGTGGAGACGTAAACCGGGGTTGGATGGCCGGGAATGACCCCATCAGCAGAGGCAAAAATATGAAAGCATACGAAACTAGCGGAACGGTTGGAGCCGACGGTGCACTCAAGATCGAAGCTCCACGAGAGTTGGCGAATCAAGAGGTCGAGGTGTTAATCACGCCCAAGCGGCCTCCGGCAGCGGAGCGGGTGGCGGCGTGGGAACGCCTGTGCCGGCGTGTTCAAGGCCTGCCTCAGATACAGCGGATCACGGACGAAGATATTGAAAAGGAAATTAATGCTGTGCGCGGGGGCTGATGAAGCTCGTTGTCGATACGAACGTGCTTGTTTCAGCAGTGCTTCGCGGAGGGCTTCCGGAGCGGGTCTTGATGGCCATCATCGCACGTGATGATTGGCATTGGCTGGTGACGGCCGATCTGCTGGCTGAATACGAACGGGTGGTCCGCCGCCCACGGCTCGGCATTCCCCTGGAGACGCAAGAGGAGTGGCTCCGATTGGTTCGACAGGATTGCATTCAATTGGATCTACGGTTGAGATCGATTGAATTTCCTAGAGACCGTAAGGACGTCAAAGTGCTGCAAGCAGCGGTTGCCGCTGAAGCCGATTACGTGATTACAGGTGACAAGGACTTCGCAGAAGCTCAATCGCTGATTACGAGCCTGGTTGTGACTGTCAGAGAGTTTGCCGGGCGATTCGGCATTCATTGAACCATGCCCTCTCCCAGCGAACACAAAACGGTCCAGGCGCGGATTCTACGGTATGCCCAGGACATCGGTTGGCGGTATGTGGCGCGTGCGGACAGGGCTGTCCGCGCTCCTGCGACAATCATGAACCGCTCGGAAGCTTTTAATTCAAGCATCCGTCAGCTTGGCTTGGAAATACTGGCCAAAGCAGGGGCTGCGTGCCGAACCACGGTCGCCTCTGGAAAAGTCTTTGGCGGGTACATCTCGGTGATTACGAGCGGCTGGAAGCAAAATTGCGAATCGTGGCACAATCTTCGGGCGCGGAAGCAAAATAGACAACAGATGGGCGAGAGTGGTGTCGGTCTCTCCTCGGTCGAGGAGGAGCGGGGGTGGCGGACGGAGGACCGGAAGACGGAGGACCGAGGGAAAGCGACTCCTCATCCGAGGCCACTGAAGAAAGCGACACCTCACCCCGGCTCTCTCCCCGCCCGGCAAGCCAGGCTCTGGATCCGCAAGGGGCGGTTGCGATCAAACCTGGAGGGTCTTGAGATACGCGACACTTGGCTGCGTGAGTTCCCAGCTTTGCTCGACGAAGTAGTTCCTGACCCCGCCAACTTTCGCAGCGTTGAAGGTTTTCACCCAATCGATGCTGCCATGGCCGAGCGCAACCTGCGGGTATATCCCCTCGCGCCGCCCGGCGGGCGCACCCTCTCGCGCCGCCGCCGGAGCCGGGGCTTTCATGTCCACATCCTGCAGATGCGTCGAGTTGAAACGGCCAGGGTACTTCAGGAAGTACTCGGCGGCGACGAAACCGGCCGTGATGGTGGACATCTGGAACTGGAATTTGACCAGCTTTGGATCGAGCAGATCGAACAACAAGTCGTAGGTCCGCTTGCCCTCGACTATCGAGATCTCGAAGCCTTCGTTGTGAAGCCCCTGCTGCATGCCGGCCTGGGCCGCGACCGCCGCAATCCGGTTGTATTCGTCGGCCGCCTTTTTCACCTGGTCGAGCGTCGGGCTGTTTTCCCCGTTGCCTTCACCCAGGCTGGCCGTGATCATTTGGGTGATGCCGATTTCTTTCGCCCACTCGATGCTTTTCTGCTGACTTTTCCGCAGCTCGCCCGTGGTGAAGTGAGAACTCTCTGCTTTCAGGCCATGATCGGCCAAAATCTTCTTCACCTCATTTCCGTTCGCGAGCGAGGAGAACTCGGCGCCGTAACCGAGCGGGGAACACAATTCGAGCCGGGTCACGCCGATTCCGGCCACCATCTTCGCGAAGGCAGGGAAGTCCGTGAGCCTCGAACGGAGGGGCCAGACCTGGCTTCCAATGGGGAACCCCAGCGGGTTCGCTCCCAGATTTGCGGCACTCCCGGCCAAGATCCCGGCTGCGCCGGAATAGGCCGTCACTCTCTCGATGAATTCTCGTCTGGACATAGCAGTCATACGCATTTCTCTTTTAATACTCAGGTGGCGGTGGGATAGCCTGCCTGAGACCTCCTCCATGCCTTTACAGGAGCCGCCCCAGTTTTTGTAGGCGCCGACGTAAGGAGGCTTTTCGTTAGCCATAGGGGGAATTAAGCCTGCTCACGCCGGCTCCTACAAGGCCAAAGTGCATTCTCGCAACTTTCTTTTATTCTTGGAAGCGCGGCCAAATCGTTGCAGCTTGGAGCTTCGGTTTGCAAACGATGAATGCGTACGCCAAAAGTGGCTCACTTCGGCCGGCATGTGCCCATCACCGTGCCTTCCATTCTCGATCACGAAGTCGTCGCCATTGATCTGTTACCAAGAAAGGACCAACCATGAACTCAGTCCCACAACCGATTACGCGCAGGGAGTTTGTTCGGACCACCATGGTGGCCGCAGCAGCGGTTGCGGGGCCAACGCCTCTCACGCAGTCCGCCCGCGCTGCTGCGCCCGCCACGCCCCCAATTTCCAGCGGCATTCAGGTGGGCGCGGTGTCGTTTGCGGATGAAGGTGTCGAACCAGTGCTGGATATATTCCAGAAGTCCGCGGTGGATACGATTTACCTGACCACCTTCACTTACGGGCGCGGCCTGGCGGGCCGGCAGATTCCAGGGCAGCCCTTCCCGGATCACGGGAAACAGGAGTCGGACGAGAAGACCTTTCACGGCGGCAATTACGCGGTTCCTCATGCGGAGTTTTACAAGAACACCGTATTGAAGCAAACGCGGGCCCCGGACCACGGCGATCTCGACATCGTTGCCGCCGTTGTGCCCGCTGCGAAGAAACGCAGCATGAAATTGTTTTGCTCCATCGAAGACGTGTTCCGCTCTGACGTGCCCGGTGTGAGGGAGGTCTCGGAGGTGGATCTGCAAGGCCGTCGCACCGGCACCCTCTGCCTCTTTCATCCGGACGTGCGGGCCTTCTGGACGGGGCTGGCGACCGACCTCTGCAAGTCTTATGACATCGACGGCATTCTGTTTTTCAACGAGCGCAATGGACCGCTGCTCAACGCGCTTGGGGCGAGCCACGCGCAGAGCATTGCCTCATCGCGCGTGACGTGCTTTTGCGAGCACCACCAGAAAGCGGCGCGCGGGGCGGGCGTCAGCTTCGAGCGGGCCCGCGAGGGTTACATGAGACTCGATCAGTTCGTGCAGGCGGCGTTGAAGGACCAGCGTCCGAGCGACGGCTATTTCGTCGAGTTCTGGCGGCTGCTGGTCGAGTATCCGGAAATCATCGCGTGGGATCGCCTGTTTGACGAAGGCAAGCACCAGGTTCTCGCCGAGCTCAACGCGGCCGTGAAATCTGTGCGCGCGAATCTTCAGGTCGGCTTCCATATCGAGCACGTCAACTCGTTCAACCCGATCTTCCGCGCCACGCGCCGATATGATGACCTGGCGAAGAAGGCCGACTTCCTGAAGGTGGTCGTTTATAACAACTGTGGCGGGGAACGCTACGCGAACTTCATCAGGAACGTCGGCTCGACGGTGTTTCGCGATGTGCCTAAGGACGAATTGCTCCAGTTCAATAATCACTTGCTCAACTACGGAAGCGACGCCGGCCTCGGCGAGCTGGCCACAGCCGGGCTCTCCCCGGACTACGTGGCCCGCGAAACGAAACGCGCGCTCGACGGCGCGCAGGGCAAATGCCGCATCCTGCCGGGAATCGACATCGACATTCCGACCGGACGGAGTTCACGCAAAGCCACCCCTGAAGACACCTCCGCTGCCACGGAAGCCGCGCTCAAGGCGGGCGCCCACGGCGTTATCTTTTCACGCAAGTATTCGGAGATGCGACTGGCAAATATCGAAGCGGCGGGCAAGACTGTCCGAGAGTTTGTGAAATAGAAGTTCCACATGCGCGCCAATATTATTTTAGAAATCAGTTTGGCTTTGGCTTTAGTCCTTCCGGCGCGGGGCGCTGAGGCGCCGGCACCGAGTCCGCCTCTTGATCCCGCGCTTCAGCTCCGCGAGTATCGTGACTTCGCGATGGGGCACGATGGCGATGCCACACGCGGACGCCAGTTTTTCAACGATGAGCAACGCACGGCATGCGTGAAGTGTCATTCCGTGGATGGCACCAGCAGCAAGGCCGGGCCGGATTTGTTCGCGGTCGGGGACAAATTTCCGCGCCCCGAATTGATCCGCGCGGTGCTCGAACCCTCGGCGGACATCGCCGTGGGTTACGGCACGACCATTGTGGAAATGAAATCCGGCGACGAATTTCAGGGCATCCTCAAGGAGACTACTGACGACGGGCTCGGGCTCATCAGCGCGGAGGGCAAGCGCATCCGTATCGCCGCTCGCGACATCAAGGAACAGCGCTGGAGCACGGTGTCGCTGATGCCGGAGGGATTGCACGCTGGGTTGTCGCGGCAGGAGTTCACCGACCTCATTGAGTATCTTATCACGCTCAAGCAGCCCGATTCCGCGCTCACGAGCAATCGCGGCATGCCGGCAAACATTCCCGAGCTCGCCAAGCCCATCGAGGTGCGACCGTTCATCGCCGAGCAGATGCGCTTCCCACATGCATTTGTCCACAAGCCCGGCGACGTGCGCTTCGGACTCGTTTGGTTCGGGCAGCTTCCCGGCGAAACCAATAAATTCCTGGCCGCGCATCAAACCGGAAGAATCTGGCTGCTCGAAAAGAACGGCACCAACGAGATGAAAACCCTGTTTGCGGATGTGTCCAAGGACATTTTCAATGAACGCGGGCCGAATGGTTTGTTGGGGATGGCATTCCATCCAAAGTTTCGCGAGAACCACCGGTACTTTCTGAAGCATCAGGTCTTCGAAGAGGGCAAGATCGCCACGACTGTCGTCGAAAGGCGGGCTGCCGCGAATCTACAACAAGATTCCGGCCAGCCTTCACGCCGTCTGTGGAAGGTGGTAAGCGCGACGCAGGATCATAGCGGCGGCTGCATCGCGTTTGGCCCCGACGGCTTCCTCTACATCGCGATGGGCGACACCGGCCCGCAGCAAGACCCGCAAGGCCACGGCCAGGATTTGAGCACGCACCTCGGCAAAATCCTGCGCATCGACGTGGATCACACCGACGCCGGACTCGCTTACGCCATTCCCGCCGACAATCCGTTCCGCGACCGCGGCGATGCGCGCCCGGAAATCTGGGCGTATGGCTTCCGCGAGCCGTGGCGGTTCAGCTTCGATCCGGTCACACGCGACCTGTGGGTGGGCGATGTCGGGCAGGATCGCGTGGAGGAGGCGGGCATCGTGCGACGCGGCGAGAACCATGGCTGGAATGTCTATGAAGGATTCGAGCCGTTTTCGAATCGCTACCGCAAGGATGGCGCGAGCTACACGCCGCCAGTCTTCGCTTACCGGCGCAAGTTTGGCAACTCGATCACGGGCGGTTATGTTTATCGTGGGGACCAGCGCTCGTCCTTCTACGGCGTTTACATCTGCGGCGACTACACGTCGCACCGCATCTTTGGACTCAAGCAGCAGGATCGCGCGCTCCAAGTCGTCCGTCAAATCGGCGCCGCCCCGCAGGGCATTGCGTCGTTCGCGACCGATGAGCGCGGAGAAATCTATCTCGTGGGCTACGAAGGAATGGTGTACCAGCTCGATTTTGCCGGGACAAATTTTGATGACGAGTTGAAGACCAGCGGAATACCCGTGTCAACTACCGCGCCGGGCCAGAGCGATCAAAAGTAGAACCGATGGAGCCAAAGCATGAACAAACAACGAGCCATCATTGCCGTAGTGTTGACCCTCGCAGCGCCCTCCCATGCGGGCGCGGCCGAAACCAAAGCGGGTGAAAATCCCGCCGATCATCTTCCGCCGCACATCACGCAAGTAACATGGTTCGGCGAACGCGCGGACTGGTCGCGCGACGGGAGAAGAATTTTATTCCTCACGAAAACTTTTGGGGACGCGATGGAACTGGATCTTGCCACCAGGCGCATTCGCAACCTGACCTCCCACTACCCACATCACGGCTACACGCGAGCGCTCTACCTGGCAAACGGCGACATCCTCCTGTCCGGTCCGGAGTCTTTTGAGCCGAAGCGCATCGGAGAGGCGCGTGCGCAATGCTGGCTTTACGTGCTGGACAAAAGCGGCAACCAACCCGTTACGCCGCTCGGCACCAAGTGCAGCGAAGGCCCCGCCGTCTCGCGCAAGCGGATGCACATCGCGTGGACACACGTCGCGGAGGAGTATCCCGAGGAGATGCCGGCGGGAGGTTCACGGATGCTGGAGGCTGATATTGTCTTCGCCGATGGCAAGCCCAAGCTCGCGAACCAGAAACTCATCATCGGCAGCAAAGATCTGCCGTTCCGTTGCACGATGGAGACGCAGAATTTTCGTCCACCTGACGAGAAGGAACTCACCTTCAGCGCTTATGGCCATCAAGGCACCGACGTGTGCGGCATCGACCTTGTGACTAAGAAGGTCACGAACTACTCCGACTCGCCCGGCCAATATGACGAGCCAGAAGGCATCTTTCCCGACGGCCAGTTTACGCTGGTCGAGTGCGACAAGCAAAACCTCAAAGGCTCGGGCTATGTGGACCTCTGGAAGCTCAAACTCGACGGCAGCGGCGCCTACGAGCGACTTACCTATTTCAGCGACTATCCGGGTTACAAGGCGTCGAATCCTGTCGTGAGCGATGACGGCAAATACTTTGCCTTCCAGATGGCGAGGTCGCGCGAAGCTGCCGGCATCGGCCACGGCATTTTTGTTTACGACATCGACAAGGCACAGAAGGCACAACCGTGAAAACGAAGCGGCCTGCGGGATCTCACATGCCGGTCAGCCCGGACACTGAGTCGGTCGTCCTGATCGGAAGAGAGGGGGCGCGGTGTCGTGATCGCGCCCCCTCCGATTGCACGGATTTGCTTACTTATCGCTATTGTTGGATGCGGTAGAATTTCATCAAGCCACCCGGCGGGTGGGGCAGGGGATATGTAAACGTCGTGCCCGGGACACAGGTCCAGGGCCCCGTCAAGCTTGGCGCGGATTGTAGCGCGCCGCCGCCATTCCAGAACAGGACCGGGTTGCCGCTGGTCTTGTCGATGGTCAGTCGCGGCAGTGGAGTAGTCACGGCCGTGTTTACTTCCATCTCGTCCAGATCCATGGTCCCATCCGATACTTTGAGGCGCAGACCGGTGGCGTCAATCGGTGAACCGGCGGCAGACACCGCGAACCGGTGACGCAACCAGGGGTGGAAATCGGGCGGGTTGGAATAGATGTATTGCACGGTTCCAATCGTCTCCCAGCCGGTCCCCTTGTCCTCCGTCTCGGGTGTATTGGCGTCGGGCGTGAAGACGGTTGTGAATTGGAGGGTATAGGTCCCGATGTCTCGATCAAAGTAAGGAGTTGCCAGCGTGTCCCCGTTGTTGCGGCTCCAGGCAATGTTGGTGACGCTGATGCTGTCGATGAAGCTTACTCCAACAAAAGGTTCGGGATCGGAAGTGCCTCCGATACCATTGGCCGAAATCCAACTGTGGGAGTTGCCATAAAATCCATCATTGATGTTCGTGGCCCGGTGGAAAGGGAAGTCCGGAGCCAGAATCGGCCCGAGTTCACTGCTGGCAAATGCGGTAGCCCCCTGGCTGGCAAGGGCCTGGTTGAGCGGAACGGCCGCTCCCGGCGCCGGGGTGAAGAACTGGCCCTCGTTGCCGTCCCACGTGATAGTGTACGTCCCGACGGGTGTAATGGTAACCGGGCCAGGGTTTGGCGGCGCGGTGACCGCGGTGTTCACCTCGATTTCGTCAAGGTCTGTCGTGCCATTCGCGACCTTGATGCGGATGCCCGTGGCGCTCAGCGGCGCGTTGCTTGAGACAATGTCAAAGCGATGCCGCAGATAAGGCGTAAAGAAAGGGGGTGCCGCCTTACTTAAGGTGACTGAGCCGATGTCAGCCCAACCGGTCGTGGCGTCGCCGGTTTCCGGCGTGTTTGCGTCTGGGGCACTCACACTCGTGAATTGCAAACTGTAAGTGTCGAGCGCTCGGTCAGCGCAAGTGCCGCCGCAACCGAGATCGCCGGGCGTGGCATCCCCATTGTCCCTGCTCCAGGCGATGTTGGTGACCGTGACTGCTGAGCTGAAGCTTAAGCCGGCAAAGGGTTCCGGATCGGATGTGCCTCCGATGCCGTTAGCCGAAATCCAGCTATGGGAGTTGCCGTACAAACCGTCATTAAGGTTGGTCGCACGATGGTATGGCAAATTGAGTTGCGGCCCCAGTTCGCTGCTGGCGAAGGCCGTCGTGCCCTGGGTGGCCAGGGCGATGTTAGAGGGTGGGCCGGCACCGGGATTGGGGTTGTTAAACTGGCCGTCGTTCCCGTCCCAGGTGATGGCAAAGCTGGGGGCATTGGTGATCAGGACTGTATTTTGTTCGATACCCTGATTGGCGTTAACCTCAATTTCGTCGATGTCGATGTTGTTATTTGGCACCAGGATGCGGAGCCCTGTGGCCACGATGGGGCCTCCATTTTGAGTGAGATCAAAACGATGACGCAAATAGGACTCGAAATACTTCGGATCATTCAACTTGTAGTTGACGGTGCCAACTGTCACCCAACCGTGAGCGGCGCCAGGCCCGCACACCTCGACCACGCTGGAGGCGGGATTCGGCATCGTCGTGATTTGCAGTGTGTAAAGGCCCAGCGACCGGTCCGTAAAACCGCTCGTGTTGTCGCGGCTCCAGGCGATGTTCTCGATATGGATGGGCTTGCCGAAGTTTATCCCGATGAACGGCGCGGGGTCCGGATGAGCGGAGGCGAAATCTGGTATCCAACTGTGCGAGTTGCCATACAGGCCGTCGTTGACATTGGTGAACCGATGGAAGGGAACGCCGATCACAGGACCGAGCTGACTGCTGCCAAAGGCCACTGCGCCGCGATTGAGAGAGGCATCGTTCTCGGGGACAGATGCGCTGGCGCTGAAATTGCTTTGGTTGCGGTCCCAGACAATGGAGAAACCGGCCGCGGACTGGATCTCGACGAAGTTGCTGATGGGCGGTAATGCGTCGGGAATTGGGTTCACTTCGATTTCGTCAATGTCGATGCTGCCGTCCGAGACCTTGATGCGGATGCCGGTGGCTGCGATCGCCGCGCCCCCCTGGGCCACGTCGAAGCGGTGCCGCAGATAGCTCGAGAAACTGGCGTCATTGGCGCCTGCGAGGTAGGTGACTGAGCCAATGGTGTTCCAGCCGGTGGCCGGATCCCCCGTATCTGCCGTCGTGGCATCTGGCGAACTCACCGTGGTGTATTGGAGCGTATAGGCGCCACTCGCGCGATCAGTGAGGGTGCCGCCGCAGCAATCATCCGGAATGTTGCCGTTGTCACGGCTCCAGGCGATGCTTTTGAGCTGGACGTTGGCGAACGGGTCGAAAGCCAGGCCGCAAAACGGATCGGGATCGGAGGTCCCTCCCACGCCGTTGGCCGAAATCCAGCTTTTGGAATTGCCGTAAAGACCATCATTGAGATTCACCGCCCGGTGAAACGGAATGCCGAGAACCGGTCCCAAGTCGCTGCTCGTGAACGGCACGGTCCCATTGCTGGCCAGGGCGATGTTGTTAGAAGGACCGGCCCCGGACAGAGGGCTGCTAAACCCGCCGTCATTGCCATCCCAAGTGATGGTGAAGCCCGGCGCATTGGTGATGACCACGCGCGGGCTTAGGGCTTGGGCAGAAGGCATGAGGAGCGGGCCCAGCGCGATGAGAAACAGCCACCGGGCGAGCGAATTGCCACCCGAGGCTTGCCGATATGAAGAACTAATTTTCTGATTCATATTTTCTTTGTGTTTTGATGTTTGGTTTTTGGTTGTGCCGAAATTACGCGGGCTCATCACGGTTGCTGTGGTGTGACCAGCCGATAGAATCTCTGCCCCGCCGGCGCTGCCTGGGGTAGCAGCAGCTCGACCGTATGGCTTGTGATCCCCGGCGGCGCATCTGCCAGTTTGCTCCAGGGGCCGTTGCCGGGATCGGTTCGGTAAAGCACCGAGTAGCTGCGGCCAGCCGTGGCCAGAAAGCTCAGCCGCACGTTGAACGGTTCGTTGGTTGCGTCAAGATGCATTAAACTGTGTGGGTCATTTGGATCGGTGCCCGCAAGATACTCCTGCAGATCGGTATAACCGTCGCGGTCACTGTCAAAGTTGGCGTTGTCCACATAAGGATTCAAACCGTTCGCCAATTCCCAAACATCCGGCATCCCGTCACCATCGGTATCCACGCCTCCACCCGTGGCCGAGGTCGTTATCGTGATGCTTCGTGTCCCAAGAATATTGCCCGCGCGGTCGCACGCGACGAAGGTGAACGGATTGGTACCGAGGAGCAGGGGCACGCGGGCCTGCCAATTGGTGACCGAGGACCATGCGACCGCCAAAAGGTCGGTGCTGCCCTGGAGTTTAAGCTGGCCGATGTCCAACCAACCAGTGCCGGTGATTGTGGCAGTAGCGCTGTTAGTCAAGAAGTCCTGCCCGTTATTACTGGTGATAGCGAAGGGCTGGGGGGCGGGCAGTTGAGCTAAGGCAAAGGCCTGGCGCGCCGCGATGTAAGAGGAGCCCCCGGCGTAGTTTTGCCCGACCACGCTGCCATAATGCGCCAGCCAGGGGGCCATATACGAAGGCGTAAAAACGCTCTGGCAAAGATCATAAACATGACCGAGGTAGAGCCGCCGGGTCGCCGGATTATTATTGAACTTGCTGAAGTTATAGGACGGCGCGGCGTAAATCGGGCTCGTCGCCGAAGCGGAGAAAACGAAATCCATGTCCCAGGGCAGAAAGTGCGCCCGCCCGCCGTCCGAGGGTGTGAAAAGACGCAGGTTGTGCGCCAGGCCGCCGTTCGGGTTAAAATAAATATCGCCGATGCCACACAAAACCGTCAGCGCGGCGATTCGCAGCGCTTCGTCCACATCCAATGCTGCGCCAATTTGGGCGTCAAATTGTGCTTGCGGCAGGCCGAAGGTCTGGCAAAGCCGCATGATTCCCGAGAAGTTGTCCTCTCGCGCGCCGTGCCGCATGTCAAAAGGCGAGCGGTATTGCTCCTTGTCATTGCCCAAATCAACAAAGTCCGTGCCGACTTGCGCCAGGTTGGGCACCGGCAGCTTGACCCCCTCATAGTTTCCATTCACCGTGACACTCGGTTCGTAGGTGATGTCATAGTTAAGCACCGCGCCGGGAACATTAAACTGGTCTTGCACGAACACTCCGCCGTAAGCCGCCATTTGGAGGATGGCTGTGCCGGTGTGCAGCGTCTTGGGCGTGATAAAATAGCAGAGGTCCGCATATTGGCAGACAATCCCCGCGTGATGAAACATCTGGAAAATGTAAATCTCATCCTGCCAGCGGACTGTGGGCGCGCGGCCCGACCGATCGAGGTTGACCTCGGCTTGCACTCCTCGAAACAGGTGCGTGGGCGGGAACGCGACGGTGTAGCTGATGTAATCGTCCCCATCGCGCGCGCGCCCGGCTGCCGAACCGTGCAAGCGAACCCCGACATCGTAAAAGACTTCCGATCGGTCGTAGATCAGGGTTCCCCCCGCGAAACCCTGGCTCATGACGTTGGTCGCGTTGAGCACAAAATCCCGGTCCCGATCGAGTTGGATCAGCCGCAGTTCGTGCGCGGGCAGGCTAGCGCCCTGATTATCGGCCACTTGGTAGAGCGCGCTTGAGTCTGGCCCTTTGGCGGGAGCAAACGCTGCCGCCCCCAGGGTATCGCCGGCACTGATGTAAAACTGGACAATCGTCCCCGCACCGAGGGCCGGGATGCTGGCTGCCCAGGTGCCATCCGGTTGCGCGCTCATGGCCAGGCTTGCGAAGTTTGTTCCGGGATTGATTCGGTAATTGAGTGCAGCCGAAGCCACTCCGTCCGGGTCGGTGGCGCGCACCGAGACCATGACCGCTTGGTTCGTTTGGGGGATGATGGGGGTGTGTTTCAGATCTGTGAAGGTCGGCCCTGCATTGGCTAGTCGCCGTGAGTTCATTGCCCCCGGGGTTCCGTGGCGCGGCGGGAGGGTGAGGATTGCTGTCCGGGAGAGCCGCTGCATATAGGCGCTGCTACCCACCTGCGGTGACCCTGCCAGCCAGCGTGCCCTGTAGCTCACCTCATATTCCTGCCCATCTACGGGAGCAATGTTACCGGCAAACGATGATTCGATGTGGTTGTGACTGGTTCGGGGCGGGGCGGTTCCACAGACCAGCAGCACATGGTTCGCGGGATTGTCCGGGTCGGGGATGATGCGGCTGTTGCGGTGGTCCCCAAGCCAGCGCCAGTGGGCGCCCCCGCCCTCGAAGTCCCCGTTCTGGATCAACTGTTGCCGCACTCCGTCGGGGTCGCGAATGACGCTCACATCATCCACCAGCACTTCGCCCGCATCGAGCAGGCCCAGCCGAAACTCGTTCCAGAAGGTGTTGCCGAAGGTCTGGCCCGACGCCATGCGGTAGGTTATCGTCTGCCAGGCACTACGACTGGTTTCATCGCTGTCCGCCCATGCGTCCGGAGTGTTGTTGTCCGCTCGCGGGTCGATCAGCTCGAGGCTGGAGCCTCCGCCGTCGCTCCAGCCGCTGGCGAACACTTGAATTGAGTTGGCTGGGTTGCCGAGCGCATCCATCAAGATGAGTGTATTCCCGGCGCCAATTTTGCCCGTGAAATTCCCAACGATGCCTGGACCCACCTCCGGCCACTTAGCCCGGAGTGCCACCGCATCATTTGCCACCACCAGATAACCGCCCGCGGGTATAACCGTGGCCGCAGGAAAGGCGTACAAAATACCGTTAGCGATCCTCCAGCCATTCAGGTCCACAGGATTCGCGCTGCGGTTATAGAGCTCAATCCACTCTTCGGTGGAGGCAGTGAATGGGGTGGCGGGCACCACGATGGTAGTGAGGACTAGTTCCGCGCCGAAAGCAACATCTCCGCTTGTGTCCGGCGGATTGACCTCCAATTCGTCGATGCAGGCGCCGGCGCTAGGGCCGCTATTCGGAACCACCAGTCGAAGGCCTGTCGCCGTGACGGCACTGAAAGTGTAGCGGTGGCGGAGGGAAGGACTGGTGAAGAAGCCGGTGCCGGTGCTGTGATAATTCAGAGTGCCCACGATGGCCCATCCCGTGTCCGCATTGCTGGTGACCTGCGTGGTCACATCGGGGGTGGTCACCCGGGTGTATTGCAGAGTGTAGAGCCCGAGAGTGCGATCCGAAAACTGACCCAGGTTGTCACGACCAAACGCGAAACTGCTGACGCTGTAGAGCCCCCCAAAGCGCACGCCGGCAAAAGCGGGGCTACCCGAGTTGCCGATCCAACTGTTGCTGTTCCCGTAGAGGCCATCCGTCAAATTCAGATAGCTATGAATCGGAGAACCAGCCAGGGAATCGATGACAAAGGGCGCCGCGCCCGGCTGCCGCGCCAGGTTCATTGGCGCGCTGGCCAACACCGGCCCCTCCTCCACGAGCCGCAGTCCGCCTCCGCTGAGCGTCAGGCCTGTGGAGGCGACGGAGCCGAGAAACTGGTGGACTTCAACGGCCAGGATATTCAGTCCCTGAACAAGGTTGCTTCCGGCCAGCGGGACCGGACCGATAAAGCTCGCGTTTCCGACCGGCGCCAAGGCGGACGTCCCATACGTGACGGGTCCGGCGGGCATGTTGAGCCGATAAACCTCCACGCCGTTGAGATAGAAAATCGCCCCATCATCAACGACGCTCCGGAGATTCAGCCCTACATTGCTCGTGGCTCCGCTGAAATTGAACGCAGTTCTAAAATAATAAGTGCTCCGACCAGGGGCCAGATGAGTGTTAGCAGTTGCCGGAAGCGCGCTGTTACTAACATACAGTAATGCGGAACCAATCAGCCAGGCGCTATCGTCATACCCGGACGCGCGCCACCCAGCGCCGAGGTTCGTGCCCGTATCGTTGAACCGCCATAGCCCATCGATGGGCAGGAGGGTGGAGTTGCTGGTCACCGCGGGCACGGGATCAAAAGGCCGGTAGTGGTACATTATTTCGTTAAATACGATTTCGTTGTGGGGCACGAAGATGTTCGACCCGCCGGGCGTCGCCAGCGCCGGCATTATCCAGTCACCAGTTCCGTCCGGGTGCCGCCCCTGTGGGCTGCTCTGGACAGTGACGGCGTCCAGGAGGAGAAATCCATCGCGCGAATAGAGGAAAAGCTTGTTTCCATTCCCAACCCCAAAACCCAATTGGGCCTGTGAAAGCGACAGAATGCCGCCGGGGGCGAGTGTGTGCGCAGGAAATATATACCGGGGGGAGCCTTGAGCGGTTCGACTGATCTGAATCCCTTCCAGTTCAGCGGGTTGATCCCCGTGGTTGATCACCTCAAGCCAAAACGCGTTACTACTTGCCGGAGAGAGCTCGTTGAAGGTGAGATGGGGCGGCGCTGGCAGGATGTCTGATGCAGTCAATTCCAGGCCGAAAGCGGCATGAACGTTCGGCAGGGAGGGAGTATTAACCTCAATTTCATCGAGCGTATTCGTCGTGGCCAGTCGAAGGCGGATGCCGGTGGCCAGGATGGGATTTCCATTGGTCGGGGTGAAATCGAACCGATGCCGCAAGCTGGGAGTAAAGCCTGGCTGAGCGCTCAAATATTGAATAGTAGCGATGGTGGTCCAGCCGTTGGAGGGATTGCTGGAATTGACGGCGACGGTCGCCGGATCTGCTGCCAGCGTGTATTGGAAAGTGTAGTTGCCGAGCGAACGGTCCGCGCAAGTGCCCCCGCAAGCCGGCTCGTTGGTATTTCCGTTGTCACGGCTCCAGGCGATGCTGGAGCAAGCGATCGTCTGGTTGAAGCGCAGAATGATGAAGGGGCTGGCATCGGTTGCCGCGGGACTCCAGGAGCTGGTGCTGCCATAGCGCCCATCGTTGAGGTTCGCCGCCAGGTTGGTATTGCTGCTCGTGATTACGTCCACCCCTCGCGACGCCAGGGCGGCGTTCGTTGGGGCCGGCGCCGGATTGCCGACAGCGAAAAAGTCGCCATCTTTCCCATCCCACGTCACGTTGTAGCCTGAGGCGCGGTTCACGCGCAATCCGGCGTTGGTTGTGCCTGTGGAGATGTGGAGTTCGACGGCCAGCACGTTCGTCCCCTGCACCAGATTGCTTGAGGCAATGCTGAAGGGGCCGCTCCAGTTGGCATTCAGCGTGGCGCTGGCGGCCATGGTCGAGTAATTGACCGCGCCCGCCGGCAAGTTCAGCCGATAAATTTCGGTCCCATTCAGATAGACGACGGCTCCATCTTGAATGATGGGCCGAAAGCTAAACAACTGCTTCATCGGATCGTTATCCATCAGGAAAGCGCGTCGAAAATAATAGGTGGTGCGTCCAGGAGTGAGGGGCGTGTTCTTCGAGACCGGGGTATCACCACTCCCGGCGTAAAACAAGGCCGGGCCGGAGGCCCAGGTGCTGTCATCGAAAGCGGGACCGCGCCAGCCCGTGCCCAGGTCTGTGCCAGATTCTTCGTAACTCCAGGTGTCAGTAATGCCCAGGATTCCGTGGCTGGGGGCTGTCAGCGGCGTGGAACTGAAATTCGCTGCTCCGGGGGTTCCCCCAATCTGCAGGCCGGCAGTCCAATTCTGGGGCGGCTTGCTGGCGAGATTCACATTCCTCTTCACCAGCGACACTCCGCCCCCGTCCGGCCCCACTGGCCAATCACCGCTGACCCCGTAGGTGACTGTGTCCATCAGGCGATTGTTATTATCGCGAAGTTCGAGTTTCTCGCCGCTATTGGAGAGCCTGCCGGAGAAGGGTCCAAAGACGTTCGTCAGTCCGATCTGCCCCATGAGCGCGGCGGGCGAAATCGCCACCAGCACGTACCCGCCGGCCGGGATAGTGGCACCGCTTGGGAAGTTATAACTGATGCCTTTACTGAGTTGCCACCCGGAAAGGTCCACGTTGACGGAGTTTTGATTATAGAGTTCCACCCATTCTTGCGTCGGCTCGTTCGTGGCGGGATGATACATGATCTCGTTGAACACCACGACGCTATCACCCAAAGCGACGCAACCTCCGAGCGCCAACCAGGCCGCGGCAACGCCGACGAAATGTTTCAACCCGGAAAGTCTCGATGAGAAGGACCGGCACACAGCCGCAATGCGGGCGGCAGAGATCAGGCACTGGACAACGGTTGCCGGGAACACGGCAAAAAGAGTAAAGGGGAAGTCCCAAAATGGTATCCCCCCAAATGGGGGTAAAGGTCGGCCTCTGCTGGAAAAAGCCTGTTTAACGACGAAACTTTATCGCCGCCTCGGTGCGGGATCGGACGTGCAGTTTGCTATAAACGGCCTTCAGATAGCCGCGCACGGTCTCGGCGCTCAACCCCAGGGCTTCGGCAATCTCCTTATTCGTGTAACCGCGTGAAATGTACTCGAGAACGTCCGTCTCGCGTTTGGAAAGGTTCTCCACCCCCTTGTCAGAGGCGCCTTGCCGGCGGAACGACTGCACCACCTTGCGCGCAATGTAGCTGGACATGGGCGCGCCGCCTCGGTGGACTTCCTCGATGGCCTGCAGAATCCCTTCCGTCGTCGAGCGCTTGAGTAAATAGCCGGACGCGCCCATTTCGAGCGCGCGAAAGATTCGATCGCTGTCGTCGTAAACCGTCAGCATCACGATGTGGATATCCGGCGCCAGGGACTTGAGTTGACGAACGCACTCCACTCCGGAGATGCCTGGCAGGTTGATGTCCATCACCACCACATCGGGTCGGCGGCGCGGCCACAGCTCGAGCGCCTCCTCGCCGGAGGAAAAGGTCGCGACGCACTCGAAGCCCGCGGCTTCCCCTATCAGATGCGCCAGGTTTTCCCGCACCTGCTTGTCATCCTCCACAATCGCCACCCGGATGCTCAAGAACCCCACGCCTTTCCGGTCTTGGGCAGCGGCAAATGGAGCAGCAGCGAGGTGCCGGACGAAGGATCGCTTTTGAGATCGAAGCTTCCACCGAGATCTTCGATGCGCCGGCGGATGTTGACCAAGCCGTCATGGCCGCCGCCCTGCCCGAACGAAGCAGCGATGCCTTTTCCATTGTCAGCAATGTTGATCTTCAATTCACCTTCGTCCATGCGCAACCGGAGCCAAACTTCGCTGGCGCTGGAATGTTGGACGACATTGTGCAACGCCTCCTTCACAGCGAGAAACAAATGATGCCGGGTTTCGGTGGAAAGCGGATGCTCCGGCAAATCCGCCGGGATGTCCAGCCGGCATCGAATCGAGGTGGGGCGGAAAAACTCCTCGGCGAACTGTGAGACGTAATTAGCGAAGTTATCCAACGAATCGTTGCGCGGGTTCACCGCCCAAACGATCGCATCCATCGCCCGGACCGCTTCGCGCGCGGTGACCGATATCTGGCTCAGGTTGGCCGACACTTCCTCCGGCTTGTGCCGGTGCTTCTGGCCGACTTCAGTGAGCAAGGCGATGCGGGTCAGGTTCGCGCCCAGTTCGTCGTGGATATCCCTGGCAATGCGTGTGCGTTCTTGCTCAACCGAATGTTGCTCCAGGACGCGCTGCAACTTCCGCCGCAACCGGCGCACCGCGGTCAAACGCACCATCAAACCGCCGACACCCAGAAACACAATGAGGGCAGACGCATCGAACCACCGGGATTGCCAGAAATGCGGGCGAACCGAAAAGCGGATGGATGCGCCGGCCTCGTTCCAAACACCGTCGTTGTTGCAGGCCTTGACGCGGAAGATGTAACGCCCCGGCGGCAGATGGGGATACGCTGCCACCCGCTGCGTCTCTGCCTCCACCCAGTCCTTTTCCAAACCGTCGAGCCGATGCTTAAAACGATTGCGCTCCGGCGCTACGAGGCTCAAGGCGGTGAATCGAAACTCCACGCGTTGCACCCCGGGCCCGAATTCCAGCGCTGACCCTGCGGTGTTTGCCATTGGAACTTCCATTCCGTCCGTCAGCACTTGCTCCACTACTACTGGAGGCGGCTTCTCATTCACCGAGATGTTGTGCGGGTCCACCATCACCAGGCCCTTGACTGTGGAGAACCACAGATTGCCGTCGCGCGTCTTGAGTCCCGCCGGATAAAATCCTCCGGTGCACTCAAGACTCTCCATGCCCTCGGCGCGACCATATGAAATTGCATTCACCCGTGAGGCCTTCCCTCCGGCGATAGCTTCGAACTCGCGCGCGGCCACTCGAAATATGCCTTGATTGCATCCGAACCAAAGATTGGTCCGATCGTCCTCGAGGATTTGCGAAATCACCTCGTCAGGCAATCCCTGCGAACGGGTGAACGAGGCGATTTTCCCCTCCTGCATCCTCGCTAATCCGCCGCCCGTCCCAATCCACAAAACCCCGTTCGCATCGCGATGAAGCGCGCGGATGAAATCGCTCGGCAGACCGTCACGGCGGCCAAATGTGGTGAGACGCCCGCGTTCCAATAGTTGGAGCCCCCCTCCGCTTGTCCCCACCCACAAACCTTCGCGCGCCTCCTGCACGAGAGCTGTGACGGGATGGACCGGCTTTCCCTTCGAGGGCTGGGCATCGGAAACGTTGCCATCTCGAAATGATTTCAACCCCCCCTGCATCGTGCCCATCCATAAACCGCCGTGGCCGTCCTCGCAGAGCGCGACCACCGGTTCGTCATTGCCCGGACGCGCCACGGGAAAGTTCTTCACTTCGCGCCCGCGCATCTGAAACAAACCTCCCCCCCATGTTCCGGCCCATAACGAGCCGTCCCGGCCTGAAAGCAATGACCAGATGCATTCGTTGTCGAGAAGGTAATTGGCATAGTAGGGAGCAAGCACGCCGTTGCGCCGCGCGCTGAGTCCGCCGCAGTTTGAACCGATCCACAACGTCCCCTCCAGGTCCTCGGCCAGCGACATGACGACATTATGCGCGAGGCCGTCGCGCGTGGTGAAAGTCGTGAGCTTGCGCGGCTTGACGCGGTTTAATCCGCCGCCAGCGGTTCCCACCCACAGGCTGCCTTCGCTATCCTCGAACAGGCAGCGCACAGAATTGTCGGAGAGCCCTTCCTGCGTGGTGAGCGAGGTGAAATGTCCGTGGCGCAACCGGCGCAAACCTCCATTGGCGGTGCCGGCCCACAGGTCGCCGTTGCGGGTCTCGCGCAAGGCCCAGATCGCTTCGAGCAATTGTCCGGGCTGCTCCCGGTACACTCGCACGGTTTCGTTGCTCACCGCCCCGATGTAGCCATTCACCCCCCCGAACCAGAGTTGACCAGAGCGCCCCGCCTCCGCCGCCAGCACGCTGCTAAAAGAACTTGGGTCAAAGCCCCTGGGCTTCGCGAGAGGCCCCTCGCTGGAGCGCGTGAGAAGCTGATTGTCTGCGACCGCCCAAAGTGTGTTGCTGCCATCCACGCACGTCACTAAAATCGACGACCCGGATGGGGGCCCAAGCGCGGTTGGTTGAACAAATTTATCCTCGCGCCAACAACTTAGCCCCGCCGGTGTTCCAGCCCAGACTTGGCCGGATCGATCCTGTGCCAGGGTGGTTACCGTGTCGCTGCGCAAGCCGTCCAGGCGGGTCAGCGAGCGGGATCTGCCATCGCGCAAACCGATCAACCCGCCCCCCTCCGTCCCGATCCAGAGCGTGCCTTCGCGCCCCGCGAGCAGGCAGAGAACACGCGTGTTCGGCAGCTCCGAGGCTTCCCCGAAAACCTGGAACCGGAGGCCGTCGAAACGCGCCAGCCCATTCAGCGTTCCGATCCACAGGTACCCATCCGACGTCTGTTCAATCGCCGTGATCGTGTTTCCGGGCAGCCCATCGGCTGTCTGCCACACATCGATGCGATAATCGCTCGACGCCTGACCCGCCTCCACCGAGAGCGTGGTGCCGACCGGCGCAAAACGGTTTACCAACGAGCGCGTGATGGAGGCGCCGCTGATTGATTTCGCCTCGGCCGGGAGCGGTTCGCGATCGGCCGAGGACGCCACCGTGCGCCATATGTTGGTGTCCGTGGCGACCTGAATCTCATACTGCGTGGCCAGGCGATCGATGAAGTTCCCTTCGCGGTCGCGGCCCCAGACAACCTTGTTGATGCGGGTCGGTAGCGGGAATTCGATCTGCACCCACGCGCCATCGATTCGGTCGGCAATCCAGCTCCGGCCATTGCCGTAACGACCGTCATTGATGCCTTCGAGTTGATGAATCCCGTAGCCTTGCATTGAGCCGGAGGCTTGCGCGCGCGCGCCGTTCGCCGCCAGGGCCACGTTGCGCGCTAAACCCTCCGCGGCATAAACCTCCAATTCATCCAGGCAGGGCTCACCTCGGTTCGTGGCGCGGATGGTAAAGCGCAGAAACTTTGCCTCGACAGGGGCGAATTCTTCCACATTCCGCCGCGGATGCACCGGTTCCCGCAGGGCCGCGGCTGTCGGCAGGGAGAACGCTGCCAAGACAAGCGCGAGCGTGAAGATTAATTGAGTCACTGGCTTCAATGAGGCATATGCTAAGGCTGGAAACTCTCGACGTAAACAGCTCTCCATCCACATGCGAACGGCGATCTCAGGGAGCCAGCTACCGGCCAGGCATCCCATCCGTCAAAATGGGCCGCCAAATGCCCGCTGAGGCGCTGGGCATTGCGGCATAGCCATCACCCGAGAATGCCCTTCACAACCTCCCCGTGAACGTCGGTCAAACGACGCTCGAGACCGTTGTGGTAGTAGGTCAACCGCTCGTGATCCAGCCCGAGCAGATGCAGGATCGTCGCGTGCAGGTCATAAACCGTGACGATGCTCTCGACCGACTTGTAGCCAAACTCGTCCGTAGCGCCGTAGCTGAAACCTTTCTTCACCCCCGCACCCGCCATCCAGCAAGTGAAGCCTGCCGGGTTGTGGTCGCGGCCCTGGGCGCCTTTCTGGAAGGTCGGCATGCGTCCGAACTCCGTGCACCAGACCACTAACGTGTTGTCGAGCAGGCCGCGCTGCTTGAGATCGATGAGCAGCCCCGCGGTCGGCTTGTCGAGCACCGGACCGTGCAGGCTGTATTGCTTGAAGAGCTCCTTGTGGCCGTCCCAATTGCTCACGCCTTCGCCGCCGGTCTGGTAGGCGCCGTTGAAGAGCTGCACAAAGCGCACGCCTTTTTCCAGCAACCGCCGGGCGAGGATGCAATTCCGCGCGTAAGCCGCCCGCGTCTCGTGTACCTTCGAGCCGCCTTCATCCGCTCCGTAAAGCTTCAGGATGTGGGCGGGCTCGCTGGAAAGATTTGCCACCTCAGGAATCGTGAGCTGCATCCGCGCCGCCAGTTCGTAGCTCGCGATGCGCGCGGCCAGTTCCGTGTCACCCGGAAAACGCTCGGCATGATGCTCGTTCAGCTTTTGCAGGAATCCGCGCGTGGCCGAGTCCGAGTTCGCGCTGACGGAGCCCGGCCGCGCCAGATTGCGAATCGGATTGGTCGCATTAAACTCGGTGCCCTGAAACGAAGCGGGCAAAAATCCCGGCGCCCAATTGTTCACGCTGTTTTGCGGCTTGCCGCGGGGATCGGGAATCGCAACGTAGGCCGGCAGGCTTTGATCGTCGCTGCCCAGGGCATAGGTCACCCACGCGCCCAGGCTCGGAAAGCCGTCCAGCGCATTGCAAGTGGACATGAAGTTTTCCCCCGGCCCGTGCGTGTTCGTTTTCCCTTGCATGGAGTGAATGAAACAGATGTCGTCCGCCAGTGCCCCAAGGTGCGGGACCAGATCGGAAATCATCTTGCCGCACTGGCCGCGCGGCCGGAACTCCCACGGGCTTTTCGTCAGGGCCCCCTGTTCGCCCTGGAAGGTGATGAGCTTCTCCTGGCCCGGCATTGGCTGACCGTTCCTGCGAATGAGTTCCGGCTTGTAATCAAAGGTGTCGAGCTGGCTGCAAGCCCCGCTGCAAAAAATGACGATGACGTTCGTGGCGCGGGGTGTAAAATGGGGTTCGCGCGGCGCATACGGACTGCCCGGATGAATCACCGGTCGAATCGGTTCCTTGCCTGATACTGTTGCCGCCAGCAATCCCTGCCGCCCGAGCAGGTGCGTGAGGGCGATCGCGCCCAGGCCGATTCCGGTGTCGGCCAGAAATCGGCGGCGATCGAGCAGCGGGCTTTTGAATAAAGGGAAAGGCTGGCTCATGGGATAAAAAGAAATTCGTTCGAGTTAAAAATGGCGCGGCAAAGCGCGGGCAATCCTTCCGCTTTCGTAAACTCCGCCGCCTCTTGCGCTTCCCTCCAGTCAGGCAGCCGGTTGTAGGCCAGCTTCCAGGCCTGGCGCAGCTGCGCCGCGCTTTCGGGGCCCGCTTCCTTCCGCAACCGCTCCGCGAATGCCTGGGACTCCTGAAGGATGAACCGGCTGTTAAACAAATTCAACGCCTGCAATGGGGTGGTCGAGACACTCCGTTTGGGCATCACCAGGCTCCCATCCGGGCAATCGAAGGCGCCGAAGATGCCGTCCTGTTCCATGCGCACCTTGAAGGCATAAACCATCCGGCGGGATTCAGCCCGGGTGAATTGTTCCTTCGGATGATAATGGTAAACATTCTCCCGATCCACGTCGTGCAGGAAAAAGCTCGGGCCGCCCCGCGTTCGATCGAGCTCGCCGCTCACCGCCAGGATGCCGTCGCGAATGGCTTCCGCCTCCAGACGGCGCGGCGGAAATCGCCACAGCAACCGGCTGGCCGCATCCACCCTCAACGCCTCCTCGCGCGGCGCGCTCGATTGCCGCCACGTCGCCGAGGTGAGTATCTCTCGTTGCAGCTTCTTGATGCTCCAGCCTTTGTTCACAAATTCACTCGCCAGCCAGTCCAGCAACTCTGGATTCGCTGGCCGGGCCCCGTTCCTGCCGAAATCGTTCGGCGTGGTCACAAGACCGACCCCGAAATCCTGCTGCCAGAGACGGTTGACCATCACGCGCGCCGTCAGCGGGTTGCCAGGGTCGGCAATCCAGTCAGCCAGTTCCAAACGGCGCCGCTGCTCCGGCGTGTTGGTCGCGAGTGTTAGCGGATGAAATATGGCGAGTGTCCCGGGCGGGACCACCTCGCGTTTCTGCATCGGATCGCCCCGGTGCAATAGATGCGTGGGACCAGGCTGGGAGAAACTGCCGGCATAAACCATCGGCGCCTTCGCCAGGGAATCCCGCTGCTGGCGGGATTTCTCCAGCTCCGCCAGCCATTGACGGCCCTGCTCGGCCTCAGGCGGCGGGGCGTCGGTGAAAAGGTAAACGGGACCTGCCGGTTTCTCGATCTTCCCTGTGAACGGTTCGCGGTCCTCGGAACTCGCTACGAGCTTCCAGGCGTTCGTAATCAGGGCAGCCTCGATGCGATATTTGGTGGCGACCCTGTCCTTGAACTGCCCCTCGCGATCACGTCCCCAGACAATGCGCTCAACGCGTTCTGGTTTGGCGAATTCCAACTGCACCCAACCCCTGCCAGTCTCGCTGGAAATCCAGGAACGGCTGTTGCCGGTGCGGCCGTCGTTGATATGCGCCAGTTTATGAATCTCGTACCCGGCCAGAGTGCCGGACGCGCTCGCCTTGGTTCCATTGGTCGCCAAGGCCACGTTGCGGTCCTCGGACCAGACCTCCAGCTCGTCGATGCACGGTTCGCCGGAAGCTTCGAGAATCGTGAATCGGATAAACTTCGCCTCACAGGGGGAGATAACTTCTTCATTCCGCAGGGCATTGACGGCCGGACGCAAAGCTTGGCCGGCTGTGTTGGTGACCCCGCGCTCCGGGTTTGCCTTGGGAATAAAACGCGCTAGGCGGTGTTCCAGCTCTTTAATGCGACCGTCCAGTTTCGTGATCTCCTCCTTCCGCTCCGGTGGCAGCGGCACGGCGCGATCCCCGTGTTGCACGCCCGCAAATACGGCCACCATCGAGTAATACTCCTGATGCGAAATCGGATCGAACTTGTGCGAGTGACAACGAGCGCAGCCCAGCGTCAACCCAAGAAACGCCGTGCCCGTCGTGCCTACCATATCGTCCAGCTCGTCCGCTCGTTGCTGCGACGTCAGCGTGATGTCCGGGCTCTTCACGATATCGACAGGTCCGCCGACCAGGAAGCCGGTGGCCACATCCATGCCCAGCGCGTCGCCGGCAATCTGTTCGCGAATGAACCGGTTGTAGGGCTTGTCCTCATTGAATGCGGCGATGACATAGTCGCGGAACCGCCATGCATTGGGCCGCTCGCGATTGGTCTCAAAACCGTTGCTCTCGGCGAAGCGAATGACATCGAGCCAATGCCGCCCCCAGCGTTCTCCATAGCGCGGGTCATCCAGCACTCTGTCCACGAGCCGCTCGAAGGCTTTCGGCTTTTTATCAGCCAAGAATGCCGTTAATTCCTCCGGCGTCGGCGGCATGCCGAGCATCACGAAAAAAAGCCGGCGGATGAGAATCGCGCGATCCGCTTCCGGTGACGGGGCGACTTTGACTTCATCGAGCTTGACCTGGATGAAGGCATCGATGGGATTGCTATTTGCGGCAATCGCTGCATCACTGTTTCGGGAACCACCGCTATTATTGGTTGTTGAGTGACTTCTCTTCGGCGTCTGCGGCCTCACTACCGGTTGGAAGGCCCAATGCGATTTAATGGGGTCCTGGTCGGCCCGAGTTTCCTCTGGCCAATTGGCTCCCTGATCGATCCATGCCCGCAGGAGGCCGATTTGTGCCGGCGTCAGCGGATCACCCTTGGCCGGCATTTTTATGTCCGGCACAAGACCCGAAACAAGATGAATCAAGGGGCTGCCGGCGCTGTTGCCGGGCTTGATGGTTGGCGTGTAATTCTCGCCTCCCCTGAGTGCCGTCGCTTTCACATCAAGGCGATATTCCCCTTTCTGTTTCGTCGGCCCGTGACATGAGAGGCAAGACTTCGCGAACATCGGCTGGATGTCCTTCACGAAATCGACCTGGCGCGTGGCGGCTGGGGGTATCTTGGATGCATCCAGCGCGGCGCCCGAGCCGGGTCCCGCCAGGCAGGCGAAGGCCAGGAAAAGGATCACGCGGTGTCGTTCGTGGACCGTTTTCCGGCTGAATCTTTTGTTTGTCGCCATTTCCGGCTTGTTAGAATTGTTTAGTGTCACGGTCATTACGTCCACGAGAATCCATCGCATTGGGGTTCACGCAAACCGAACGCACATGGACTACCCCTGCAAGCATCGGGGCAAATCCTCCAGATAGCTATCCCCCCAATAGGGGGGGGGCAACAAACGTCCACCCTTGGCCCACGGCGCGCAGTGCCTTAAAGTTCACTCATGGGGCCACGCTCGTAACCACAACTTCCCGCTTCTTCAAGGCGGCTTCGAGGGCGGCGCGGTTGGTCTTATTGGTGTCGATGAGCGCGGTGATGCGGCCCTCCTTGAAGCTCGCGGTCGCCTGCGCTACCCCCTCAATCCTGTAGATAATTTCGTAGGCGGCCAGGCAGCAGGCTTTGCAGTCGAGGCCGGCGACCGGGATCTCGATGCGATTGAGTTGGTCTTTTGGAGTGGAGATGAGGGGTTGGACGCCCAGGGTGTGGTTCGAGATGGAGCGAAGCCGTTCGTCAAAGCGCTTCGGAATGTCCTCGGCTTTCGTATCTTTGAACGCCACCGCCGGATCGTACCGGAGCACGGCTTCGGCGCGCGCAAAATCAAGCGAGACTAACTTGATGCCGGACAGCTGGGAGAGGGCGGCCCGCAGGTCGGCCTCGCGGTCGGCTGAGTATAGGCCCGTCACGCGGTGAATGAAGTTTTGCTCCGCCGCGGACAGCGACAGAATCATGGGGCAGGGGAGAATGAAGACGAGAAATGTGTAACAAAGCAATTGGCTTGTCATGCGCCATATCCGGTCCTGATCGCGCCGCCAATTTGGATCGGGCCACCGTCGTCTTTTAGCACCCGTTCTGGGTGCAATGAAGTTGTGTGCCATGATTCTTATCGTGTCCGGAACAGGCGGCTTTGGATCACTTCATGAATCAATGTGCGCAGGCCGCCACCTTGCTTCTTCGTCCTGGTGACGATGGCAGTGATTTCGTCCCGGTCGCTGAAGGTGATGTCTCGCCCGGTCGAATAAATCGCCAACTGCTGGGCCAGATTTTTGAGCAACAACTCGGGACGGGCGGCGAGCAGCGCTTGCAGTTCCCGGATGTCGGCGAACTTGCGCCCGTCGGGCAGTTCACCGCTTGGATCGACGGGCGGGCCGAGCTTAAAGCTGATGCCGATGAACGGATCGATAGAGCCGCGTAGCGCAGTGTCGCCCGCGCCGATGGAACGGTAGCGCGCGCGGTAGCCGCCGATGACATCAAAGGATTCCAGCGCGAACCCCGCAGGATCCATTTTCGCGTGGCAGCCGGCGCAAAGTGGTTCATGGCGATGCTTTTCGAGTTGCTCGCGAATAGTCGTGGCCCCGCGCACGTCAGGTTCGATGACGGGAATGTTCGGCGGTGGCGGCTCGGATGGCTGGCCGAGCAGGCGCGCCATGACGAACGCGCCGCGCGGGACCGGCGAGGTGGTCGTGCCATTCGCAGTGACTTTCAACACCGCGCCTTGCGTCAGGAATCCGCCTCGCGGACAATCCCTGGGTAAGGCTACGCGACGAATCTGCGAGCCGGTCACGCCGGGGATGCCGTAATGGACCGCCAGCTTTTCGTTCACCATCGCAAAGTCCGAGCGCACGAGATAACTCGAGTCGAGATTCCGGTCGATGAGTTCGCGGAAATAGGCGCGCGTTTCCGCGACCATTGAATCCTGCAGATAAGGGCTGAATTCCGGATACAGCTTCTTGTCCGGATCATTCGCGGCAATGGCCCGCAGCTTCAACCACTGGCCGGTGAAGTCATCGATGAATCGACTGAACTTGACGTCCGCCAGCATCCGTTCGACCTGGGCGCGCAGCACTTTCGGCGCGTGAAGTTGTCCCGACGCGGCAAGCTTCGTGAGTGACTCGTCGGGCCTCGAGTTCCAAAGAAAATACGAGAGGCGGCTGCCCAGCGCGTAATCATCAAGCGCCCTGGGCGGCTCGACGCGATAAAGAAAATCCGGCGAGCACAGTGCCGCGCGATAGGCCCAGCGCATGGCCGTCTCGAAGCAATCGCCTGCCTTCAATCGCTCCGCGACCTTCGTCACGTAGGGCCCCCGAACATCCGCCTCGACGGGGCGGCGAAGGGCCTTGGGCAAGAAGCTCGCAAGCAAGCGATCGGCGTCGGCAAGTGGATCTTCGCTGCGCACCGTCCAGAGACCTTTCTCCGCGTCGGACCGATTTTTTCCGGCGCCAATTTGGCGGACCTGTTGGCGGGCCGGCGCATGCAGGCCGGGATTTTCTGCTGATTTAAATTCCCTGATCGGCAGGTCCCCAAACAACAGCCGATGCGCCGCGGGCGGCCAGATTTCGTGCAGCGGGCCTTCGATATCCAGCCAGTCGCATGCGATGCCCGGCCCGGTGAACGCCAGCGCCCGGCCTTTGCGGTTGTAATTCGCGACGGGCGCGAGCGACGCGACGTTAAAGCCGATGATTTCATTGTAGTTCAACCAGGTCAGGACTTCGTGTTCTTTCTCCTCCAGCGACGGCGCGTCGTAGTAGCCCAGAACGTAGCTCGGATGCTGGCCTCCGCGACCGTCTCCAGTGAGTTGCACGACGGAAAGGCGGGCCACCTCGGTGCCGCGCGCGGGCAGCACCTTTCCTTTGTCCCACTGGAAACTCCACAGCGACGTGCGCACGCGGTAGAGGCCGGGATAGATGGTGACGTGATCCATGAAATACGGACTCACGGATTCGTCCTCGTGACGGAACAAGCCGACGCTCGCGCCGTTGCTGAACGATCCCATGCGCTCGTGCGCTCCCAGGTCGAGATGATTCTGCTCGCCCGCGGGCGGGAAATCCGGATCGGGCTGCTTGTTTTTGAGGAGCACGCCGTCCCCGTTCATGATCACATGCGCGACGAAGCCCGCCGGATTGGCAAGGGAGATGCGGCGCTTCTGGACCGCCGGCGCGTTCGGTCGCGTAGCAATGGCGAGGTCGAGCGTCTTGTCAGCCGCCTCCAGATACCTGGCCAGATTTACGTGCGAGATGTCCAGCGCGTCGGCGTTGTTGTCGAAGCCGTGCGCCGAGCCGTCGGGCGGCAAATCACTCGCCAGCGCCAGTCCTGGCATGTCGAACAGATCGCGCATCGTGTTCTCATACTCGCCGTGCGTCAGCCGCCGCAAGCCCGTGCGTCCCTCGCTCGCGAGACGCTTCTGTTCTGCGGCGACGAGCGACTCGCGCAGCCACTTCTTCACCGACGCGAGGTCCCTGGCGGGTGGACGCGCTTTTTTCTTTGGCGGCATTTCTCCGGACTCGATGCGGTCATGAACCTTCACCCAGCGTGCCCAGGCCTCCGCGTTCGCGAAGTCCGGCTTGAGCGCTGTTAGGTCGAGGTTGCCTTTCTTTTCCGATGCGTCGTGACACCCGAAGCAGTGCGTTTCGAAGAAGGCGGCCTTCGATTTTGGAAGCTCTGAGGCTGACAGCGCGCAAGGACGGCTACCAATGGCCAGCGCGACGAGGAGCGCCGCGTTGCCCGATCGTTTCAGATGACGACCCTGAATCATTTCGCCGCTCCGAATCGTTCCATCGCCCATTTCCGAAACTCGCCCTGCGCCTTCGCGCCGTCTCCGGGGAAGCCCGCGTGCTGCACCATCCATACGATGGCGAGACCTTCGGCGGGCCGGATTTCCATGTTCGTGGAGTGCGCGCCGCCGTGCCCGAACCAGTCGGGGCCGACCGCGAATCCGAGACCGTAGCTTTCCTTCACCGATGACGGCGTCTGCCGTTTCGTCAGCTCCTTCAAAGCAGCCTCGCTGAGGTAACGGCGGCCGTGAAGGGCGCCGCCGTTGAGCAGCATTTGGCAAAAGATCGCCGTGTCTTGCGCGGTGGAAAAAAGCCCGCCCGCCGGCATTGGGAAACGGCGGATCCGATCCGTGAGGGGGTAGATGAGCTGGCTGATGGAAATCTCCTCGAGGGTCGCATTCGTCTTGTTCGCTCGATACGATTTCGCCACGCGCCGGGCCTGCGCTTTATTTGGCCAGAAGGTCGTGTTTTTCATCCCCAGCGGATCAAACAAGCGTCGCTGCATGAACTCCTCGTACTTCATCCCGCTCACGACCTCGATGATTCGTGCCGCCGTGTTGATACCGGCATTCGAGTATTGGTAGCGCGTGCCCGGCTCGGTTTGCAGCGGCGTCATCGCATAGCTGCGCACCGCAGCGGCCAGCGGGAGTCCGTCGAGCGTCGGCTCCTCCGGGGCGGACTTGAACGGCAGCCCGCTGACGTGACTAAACACTTCGCGGATGGTGATCGGATGCGCCGGCTTGCGGAGCAGCATATGGCTCGCGTCCTTCTCTGCCACGACCATCTGGCCGCGGAATTCGGAAAGATATTTCTCCACCGGATCATCGAGCGCGATTTTGCCCTCGTCCACGAGCATCATGAGGGCGGTAGCGGTCATCGGCTTTGATTGCGAGGCGATCCAGAACATCGTGTCCGGCTTCATCCGCTTGCGACCAGCGACGTCGGCGAATCCCACCGCGTCCACTGAGAGCACCTTGTCGCGGCCCGCCACCAGGGCCACTGCGCCGGCCAGTTCCTGTTTCTCGACGAAAGGCTGCAAGATCGTCGTTGCGGATGCTGGCGGTGCGGCGGGGAGAGGTGACGTGAACGCAAGCGCGCCAAGCAGGACACCCAATAAACGCATGTTTCTCATAAAGTAGTTCCAGCCATCTTTCACGGAAAAAGGGGGTCGCACGCCGCGACGGCGATTGGGCTGACAGAATCATGATTTTGCGGCCGATGATCCTCTCTCAGCCCAGCTCCAGCCCGAGCATCGTTCCCTTGGCCGTGGAGAACGAGTTCGCCTCGATACCGAGACGTTGGAGCATCGAGAGGTGCAGGTTCGCCAGCGGGTAATTGTTCGTCGGATCGAAGGCAAGGTGTTGACCGTGCTTGAAACCGCCGCCGGCGACGAGCACGGGCAGGTTTACATTGGAGTGCGAGTTTGCGCTGCCCATGCAGGTGCCGTAGAGAACCATCGTGCGGTCAAGCAGTGACTCGCCTTCTTCTCTGGCGCTGGCGAGCGCGCTCAGAAAATTCGCCAGGGCACCGAACTGCGCCTCCTCCTTGGCGCGTAACTCGGCGATAACTTCGGGGCGGTTGCCGTGATGCGTGATGTTGTGAATGACCGTGGTGTCGATAAAGAGGGAGATGACGCGCGTGGAGTCCGTTTCGAGGGCGAGCTTCATCACGTTGAACATCAACTGCGTTTTGCGCACAAACTCGCGCTGGTCCTCGATGTCGTCGGGCGGCGGCATGGTGACAAGGGGCTTGGGTCTATGCTCCCATCCCTCTGCGCTGTGCAGGCGCTGCTCCAGTTCGCGCACGGACGTGAAGTATTGATCCATCCGGTGCTGGTCGCCCTTGGTGAGCGAATGATTCAGCCGCTTCGATTGCTCGCCCACGAAGTCCAACAGGCTTCGACCCTGCCGCAGCGCTTCGACGTTCGCGGCCACTTCGTCGGGCCTTCCCTGGATGAAAAGTTTTTGAAACAGTTTCTTCGGGCTGCGCTCCGCCGGAATGGGCGCGCCGCTCCGCGTATAACTCAACGTGCCGCCTTCGTTCGACATGGCGAGCACGAGCGACGGATAGCGCGTCTGGTTGCCGAGTTGCTCGGACGCGAACTGATCGAGCGAAATCCAATTGCGGAACCCTCCGCGCTCCGGATGCGGCGTGCCGGTGAGGAAACACCGCTCCGCCGCGTGTCCGCCAGTGACTCCCGGATGACTCACCCCGGAGAACACTGTCAGTTGGCCGCGATGCGCCGCGAGTTTCTCCAGGTACGGCGTGAGGGCAAAATCGCGGCCTCCCTTCTCCGGGAAGAAGAACTGGGGCATGATGCCCATGTTGGTCTGGATGCAAACCATGCGGCGCGGCTTCGTCAGGACCGCGCCGGCCAGCGCGAGTGCTGGACGCATAGCCTCTAGAAGCGGCAGCGCCAGGCAAACGCCAACACCGCGCAAAAAAGTGCGGCGATGGATGGCGGGCGAAGAGATGCACGGGCTCATGTTGCTCCGTTCATAGCACAAGATCCGCTGGAGCGGCAACCGAAACTCCTGGTTTCCATGGCGCCGGCCCCGGTGCGGCTCAAGGCGCAGGTTGGTTAAAAACAACTAGGATGAACAAAACGCAACAGTTTTAATCTTACGTCGAAAAAATTTCATTTCAGCAGAATTGCTCAATGAACAAAGGTCTTTGCTGGTTTTGAGAATGCTGGGGCGCGGAGGCTGGCACTGCGGTTGCTAAAAGTGTTTTTGCGTGGGCAATCGGACAAGTGCGTTTCGGTGTTCGAATCGCCGAGTTGCTGACCGCCAACACAAATCTGCGAAACCTATATGAAAAAAGTCGAAGCAATCATCAAACCTTTCAAATTGGAAGAAGTAAAGGACGCCTTGGGTGAGGTGGGCATTGAGGGCATGACCGTCAGCGAGGTCAAAGGCTTCGGGCGGCAAAAGGGCCACACCGAAATCTATCGTGGCAGCGAATATACCGTGGATTTCCTGCCCAAGATTAAAATTGAAATGGTGCTGCCTGACAGCCGGGTTGACGCCGCCGTGACAGCTATTATTAAATCGGCCAAGACAGGCAAAATTGGCGACGGGAAAATTTTCGTGACGCCCATTGAGGAAGCCATCCGGATTCGCACGGAAGAAAAAGGCGAACAGGCTGTCTAACGGACCCACCACTCCACAACCCATTCTTACCGATGAAAAAATCCCTATTGTTCGTCCTTCTAACCACCGCGTTGGGGGCATTGGCCCCAATCTCTCGCGCCGCCGATGCCCCAGCCGTGGCTGCGCCTGCGCCTGCCTCTGCCAGCGCCACTCCCAAGAGGGCTGACCCGACGGTGGATCAAAGGCTCGCCGATTTGGAAGCTTACGTGAACAACGGCGCTCGAGTAGCCGATGGCACCAACAACGTCAGTTCCAAATTAGGCAGCTACGACGAAAAAACGGGCTCCTATTCGCCCAATCCTGGCCCTGGCCACAACGGCTGGATGATGACCTCCTCGGCGCTGGTTTTGTTCATGACTTTACCCGGCTTGGCATTGTTCTACGGAGGGTTGGTCCGCCGCAAGAACGTGCTCTCGGTGCTGGCTCAATGCCTGGGCATCGCCGGTTTGGTGGCAATCATGTGGTGGCTTTTCGGCTATAGCATGGTGTTCAGCCGCCAGGCGGCCGGCAATACCGGGGAAGCGAGCACGTTCTTCGGTAATCTGAAGACCTTCGCTTTCCTCAATGGAGTGGATTCCTCGCCTAATACCGATTATGCCGGATGGGTCTCGCACAATGTTTATTCCATGTATCAATTGATGTTTGCCATCATCACTCCAGCCCTCATTATTGGGGCCATTGCCGAGCGCATGAAATTTTCTGCCATTCTCCTCTTTGTCGCTCTTTGGATGGTGCTGGTTTATTTCCCCCTGGCCCACATGGTGTGGGGTATTGATGGCTTCATGAATGGCGTTTGGAATGCCAAGGCCACGATCCATGCCATTGATTTCGCCGGCGGCACGGTCGTGCATATGTCCTCGGGCTGGTCGGCCCTCATTCTATGTCTAATCCTGGGCAAACGCATCGGGTTCGGCAAGGAGCCGATGCCTCCGCACAGCATGGTGCTCTGTATGGTGGGGACGGGCATGCTTTGGGTTGGCTGGTACGGCTTCAACGCTGGGAGCGCCGTTGCCGCCGATGTGGTCGCGGCCAACGCGTTCATGACGACGACCCTCGCCACGGCAGTCGCATCCTTTACGTGGGCCATGGCGGAGTGGATGTTCCGGGGAAAACCAAGCATTTTGGGTTTCTGCTCGGGAGCAGTGGCGGGACTGGTTGTCATCACGCCGGCTTGTGGTTTCGTCGATGCTTCTGGATCGATCATCATTGGTATTTTGGCAGGCCTGATTCCGTTCTTCGCGGTTGTAAAACTCAAAGGGTGGATAGGCTATGATGATGCTCTCGATACTTTTGGGGTTCATGCCATAGGCGGCACTTTGGGAGCATTGATGACGGGCTTTCTCGCCACGGCCAAGGTGAACTCGAATTTGGACACGAATCTCAAGAATATCGTGGGCCATACGCTCTGGGTAGAACAGCTCAAGGCGATTGCCGTCACTTTGTGCCTGGCCGTGGTGATGACGACGATTATTGCTTTCATCGTGAAAGCCGTAATAGGTTTGCGTCCCAGCGAGGAAGTCGAGACCGCGGGTCTGGACCTTGCCGAGCATGGCGAGGAGGGCTACCACGCCGCCTCGTGATCGAATCGAATTGATGGGCGCTGTGCCAGCAGGCATTCTCACCGTTGGCACAGCGTTCCCTTTAACACCTGAAAACTAACAGATAGATAAATATGGCAAAAAAAGAAATCGCAAAAGTAGCAACCCCCCGCAGCGTGCTGGAGTTGGCCAAAAAGCAAGGCGCCAAAATGTTCGACATCAAGTTTGTCGATACCTTCGGCACCTGGCAGCACTTCAGTTGTCCCATTGATGAACTGAGCGAAGAGATCTTCTCGGAAGGACTAGGCTTCGACGGTTCTTCCATCCGGGGATGGAAATCCATTGAAGCTTCGGACATGCTGGCCATGCCCGACCCGGCCAGCGCGTTTATCGACCCCTTCTGCGCCGTGCCTACTTTGTCCCTGACTTGCACCATCGCGGAAACCGGCACCCGCGAGGCTTACAACCGCGACCCCCGGGCCATTGCCGCCCACGCGGAAAAGTATTTGGCCAGCACGGGCCTAGCCGATGCGGCGGTGTTTGGTCCCGAGGCGGAGTTCTTCATTTTTGACAATGTTCAGTTTGACAGCAAATCCAACGGCACCTTTTACAGCGTGGACTCGGAGGAGGCGGTTTGGAACACCGGTCGTGATGAGATGCCCAACCTGGGCTACAAAATCCGGCACAAGGAAGGTTACTTCCCGGTGGCGCCCGCCGATACCCAGCAGGATATTCGCACAGAGATGTGCTTAATCATCGAGCAATTGGGAGTTAAAATCGAGCGTCAGCACCACGAGGTGGCGACGGCCGGCCAGGCGGAAATTGACTACCGCTTTGACACGCTGGTCAGGAGCGCCGATGCCATGATGGTCTATAAATATGTGATTAAAAACGTGGCCAAGAAGCACGGCAAGACGGCCACCTTCATGCCAAAGCCGCTCTTCGGCGACAACGGCAGCGGCATGCACACTCATCAAAGCCTCTGGAAGAAGGGCAAGCCGCTGTTTGCCGGCAATGAGTACGCGGGCTTGTCGCAGATGGCCCTCTATTACATCGGGGGGCTGTTGAAGCATGCCAAGGCCCTGTGCGCTATATGCAACCCTACTACGAACAGTTACAAGCGGCTGGTGCCGGGTTATGAAGCGCCCGTCAACCTCGCTTACAGTTCCCGCAACCGTTCGGCCGCCATTCGCATCCCCACCTACAGCGAGAATCCCAAGAGCAAGCGCATTGAGTATCGGCCGCCCGATCCGGCGGCCAATCCTTATCTGGCTTTTGCGGCGATGCTCCTGGCAGGTTTGGACGGCGTCCAGAACAAGATTGATCCGGGAGAGCCGCTGGACAAAAATATCTACGAACTGCCGCCCGAAGAGCTGAAGAAAGTGCCCAACGTGGCGGGCAGCCTGGGTGAAGCGCTGGACTATCTGGAAGGCGACCACGATTTCCTGTTGAAAGGCGACGTGTTCACGAAGGACTTTCTCGAGATGTGGGTGAGCCACAAACGCAAGGAGCACGATGCCTTGCGCCTGCGTCCGCATCCCTACGAATTCTTTCTCTATTACGACGTGTAAAGGCAAGGCAGCCGCAGATTTTCAATTGCAAGTTCAGAGAGAATTCTCGGAACGGAAATCCCCGCATTGAATCCTGCAGCGGCCCCTCCCGCATTTTCCTGGCCCTCTCCTCCTCGATCGAGGAGAGGGCGGTGTGAGGAGCCGATTTCCTGACCAAGGTCCAATAGGGGAGGGCCGTTTCGGATCCACACAGGCAGCTTATTCCTCCGCGAAAGCGATCCCGCGTTTCTCTTTTCCCACGGCAATCACCACGATGCCAAGGACGAAAACCGTCAACGCAGTCATGGCCATGGCGGTGGAGTATTTCATGGTTTTAGCAAAGACTGCTTCGATGTAGCCGACACTGCCCGCCAGCAGGACTCCGCATTGATAGGCAAACCCTGGCAGGAACCCTCGCACAGAATCCGGCGAGAGCTCTGAAATGTGCGCCGGTATCACCCCCCAGGCTCCCTGCACCATGAACTGCATCAGAAAAACGCCGACGATGAGCAGCGACATAGTGGGCGCATAGGCCCAAAGCGGAATGAGGAGCAGAGCCATGAACAAGGCTAACATCATCCCGCGGCGGCGCCCCATTCGATCGGAGAAGGCTCCAAAAACAATGCCTCCTGCCAAAGCTCCGATGTTGTAGATAATGGCGATTACAGCAACCGTTTTCGGAGCGAAGCCTCGCTGCTCCTTTAAAAAAGTGGGATACATATCCTGCGTGCCGTGGGAAATAAAATTCATCATCATCATCAATGCGGTCAGATACAAAAAGAGCTTCCAATGATGAAGGATTCCCCGCCCCAGGCTGCCCCAGTTTTCCGAGCGCGACTTTTCCCAAACCGCTGATTCCTTAACCTTAAACCGGACGAACAGGGCTAAGAGGGCAGGGAGGCCGCCGATGAAAAACATGGGGCGCCATCCCCATCGGGGGAATACGAAAAAATAGCAGCAAGCCGCCAGCAGATAACCCACGGCGTAGCCTTCCTGCAAAACACCGGAGAGGACCCCCCGCCATCGCGGTGGAACTTTTTCCATCGCTAAGGACGCGCCTACGCCCCATTCACCGCCCATGCCGACACCGAAGAGGGCGCGCAAAACGAAAAAAGTTGTGTAATTGGTGGCGAATCCGGAAAGCACTTCGATGACGGAATAAAAAACCAAATCAATCATCAGCGGCAATCGCCGCCCATAACGGTCAGCTAACAAGCCGAAAATCAGGGCTCCGATTGGCCGGCAGGCGAGGGTGGCGAAAATAGTGGCTGAGATGGCCGGAATAGAAGTATGAAATTCTGCCGCTAAATCCGAGACCACGAAGACCACGATAAAAAAGTCGAACGCGTCGAGCGTCCATCCCAGGAAACTGGCCAGCAGAGCGTAGAGGTAATCCGCTTGGCCCGCCGCTTCCGGCGCGCGCTCGACGGCTGGCTTCGGGAGATCCATGTCCCCAAGACTAAACAGAAACAGAGAGGAACTTCAAACGTTAGCTTCGCTGTCGTAGCAGAAATCGAAAAGGATGGCTTTGGCGTTCTCCAGCTTATCGCCGGCTGCTTTGAGAAGATCATCCACCTTGGCCAATTGGTCCAAAGCCTCGAGGCTCTGAATTGCGTTGGTGGAAAGATTTTCATTGATGGCTTGAATGTAACGATGGCGGCAGTAGTTAAGATCTATATGCACGTTCGCCAGGTCTTCCCATTGAAATGCTTTCAAACGTGGCTCAAGCGATAGCGGCTGCTTCATACGATTCTTATCGTTACTGTGGCTGAAAAGTTGAGTCCGCTGCTGGCAGCCCGTTGGAAAACTGCATTCACCGGCGCAGTATCGTGGAGAGGAGTTTTAGCCACACTGACATTTTCAAAGATGGGACTTAAAGGGTGAGGCCAGCATCTCCATTAGCTTTGTGCCCAGCGAGCGATTCTTCCATTCCTGAACACTCACTTCGCGCGCTTGCTTTTTATCCTCCTCGAAAATCCGGGTCTGCTCCCCCGCAAAGCCGGCTGCGAGCACGTTCAAATTTGCCTCGTCGTTGAGCCGAAAAGAACGGCCATCAATGTTAGCCGACCCCACCGAAACCCAGACATCATCCACGATCATTAATTTGCAATGATACATGGTGGGCTGGTACTCGTAAATTTTTACGCCTGCCTTGAACAGAGGCCCCCATTTGGAGCGGGAGGCGTGCCGGACCAGGGCGGAATCGGTTTGCGAACCTGGCACGATGATTTCAACTTTTACCCCGCGTTTACAAGCTTCGAGCAACTGTTGAGTGATGAGCTTGCCAGGAATAAAATACGGCGCCGACAATCGAATATTCTTCCGGGCGGCGGCAATGGACAACAGGTACATCAAACGGATGCTTTCCGTTCCCTCGCGGGGAGAGCTTTTGAAAACTTGCGCGTAATCGTTTCCCACCGGTTTGAGTTCCGGGAAAAAGCACTCGCCATCCAAGACCCTCGCGCTGGTTTTCACCCAATTATCCATGAACGCCGCCTGCATTTGCGCAACCGCTGGACCTTCCAGGCGGAAGTGGGAATCGCGCCAACGATTTGGTGATTCCGCATTACCCAGCCAGATATCCGCCAAGCCCGCCCCGCCGATAAATCCGAGTCTCCCATCCACGATCAGGAGCTTCCGATGGTCGCGGTGGTTGATGCGCGCCAGGTTATACCAAACCAGCGGGTTGTAGCGCCTGACGTCAACGCCGCCGGCCTGCAAGACCTTCAGGCATTGGGAATCCAATCTTCTGGACCCAATCCGATCGAGCAAAACATGGACCTGCACGCCTGCCTGGGCTCGCTCTGCAAGAGCCTCAGCGAAGCGCTGGCCCACTTCCCCGGACCAGTAAATGTAAGTTTCCAGGTTTATAGACTTCCTGGCGCCGCGGATTGCTTCCAGCATCGCGGGAAAAATCTGGTCTCCGTTGACTAGCCCGGTGATTCGGTTGCCCCCCACGATGGGGGGGCCCAGAAGTTGCCCCATGGAGCGCAGGAATTGAGGATCCTCCACTGTGTATTGCGGTTGGATTTGGTATTGAATGCCTCGGCCGTGAAAGTTAGTGGTGCAGCCGGTCCCAGCCAGCGAGAGGACGAGGAGCCAGACAGATGTTAGGATCGGCCTCGAAGGCTTCTTCAAATCCGGCCGCGCGTTTTGTCCCATGCTGCAGAAGATTCTAAGCCATGGGGGAAGAATTCCAACGTGAAAATCGGTTTTTCACATGAGTAAATGCAGGACGAGAGAACTCCCCGAAGTATCGGGGAAAGCATTGGTTCCGATGCCGCCGCCGGGCCCCCTCTCCTTCTCGATCGAGGAGAGGGCAGGGTGGGGAGTCGATTTTCCGGCCGAGGCGCAGCAGTTCATCCTTTCTCCTCCATTGGCTCCAACCTTGCAATGGCTCCCATAACCTGATCCGCGATTTCCTGATAGATTTGTTTGCGCCGTTGATTGGAGGCAGTTTGCGCCTCTGCGCGCAGCTCCTGGAACTCCATTTGTCTCCCAAATTTTACCATCACACGGCGCGGGCGCGGGAACAGGGCCTTTCGGCCAAACGCTTCAAAAGTTCCAAAAACGCGCGCCGGTACGACGGGAGCGCTCGACTTAACTACCACCAAACCGATTCCGGAACGGCTCGGCTGCAAGTGGCCATCGGGCGTGCGGGTGCCTTCCGGGAAGAGAAGAATCGCTCCCCCGTGAAGCAGCCGATCCAGAATCGCCCTCAACCCACGGGCTCCACCGCCTTCGCGCTCCACCGGCACCACATCCCACAAGCGAAGCAGTGACCCGAGCACGGGTACTGAGAACAGGGTATCGCGCCCCAGATAATTCAAACCTCGCGTCAGGGCGGCCCCGATCAGAGGAGGATCCAGAACGCTGGCATGATTAGCGGCGAGGATGACGGGCCCCTCCAGGGGCACTCTTTCGGGGTTATACTTGCGCCATCGAAAATAAGCAGCGAAGGCGAGTTGGAATAAGCGCCAAAAGATAAAATATCCGAAATTCATGCATTGGTTCCACAGAGCACCCTGAAGCGCTTGTCATTACCCACAACTCGGCCTTCGTCAATCCCAAACGGCGGCGGCTCTATTTTGCAGGGATCAGGGATGAATAAGGGCGTATTTCGCGGTCAGGGCAGCTTCACCAGTCGCACGGCCTTGGCCGCCTCGGGCAGAAAGCCTCCTTATTAATCCATCCGGGTAGCCTCCCATTTGTTGGTGCGAGGTTGGCCAAAAAAGTTCAGTTCCATGTGGCCCAGGATTTTATCGCCGGACAGCTTGCCCGAGTATCGGTTGGTGAAAGTCTCGCCGTCGCGTTCCCTCTCCGTTTCAAAGGAGATGTGCCCACTTTTGAATCTTCCCTTCTTGATTTCGGATTCGCCGGCGCGCGTGGCGCTGAGCTTGCCAGTGAGCCTTTCCCCTTCCTGTTTGAGCGTCAGCGTCGATTCGGCCCTGAACCCCCCGCCTCCGAAGGCCACACTCCATTTCCAGACCCCACCCACGCCCGCCAGGCGCCGTGCGTCCCACTCATAGGTTTGGTCTTCGCCGTTCCAATTGGAGACCATTTTTCCGTGGATGGTGTTGCTGTTAAAAATCCCTGCATAGCGCGTCACAACCTCTCGTCCATCGCGCTCGCGCCTGACTTGGAAACTCACTTCATTTCCGTGAACCGTTAAATTGGTAATGGGGGCTTCGGTGCCCGCGCGGATGCGGGTGCTGCCCGCCAACTCACCGTCTTCCATCAATTTGAGCTCGAGGCGGGGCATGACTTGGCTGCCGTCCGGCATGGTGAAAGTCCACTTCCAAATGCCCTCCAGTTTAGAAGCGTTGTCCGGTTCCTGGCCATAGCTAACGGGAGTGAAGTGGACGAGGACAGCCAAGACGAGAGCTTGAACCGCCCACGCAAAGTGTATTTTCATACTTTACTTCCGGGTAATCGTTTTGTCAGCCCTCACGTGAAACCTCAGCGTCATCTTTTCTTCATTCCGGTTGTTGCGCCCACTGTAGAATACATCGATTCTGTCACCCTTGTCAGTCACGCTCAGCAGGCCAAAACAACCTTCGCCATTTCGGACGCGATACACGCCTTCACTGTAAGGACCACCCTTGAGCGAGGAGGTTTGATCGAGTGGGGCCGCGCACATCACCGGGATGGGGGCGCCTCCATCGGTGGCGTAATCGGAGTGGGTTCCGTCATCGGCGGCGAGCATGTGCGAATCCCCATGCAAGATGCACAGGCCGTGGATATGGTTGGACTTGACGAAATCGGCAATCTCGCGCCGCTCTGCGCTGAAGACGCTCCAATGGTCCTCGTCGGGGGGAGGCCGGAATCGGTTCGTCCGGTTAATGGGGGTCTCGATCAGATTGTTATGGTGCATCCACCCGAAGGCATTGGTGGAGACGCGGCGGTAGGGACTCTTGCCGGCTTCGCCAATCCATGGGACAGAACTCACCCAGCAAATGAGGGGGTAGGCGCCGTTGGCGGCGAGCAACTCATTTTTAAACCACTCTTTTTGTTTCCTGCCCAACATCGATTTTTTGGCGTTGTCCTTTTGCTTCGCCTCGTCTCGCTCGGAGCGCAAATCGGTGAGGATAAACTTCACTCGGCCGACCACGAATGTTTGCGAAATGGGGATGTCGCCCTCGCCAAAGGCCAGCGGATAATGGGGCACATATTCCTGATAACTCAGACGCGAGGCGACGCGCGATTTGGATTTGTGATCGGTATTGTTGCCGCCGAAATCATGATCGTCCCACATGTAAACGAAGGGCACGTGACGATACAACTCCGCTTGTTGAGGGGAGGCCAGCACGGTGTCATAACCCGCCCGGAAGCGCGCTCGATTATTTGTCTGGATGTCCAGGTAATGAAAATCGCCCATGTTCATGTAAAAAAGCGGATGGTGCTCGCGAATTCGATCAAAGACCTCGTTGGTGGAAGCAGTATGAGCGCAGGAAGCAAAAGCAAACTGGAATGAGGCTGGTCCGGGTGTGGGGAAGGTGCTGAACTCCCCGCGTGAGGCTCGATCCAGCCGGCCGTTAATTTCCAGCGCGTAATAGTAGTGCGTGTCAGGCTGCAAGCTCTCCAAATTGAACGAAACGATGTCATAGTGGTTGGTCTCGGCCTGAACCGGTGGCGCATAGAGCAGGCGGGTGAGCAGCGGATTCCGGCTGACAGCCAGGCGGGCCGCCATTCCTTCGTAGGGCAGCTTCGCTTTGACTAATACCGAAGTGGGCGTTACTGCGCCACTCCATGGTCCGCGGTCCACCAGAGTATAATCGATTCCCAGCTGCGCGATCAAAAAGGAATAAACATCCGCCAGTTCCTGGATTCGTTCGTCCAGGGCGGTGCCAATGCCGTGTCCGCTGCTGGAACTGGTCCGCAGCAGCACCGGGCGTTTTGAGCTTGTGGCCGCCTGCAACCGCGCCGTCATTTTGCGGGAATGCGCGGGGTTGACTCTTCCATCATTCTCGCCGGTCATCATCAGCACCGCCGGGTATGCGGATTTATTTTTTACGTGGTGGTAGGGTGAATAGGCATACAATGCTTGAAATTGCTCGGGAACTTTCACCGACCCGAACTCCGTCACGTTGAACGCGCCGTTCGGGTCCAGCTCGACGCGCAGCATGTCGTAGATGCCAACATGCGACACCACCGCCTGCATCAGCTCCGGATGCTGCGTCATCATCGCGCCCATCAACAATCCCCCATTGCTGCCGCCTTCGAGAGCGAGTTTGGCGGGCTTAGTGTAATTCGAGCGAATAAGGAATTCCGCGCAAGCGGCGAAATCGTCGAATACGTTTTGTTTGTTCGTCAGGTTCCCCCCTTTGTGCCAATCCTCGCCGAACTCGCCGCCGCCGCGAAGATTTGCGATGGCGATCACGCCGCCCTGATCCAGCCAGACATGGCGGGTGAAATCAAAGGAGGGGACCTGGCTGATGCCATAACCACCGTAGCCCGTCAGAACGGTGGGGTGCTCGCCGTCCAGACGCGCGCCTTTTTTCCGAATGATATTCAACGGCACGGACGTGCCATCCTTCGATTTTGCAGTGGCGCGGATCACTTCCACGTCATCGAAGGAAATGGGTGTAGCGCCGGCCAGCGGGGTGGGATCGATTCGCTCTTTATCTTTGTGCGCATCGTAGCGCCACCAGGTGAAGGGTTCGGTATAAGCCTCCGTCCGTACCAGAACCTCATCACCCCGGGTGGCGAGCAATTGTTGCACGGCGGAAGATGTTCTGAGGTTGGGATCGCGACTGGGCCGGCTGCCCGACGCGGTCCGGCTCGAGCCCCCACTGAATTTGCGCGCGGACTTTTCGATATCATCGAGAAAGACGACCTCCGAGGGGCCTCCCTTGAGGAGAACTACGCACAGGCCGCTTGCCGTGGGTTTGAAGTCCTGGATAACGTTCGTGCCTTCGGGAAGAACCGTCGTTGCATTTGCCAACTCGGGATGAGCTAAGGGCACGCGCAGAATTTTTCCTTTGGGGGCGTCCAACGTTGAGCGAAGGTACAAGGCTTCGTCTTTGCCCCATTCAATATAGAGCGGATCGCGCCCGAACTCGGCCTGCTTGGCGTGATCCTCAAAACGGGTGACTTGTTTCCACTGGCCCATGGCATCGCGCAGGTAATGCGCGTAATCGCCGCCGTCGCCATTGGCCACCGTGGCGAGCAAGTGGCGGCCATCGGGACTGGCTTGAAGTTGAATTTCGGCGATGCGGGGCAGGTCTTTCCCGAACTCGTAACTGTCCTGTTCAGGCGGGGCGCCCAATTTATGAAAATAAACCTGTTGATAAAAGTTGAGGTCTTGATCTGAACGTTCTCCTTGCTGCGGGTAGCGCGTATAAAAAAAGCCTGACCCATCTGCGTTCCAAGCGGCGCTGCCGCCGGCCGTTGGAAATTGCACCCGCGGAATCGCTTCAGGGCGCTTCTGGCCGGTAGCCGTTTCATAGACGTACAGAGTCCCCTCCTCACTTCCATTTCCCGAGAGGGACACTGCGACCAATTGTCCGTCCAGCGAAGGAACATACCAATCGATTGTCGTAGAGCCCTTGGCCCCCAACTCATTCGGATCGAGGATGACTTGCGCGGACTTTAAGTCATCGGCTGATTTGAGCGACATCAAGATGGGCTGCTGGGCGGGAGGCTGGAACTTGAGCAGGAACAATTTCCCTTTGCGCCAGGACAAGTCAAAATAATTGGGAGAAGTTTCGGCGAAGAGCCTCTGCAGGCGTTCCTGGAGAAAGGCGCGGGCCGGTAGTCTGTCGAGCATGCCACGGGCTTGTTGATTTTGCGCGGCGCTCCACTTGCGGACCGCCTCGTCAGCCCCGTTCTCCAGCCACTGATAATCGTCCTGGACCTTAACGCCGTGATACTGGTTGGTGACCGGCTTTTTGGGGCTCCTCACTTCGGCGTGGGAGGTGCAACCAGCGAGCATAAGGGGGCCCATCAGCACTGCGATCCCGTGACTCCAGAATTTAAAAGATGAGGCGACGGTTTTCAACCATTCCATTTCTGACTGGTTTGGGGGAGCTTATCAAGGGTTTCCGACACGAATTAAGACGAATTCTGACAAGTGATTTTAACCGCAGATAATTCAGATGGACGCAGATTGAAGCAGGGACGGGTTGAGTGAAACGCAGAGAACGTTCGCCCTTCGGAGTGAGATTGCTGTGGAGTTGCTGGGGCAGGGGTCGTCGCATTCCCGGAAGATGGGGCTTCCCGCTTTCACGATTTCTCTCTGCATTCTATGCCCATCGCGCGTGGTGGGCTTAGATTGGTTCGCAACAGAAACCTTTCCTTCTCCTCGATTAAGCCTTATAGAGTGGGGAGAACATGAATTTCTTTAAGTTGATCGAGATTAAACCTGGAGTAAGCAAGCTTGGTCTGGCCGGCCTTCTTCTCGCTTCTGGAGGCGCGGAGCTTTTCGCCCAACTCAGTCCGCCGACTCAGGAACCGGTGGTGGGGGCGCGCATGCCGGCCCTGAGCCCGGATGGCAAGGATCTGGCCTTCGTTTACCGGGGTGATATTTGGATTGCGCCTGTCAAAGGCGGGCGCGCCACTCCGCTCACCTCGCATATCGAGACGGATGCTTTTCCTCTCTTTTCCCCAGATGGAAAATGGATCGCTTTTGCCAGCAAGCGCAATGGCAATTGGGACATTTTTGCCATCCCGGCGGCAGGAGGCGCAGCCCGTCAACTCACCTATGCTTCAGGGTCTGAGATTCCCTTTGGCTGGAGTTCTGACGGCAAGGAGCTTCTTTTTTCGAGCAGGCGGGACACGGCCAATTACACCCTCTACGCCCTGGACGTGAAGACTCTCCGTTCTGAAGTGCTTTGTGAAGACTATGCGCCCATTAATTATCCCAATTACTCGCCGGACGGCAAATCGGTCGTTTATGGTCGTTACGGATTCCACTGGACGCGACCGCGCTATCACGGCTCGGCGGCGGCGCAAGTCTGGCTGCTGGATGTTTCCAGCAGCAGCAAAACCCGCCACCCTCTCACGAGCGACGGTTTCCAACATCTCTGGACGCGCTTCCTGCCTGATAACAAACATTTGCTGACGGTGACGGTGGGTGAATTGACTCCGTCCGTGAGTACCATCGACAGCGCGATTCCCAGATTCTTGGATAATCCTAAGCGGACGCCGAACCTGTGGGTATTCGATCTGGAAGGCAAAGGGAAACAACTCACGACTTTCACCGGCGGGGCGGTGCGCTATCCCAGCGTGGCCGCCAAGTCCGGCGACATCGCTTTCGAGTATGGGAGTGATCTCTGGCTGCTCAAGGAGGGCCGCCGTAAGGCCGCCAAAATAAAACTGGTAGTGGCCGCTGACGAAAAACAGACGACTCGCCGCCGCGAAAAGCTGACTTCGGGCGTGACCGAAGCGGAGCCTTCACCTGATGGAAAGAAGTTCGCTTTTGGCCTCCGGGGTGACATTTGGACGGTGCTAATTGACAAGCCTAAGGGAGTGGCTGGACGAGGGAGCGAGTTCGCCCGACGTTTGACGGACTGGGTGGGGGACGATTCGGATTTTTCCTGGTCTCCGGACGGCAAAAAGCTCTTTTTCACGTCGGACCGGGAATTTAATACCCGGCTTTACGAGATGGATGTTGAATCCCTCAAAGTGCAGCCTCTTTGGGATCGCGATGAAGATGTCACCGGGGTTCGTGTGTCCCCTGATGGCAAGCAGCTTGGGTTTTGGGTCTCTGGCACAGAGGGCGGCCTTTACGTTTGGACCCTTTCCACTGGCGAATCGCGGCGCATTGTGAAAGTCCCGGGTCCCCAATGGCGAGGAATCGGCGGGGGTGATTTCGCGTGGTCGCCCGATCTGAAATGGATTGCTTACTCCAATCGCGGGGAAAGCCGAGCCTGGAACATCTGGATCGTTCCAGCGAAGGGCGGGGAACCGGTGAACGTCACTCATCTTTACGCCCATCACGGACAACCAACCTGGTCGCCGGACGGGAAGTATCTTTTTTTCCAGAGCGATCGTGACGGAGAGGGCCTCTACGCTCTGCCTTTGATTGGCGAACCGATTCGCACCACCGACACCGATTTCAAATTTGAAAAGCCGACCAATTCCGTCACGGTCACGATCGACTTCGAAAATATTTCGCGGCGCATCCGCAAGGTCACGTCCCAGAGTCCCCAAGCCGACCTGACCGTGACCGGTGAAGGGTTGATCTTGTTCGTTTCCGAAGGCGATATTTGGTCGGTGCCGTACGATGGCAAAGAGACCAAGCGTCTGACCACGGGGGGGGGCAAGTCCTCATTACGCGTCGGCAAAGCCGGCAAAAAGGCTTTCTACATTCAGAACGGGGAGATCTATACCATGAACATCGAGAGCAAGGGCTCGGAAAAGGTCTCGTTCACCGCGGAATGGGAGCGCGATGTGCGAGCGGAACGGCGGGCGGCCTTCATGCAATTCTGGCGTTCCTATCATCGGGGCTTTTATGATCCGAATTTTCATGGGCGCGATTGGGTGGCCATCCGCAACAAAATTGAGCCGATGCTTGATGCGGTCGAAACCAATGAAGAGTTTGCTTCACTGCTGCAAATGATGGTGGGGGAGCTGGAGTGTTCCCACTCCGAAGTTACACCGGCGCCCAATGGAACTTCCTCCCCTGTCACTCCGCAACTTGGCTTTACCTTCGATTACGGTTATCCGGGACCGGGCATCCGTGTCGCCAAGGTGCCCGTCGGTGCCCCGGGTTGGTACGCTAAAACCAAGATCAATGAGGGGGATTACATCCTGGCCATCAATGGCAAGGATGTGAGCCTGGATGAAAATCTTTATCAGTTCATCAATGACAAACAGGATCGGGAGTTTGAATTCCTGGTCAACTCGAAGCCGGAAAAACAAGATGCGCGCGCCGTGAGATACAAGGTGCTGACGCAGGATGAATGGACCGATTTGAATTATCGAAACCGCATTGATCGCCTGCGCAGTTACGTGGAAGAAAAAAGCGGCAACAAGATCGGCTACCTGCATATCTCGGCCATGGGCTACAACAACCAAACCCAGTTCGAGCGGGAAGCCTACGAATACATGGTGGGCAAAGAAGCGATGGTCATCGATGTGCGCTTCAACTCGGGCGGGAATATCGCCGACACCTTGATTGAGTGGCTGGATCGAAAACCCCACGGGTACGTGCGCCCTCGCGATACTCGCCCTGAGCCCACCCCGTATCATGCCTGGGACAAAAAGATTGTCGTGATCATGAACGAGCACAGCTATTCCAATGCGGAGATATTCCCAGACGCCATGCGCGCCCGCGGGCTCGCAAAACTCGTCGGCATGCCGACCCCCGGGTATGTCATCTGGACCGATGCGCTTAGGCTGGTCGATGGCACCAGCGCCCGCATGCCGCAAAGCGGCGCCTTCCGTCTTGATGGGACGAACGAGGAAAACATCGGGGAGCAACCTGATGTCCAGGTCCCAATGTCCCCGGACGATTGGCTGGCGGAGCGGGATCCCCAGTTGGAAAAAGCCATCGATCTGCTAATCGGCCAAGCCGAAAGCAAGGCTGCTGACGAAGTCGAGCCGTAACCCGAATACTTCACCATTTCGGGTGCGATGGAACTGATTTTCATCAACACCCCGCGACACGCCATTCAGCGAGGTGATCGTCGAGCGTGTGGAGAGTTCGCATTCGTCGAGGCTAAAGCGCGGTCTTAAGGAGAGAGAGGGCCTGGAGGCACTGAGATTTTTGTGAGTTTTTCGAGCACTGCGAATTGTGAATTGTGCTTGCAATTGAAAAGGGGCGTGTCATTTTTGAACCAAGCACATGAAGATACTTCTCCAGCATACTGGGAGTGGCCTTTTCTTTAAGGGCTTGGACACCTGGGTCCGCGATGAAACCGAAGCGCGCACGTTCGGCACAGCATTGAGCGCTATCGAGTTCTGCGAACAACATGGCATCTCGGCGGCTCAGATCATCCTTCGCCCTGGAAGCGCTGAGGATGATATTCGGCTAGGGCCAATTACTCCCCTTGGCCCTACGGATGCCCCGAGAATTTGAGATCGGTAATCCCCGATCTTCCAAGTCATTTTCCGTAGTGATCAGTGAACTTCACCGCCGAATGTTCGGACGTAGTTTGGCGTAATTGGATTGGGCGTTCGCTTACGCCAATGGCCAACTCCGGGCTTAGGCGCCTTTTCTGGAGTTCTCCCGGAAAGCTCCTTGGGCCGGGTCAGGTCTTTCCAAATAACGCGGGCAAGAATTCACAATTCCAAGCACAAATTCGATGAATCGTGGCGGACACCCGCCCGGCCTCAGGAGTGAATCGTATTCGGATTAGCCCTTGGATAGAGCAGCCGACCAAACCCGGCCCCCATTTAATCGCTCGATGAAAATAGGGGAATCCCCTAGATGCCGTCTCGTAGGTTTACGAATCTATTGGATGGGAGGGTGAACCGATGGTTTAAGCATTGTGCAACTTGGACATGTGAAATTAATGTTGGCGCTCGTTTTCGCTCCGATGACCTCCTTCGGGATGGATCGCCTGAGCGCATTGTCGAGCTTTGAAACAGGCAATAACGATGCTATGGTGGGCCGAGCGGGGGAGATTAGCCGCTACCAAATTCTAAAGGCCGAATGGCGCTCAGTGACGAGCTCCACCAGCTACCGGGACCCAAACGTGGCCCGGCAGGTCACATTAAAAATTCTCGAACAACGAGTGGACAAGTTCAAGCTTCGGTATAAGCGTAATCCGACCGATTTCGAGTTCTACGCCTTGTGGAACGCTCCTACTCAGGCGCTGACCGGCCGCATCAGCCGCGTGGTGGCTGAACGTTCCGAGCGATTTGCCAACCTGTGCGGTTGGAACAACGGTCCCGTGGCCAGCCTGAAAGTCTCGTCGCGGGTCCGGTCTCAAGCCGCCTTATGAGCCAGAGTCACCCCCAGAGGCTGCGGCGGTCGGGAAATCTTTCTTCTGTTCCCCGCTGGCTTCTTTGAAATCACTGAGCTTGCCTTTTTTGATCGAGCCATCCTTTAGCTTCAAGGTGATTTCGGGCGGCCAGCCCGCCTGCGCCTCGACAATGCTGTCCACGACGCCCACTGCCCCTGAGATTCTGTGAACCATGATCTCACCGAGGTAACCGCGCCCCGTTGCCGCTGTTTTTGATTTTCCCATAGCGATTAAAAACTAATCCAAACCGAAGATGGCTTCAACGTCCAAATGGAATCGTTTTTGCCGGTGGCGATGGTGATGATAGGGGTGTGAGACCAAAAACCAGGTCTTCTTAACTCGAGCTCGCCTTCGGTTGACCCAAGGTGGCGTTTGTGAATCAACTGCGGGCTTGAACCGGATAAGCCCATCGGGTAGAAATCCCCAGGCTTCTCGCGAAAGGGTTCGGTTAGACGGCCTGAGGGAATTCAGAACGGGAATAAAATTGATGCAGCAAAAAATACGATCTCCATTCGCCCAGACGGTCCTGTTTGCTCGAAACTTTTTAAAATATCCAAAGCTGGTGGGGTGGATGCTTCCCAGTTCCCCTTTTGTGGTAACTCAAATGCTCAAAAAAGTGGATTGGAAACGCGCGCGCGTCATTGTGGAGTACGGACCTGGAATTGGCACCTTTACTACGGAAATTCTCCGCAAAATGCGGCCTGACGCTCATCTAATTGCTCTGGAGATTAATGGCGATTTCGTCCAGTTCCTAAAAAGTTCCGTTCAGGATCCCAGGCTGCAAGTCATTCACAGTTCCGCCGCCGATGTGGATGTCCAACTCGAGCGCTTGGGTCATCCGGCCGCTGATTATGTTATTTCCGGCCTTCCCTTCAAGACGTTGCCTAAAGAACTCTGCCGCCTTGTGGTTCGGAAAACAGAGGCCGTGTTGCAGCCGCAGGGGGCATTTCTGGTTTATCAACTCTCAGACGCCGCGCTCTATTACCTGGAGCCGGTCTTCAGCAATGTGCAGCAGGATAGCCATAGGCTCAGTATTTTTCTGCCAGCTCGACTATTCTATTGCACCCGCTGAATTGTCTTGCGGAGGGGTCGCTGCAGGCAGGCTTAAACGCTAAAAGTTGAAGGTGAACGCGGCGGTTACCGAATGTGTTTTATTATCTCCAAAACGTGTTTTACCTGTCCCGCCCCCTTCTACATCCGCATCCCACGCCGGGGCAGTCGTGCCGAAGTAGCGATAAGCGATACTCACGCCCATGCGATCATTGATATTGTAGCGAATACCTGCAAATCCGTGGTAGGCGAAGACGGCATCGGATTGGGCGCCTGACAAGACGACGCCGTTTAGCACGAGATCATGAGCACGCAGGATGGCCGTGGAGCCGCCGAGTCCCCCGCCCAGATAGGGCACGAACCGGTGGGATCTGGGGCATTGCACCACGAGATTGGCCAGAATCGGCACATTGGCAAGGCTTCCATCCGCTTGATCAGCGGCAGTGATCGATTTGATGTTATTGTAGGTGACTCCACTTTCCAGCTCGGTCGCCAGCCAATCAGTGATTTGATAGCCCGCGGCAAAGCGAAATTGAATGCCAGGATCAAACTTCACTTTAACCCCGGACAACGGTCCGATGACCGGAAATTCCCTCAGACTGGTGTTCTCGGTAAAGGCTGGCCCGATGGCGCCCTTGACGTAGAAGGCAGTGTTCTGGCCGAAAACTGAGTCCGTAGAGAACAGGACCAGCCCAGAGAAACTTGCCATCCAACCCATGAAACGAATAGTTCTTTTCATAATTACTCCTGTCGCAATTAATTGATTTTTGACGTCGCGCAACCGCCTCGACCCGTCAGTTCAGTCCGATGTGCTTTGCTAACTTTTCTGCAATGGCATGTCAACATTTTAAAAGAATTCACCTCGACGAAAGCCTTCACATCTGCGGGTCTTACGATGAAACTCAGACAGACTTCGGCGCGTCCACGTGAACTCACGAGGTTCAGAAGCAACTCGTCGCGAAACTCTGATCCGCTTGCCTGAACAGCTCCGCAGCCCATCCTGGCCTGCCTTATCGAAGTCGAAACCCGCCCTGGAAAATAACCTCCGCTAAGGTCACGACTAGAAACACAGAACTAATCAGCGCATTGAGGCGGAAAAAGGCGGTGTTGATCCAGTTGAGACTGCGACGGCGCGCCAGCCAATGTTCGAGCAATAAACTCAAGAGGATGAACAGAAGACCCGCCAAATAGGCCACTCGGAAATGGGACAGCAAGCCGAAGGCGAAGAGCAAACCCCACATCACCATGTGGGATAAGAATGCCGCCGCCAGCGCATTTTTCGGTCCCCATCCCACGACCAATGAATGGAGCCCGCGGCGACGATCAAATTCGTAGTCCTGGAGAGCATAAATGATATCGAAACCGATCAGCCAGCACACCACCGCCAAAGCCAGCACCAGCATTGAACCCGTCTCGAGCAGGGAAATGCGGGCGCCTTTTACCGCCAACCAGGCCCCCACGGGCGCCAGCGCCAGGGCAATGCCCAGAAAGAGGTGCGTATAATCAGTGAAGCGTTTTGTCAGCGAATAAAAGCAAATCACCACCAGCGCGGCTGGGGACAGATAGAAGCAAAGAGGGTTGAGCAACCAACTGGCCAGCACCAGCCCCCCTCCGCTCAGCAAACAAAGCGTCCACGCGCCAGCCACTGTCACCTGGCCCGTTGGCAAATGGCGCGAGGCGGTGCGGGGATTGGCCAAATCGAATTCCCGATCCACGATTCTATTGAAGGACATCGCACAGGTGCGAGCGCAAACCATCGCCGCCAGGATCGATGCAAATATTCGCCAGCCCGGCCATCCGCGGTTTTCGCGCGCTGCCACCACCATCGCCGCCAAAGCGAAAGGCAGGGCAAAAACGGTGTGCGAAAGCTTAACAAACTCAGCCCATTTTCGCAGTGAGGAAGCAGGGGGAAAAAGGGGCATGAGCTCAAACCACGGCCGGCTTTTCTGGCGGATCATCCGAAAAGAGGAACTGCAAATCCTCCAGAGACAGGCTGCCGGCGAAACTATCCTCACCCAGCACATCCGCCACCAGCGCTGATTTAATGCGTTGCAGCGAGCGAATCTTTTCTTCGATGCTTCCTTTGGTCAGGAGACGATAGGCGATGACCTTGCTCGTCTGCCCGATGCGGTGAGTGCGGTCGATGGCCTGGCTTTCCACCGCCGGGTTCCACCACGGATCGAAGAGCACCACGTAAGAGGCGGCGGTGAGGTTCAATCCAAATCCACCCGCTTTGAGGGAGATCAAAAAAACGGCGGCGCCGGAGCTTTTCTGGAAATCCTGCACCAACTGCCCGCGATTCTCGGTGTCGCCCGCCAGATAAAAATGGGGCCAGTTTCTCTCTTGCACCACTTCGCGCAAAATATCGAGCATGGTGACGAATTGGGAAAAGACCAGCACCTTGTGCCCTTCCTGCATTAGCGGGTCGATTAATTCTGTAAAGGCATTGAGCTTGGCGCTCTCGGCATTCCTGGCCTCCGGGCTGTAGAGGGCCGGATGGCAGCAAATTTGGCGCAACCGCAAGAGTGAAGTCAGGAAATGGAAGCGAAACTCATTTAACTCCTTGCGTGTCTGCACATTCAGCAGCATTTGCTGGGCGCGCTTGAATTCCGCGACATAGAGGATTTTTTGCTGGCCTTCCATTTCGCAATAAAGGTCTTCCTCGGTTCGGTCGGGCAAATCCGTCGCCACTTGGGATTTGGTTCGGCGCAACAAAAAAGGCCTTGCCCGCGCCGCCAGCCGCCGGTGGGCCAATGGATCTTCGGACTTGTCAAATCGCTTGACGAACTGCGCGCGGTTGCCGAGCACGCCCGGCATGGCGAAGGCCATCAGGCTCCATAAATCCAGCAAGCGATTCTCAATCGGCGTCCCGGAAAGGGCCACGCGGTAGTCTGCTTTCAGCGAGCGAGCCACCCGCGCGGTTTGCGATTCCGGATTCTTAATGTACTGGCCTTCGTCCAAAATTGCGGTTAGCCACTCGATGCTGGTCATGGCTTCTCCCAGCCCGCGGAGTTGCGCGTAATTCATCACCAGTAAATCGGTTTCGGCAATGGCTGCTCGAAGCCCGCTTCCATCGGTTCCTTTCCAAAGCTGCACCCGTAAATTCGGGGTGAATTTTTCGGCCTCTCCCAGCCAGGTGTCCATGACCGATTTTGGGCAGACCACCAGGGTTGGTTTTTTGGGCTGATCGGGCTGTTGTCGCAACCACGCCAGCCAGGTCAGAGTTTGCAGAGTTTTGCCGAGGCCCATGTCATCAGCCAGGATGCCGCCAAAATGATTGGCCGTCAGATAGGCCAGGAAATGAAATCCTTCCACTTGATAGGGGCGAAGCTGAGCGCGCACGCTTTCTGGCACTGGAGGAGTTACACGCGTCTTCAATTCACTAACGCGCCGCTGGATGTCTTCGGCCTGGCGTTCGGGCAACAGAGTGGCCGCGGTCTTATCGGCCAGTTGTAGCGCGTGCAAACGCTGGGGTTCCGATGAAAAATCTTTCGCGCTCAAGCCCAGCCGCGCCAGCCGTTCGTCATCCTCGGAGGAGAGATCGAATCGGAGCCGGCGCCAGCCTTTTTTTCCCAGACGCACAAACCGGCCCTGGGCATCCAGCAGCGCCTTCAATTCATCCTGGGTCAGTTCGGTATCTGTGACATTGAGCACTACCTTCAGGTCAAACCAATCCACGCCGGCCTCGGTGCAATCCAATTTCACTGTGGCCTGCGTTGGCTCCTTCGTCAGCGCGGACAACTCGGCGTCCAATTCCACTTTGATGTTTTCAGGAAGAGATTGCAACCATCCGAGAAAGGTTTGCGGCAGGTTTTTGGTTAGCCGGATGCTCCAGTGTTTACGGTAATCATCCCATTTGAGCCCGAGCGGTTCGAGTGCGGCCGGAATGCGCTCCAGGGCGCTGCGATCATAGAGATAAATGGTCTCGGTTTGTTTTTTTGAAGGCAATCGCCCCCGCGAATCAGCTTCCCAGCCGGCAGCGGTGAATATCTCCTTGGCCCTGGTCTTTTTCGCTTCCGCCAGGACCTCCACGAAGATGAATTCGGCATCGCCGCCATAACCGTTGCCCGGCCTGAGTTCGCAGGAGATGGTGGCCTCGAAGCTGACTTTCTCAGCGCGCTGTTCAAGGCGGGGGGGAAGGTCGAGACCGAGCCGCAGGACAAGGTCGAGGCCCTCAGGTGTTTCCAGGGCCGGAGCAGGAATCGAATTGACCTGCGTGGCATCGAGGGCGCCTTCCCAAAGAAGGGGGCCGGTGTAAATGCCTTCACTCGACACGTAGAGCGTGGGTTGGCCTGGCAGAGTAAGCCAGATGGGAGGCGGCGGGCTGCCATCGGACCGAACGAGGCGCACTTGGTAATCGTCCTTCTCCGTTTCCGCAGGGAGCAAATTCCATCGCAAAGGCTCCGCTATCCGGATAAAAGGCTGGCCCGTTTCCATGACGATTCGGTCGTGCAATCCCGGCAGGCGCAATAACGGGTTTAATAGCTGTCTGGCTTCCGGGTCGTCGTAGCGGAACTGGCTTTTCAATTTCGATAATCGATACTCGTGATGGTAGCGTTGAGAAAAGGAGTGCCACAACGAAAAGGCCTCCGGGACAATTTCCAAAGTTCCCGCAAAATACTCCGCGAGCAAACGCCGCGAGGTGGAAGATTTCAAGGGCTTAAAGGCTCCCTCTCCCGTGGGTTTCGATTCCAAGTGAGATGTCTCGCTCCCGATGACCAAACGAAAATCCACAGGGCGGGTCTTGCCCGAGGCCAGGCCTTTGCCCCGGGCCTGCTGGAGTTGCTCCTGCCAGCGCAGGATATCCCGCCGCCGTTTCATTTCCGCCAGCGGCTCTCGGATGGACTCGAAATCGGTGACGGCCTCGAGGAAATCGGGGATGACAATTTTGCGTTCCGCGAACGAGTGAGCGAGATAAAGCCAGAACTCAAAATCATCCTTGGGAAACGACGGCCACAAATCCAATCGGCCCCAACCATAACCAAAAACGAGAAACCCTAACTGCGTCAGTTCCCAGGATTCAATGCCGCCTTTGAGGCGGCCCCGCCCGTAAAGCTCCTGCAAATTCCGGAGCAGGCGGCGCTCCTCTTGATTCAGTTTGCGCTGGATTTTCTCCAACACGCGCTTTTCCAGAACACTTGCCTTGGGTGGGCGCGTTTCGTTCGCCGCCAGGGGCAGGAGCGTCTTGTGCCCGGACAGCAACGCGCTCATGGCGGCGTAAGCGTGTTCGCAATCGAACGGGGTGGTGCAAGTGCATTCCGCATCCCAACCGCCCTCGTAATAAAACAAACTCACGGCGAAGACCTTCTGCGCCTGCACTTGCGCAGTGTAACCCCGCCCCTCATCTTCGCATCGCAATTGGCGCACGCTTCCCTGAGAAAATAATTGTTGCCCGCGATTTCGGGAATAAGCCGGGAACGCGCGAAGGAACTCCTGCGCGCTGGCGATATCGTGAATTGTAGTGCTTCCGCTTCCGGCCATGCTCAAAAGAATTTAGCCCCTCTGCCACGGGCTACAAGGGATAAATTACATTTGAGAGAGTTTTATGGGAGGCGCGATCAAAACGGGGTTGCGCCAAGGCTCTTTTGCAGGATGGGCGGGTGGGCGTGGAACAAGTTGGAGCCCGCCCAAACAAGGAGTGGTCCATCGTTTTGGACGTGTGGTGAAGGGATCCAGCAATTACCGCGAAGCGTTTGGAATGCGTGGAGATCGCTCCCGCTCTGTCGGCGCCGGGGCGTGAAAGCGCGGGCAAGCCTGGCAAGCCGCCGCCGCCCAAAGGCTTTCCGCGAGGCTCGGCGCCTTCTGTCTCCGCTCGCCTTAAGCGCGGTTGGAGAGCGACGCTTGGCCTCCTAGCCGTACCAAGGCAGTTGGACCAAGGCCACCGTTTGTGGATTGATTGTTTTTGTGAATAAAACCGACCAATCTGCGGGCACACGCCCAATTCACCAAACGGTGGCACCGAAGCTCCAATTCCAACGTGCGAATAAGTCCACTCAATCGAGTTCGCCGACTAGAAGCGTAGCGCGCATTGGGATTGACGCTGCGCCGGGGACGGCGCACTCCGGTCAGAAACCGCGCATCGCGGCATCCGCTTCCGCTGCCAACTCGAACAGCAGTTCGAAGAAGGCTTCACGTTGTCCCATGAAAAGCCCCGATTTGGTCAGACCATGGGCCGCGGCCACGGCCCCGGCTTTGGCCGTGGACGTTGGGCGAATCACTGCGCACAGAGGGAGATTCGCGCTGATAAACTTGCAGGGTCTGGCCATAACTTGATTGGTATCTATCGGGTCTGCGACATCGTGCCCATTGGGAGTTTGGCTCGGAGCCATGGGGAGTTGCGGAAAGAGCGCGCCCGTGGCCATTGGCACCGGGGGGGCATTGCCCGCTTTGTCCTGCCAAATCTCGAAGTGCTGGACCTCGGTGCCGCCAATGGCCGCCACGATTCGCAATGTCTCGACAGCGGTGGCTTTGGGAATAAAGGAGTCGTAGAGACTCGATCCTCCTTGCTCGACGGTGGCGAAGTGGAATCCGGCTGTATTGGCGATGAGTTGGATGTCGTCCCCTCCGATCGCGAGGTCGGCGTTCGGGATGGCGGGCACATTCACCAGATTGACAATTTGGGGAAAGGTATCCCCAAAGTCGGGGTTGCCTGTGCTGCGATAGCGTGTATACCAGCTCGTATCAACGGTGAGGTTCATCAAATTGGTCAGGCGTTTGGCGGTTTTGTTTGCGCCGGAGGCCTGGCTGCTGGGCAGGGTGCGGAAGTGTCCCAGGCTGATGGGTCGCTGACCTTTGGAGATGAGATAGGCATTAAGGAAGTTCTGGTGGGTAAACTCGTTGCGGGTATTTTGGTTCACATAGGTAGGCATGTCCCCGTCGAGCACCTGCAAAGCCTGTTGAAAAGCGGCGTTCCCCAGCGCTAGCTCATTGTATTGTTGCCAAAGGTCGGTTTCCAGAATCTCGGCGGCTGCCAGGAATCTGAGGATGGCGGCATCGCCACGAGTCAGGCCGACGCCCCCTCCACCGTCCTCACCGCGGGCGGCCGCCCCGGCGGCCAACCAACTCGTGGCTGGAAGCAGCGCGGTTCCTCCCCAACCGACGCGTTTAAGAAAAGAGCGCCGTCCCAGGCGGGAGGCGGGTTGTTTCTGATGCGTGAGAGAGATTGCATCCGGGTTTGTAACGGCATTTTTGGATTTTGGTGTGGTCAACATGTTCGTACCTTTCGTTTTCTTCAGCGGGGATTCGCGCCAAATAGCTGTTTCATAGATAAGAGGAATCAGGATGGGGCTTGGTTCCCGACAATTCTCAATGAGGCTGAAAAACGGTTGCGAAGGATTTGCTTTGGGTATCCTTGTCGGCAGGCCGGTCGCCAGACACGCTAAAGCGTGGACACCAAACAGAGCGGATTGGGAAAGCAAAATCACTGGGGAGGATTTGTTAACCGTCTTGCCGCTTCCTGGCGCTTCTCGTATCATCACTGACCAATGTGTTCCCGCGCCCATGCAGGTCGTCTCATGTTCCTTTTCGCGCTGGGTTCATTCGCGAGCGCAGGCGGTGGTGAAGTCGATCCTGCGGTCTCCGCAACGTTTCCCGACACGGGCCAGCGAATTGAGTCCCTTCGCCAGAAGCACCACTTGCCGGCACTGGCGGTCGTTGTGGTCAAAGATAGCAAGATTTGCGAGCGGGCGGCCACAGGCGTACGCAAGGTGGGGAATCCGGCATTGGTGACCACGAGCGATCTCTTTCACATCGGTTCCTGCACAAAGTCAATGACCGCGACTCTAACGGCACTAATGATCGAGGCCGGGACATTACGCTGGGACACCACGATTGCCGAAGCTTTCCCGGAGATGAAGAATAGCATGAACACCCAGTATCGGGCAGTCACAGTCGAACAGTTATTGACTCATCGAGGTGGATTTCCAACCCAACCGCCTGCCGGGGCATGGAAACGGGCGTGGGAAAAGAAAGGCTCCGCAAGGGAGCAGCGTTACGAGTTTATTCAGGCCGTGCTCAGCCACCCGCCAGCCTCGGCACCGGGCGCTAAATTCGTTTATTCGAACCAGGGCTATGCCATCGTGGGAGCGATGTTGGAACGGCTTACTGGACGCGCCTGGGAGGAACTTTTGAGGGAGAAACTGTTCGAGCCACTCGGGATGAAATCGGCCGGTTTTGGCGTGCCTGGAACCGCTGCCGAGGTGGACCAACCCTGGGGGCATCTAATCGATGGAGGAACGATAAAGGCGGTGCAATCGGACAATCCTCCCTCGATTGGGCCCGCTGGCACCGTTCATTGTTCGTTGGACGATCTCGCGCACTACACCATCATCCATCTGCAACGAGGGCGCGGAAACGGCGGCCTGCTGAAGGCGGAAACGTTCCGGAAATTGCATCAGCCGCCGGAAGGAGGGGATTATGCCTGTGGTTGGATTAGTGTGGAGCGCGGGTGGGCGCATGGAAGCGCGTTAACTCACAACGGATCCAATACCATGTGGTACGTGGTCATGTGGCTGGCCCCGGAGCGGAGTTTCTCGGTCGTCGTCGGAGCGAACATTGCCGGTCCAGAAGCGGAGAAGGCTTGTGATGAAGCGGCCTCCGCCATGATCGGGAAATGGCTTCCGAAATAAGAAGCGGCTCACGCCTTGCCGCCAAATGAGACGAAATCGTCCACATCCAACAACTCCGACCACGTGGCCAGGTCTTTTCGGTGGGGAGCAGTCTTGGCCAGGAGGTTTTGAAAGTATTCTCGCGTCTCGGCGTCGTGCGGAGCACGATGGTCTTGTTCACTGGACCAGGCCTCGATTTCCGGAGGGCTGGGTTCCTTTTTGGAGTTGCTCTGAATCCATTCCAGAATTTCTTTGTCTCCTTTCCCTGTCGCGAGCTGTTGTTTGAGGGCCTCGGGGTCAATTCCCGCAAATTCCAGGAAACGCTGATCAAGCGGACAGGCATAATTATATTCGCCGTTTGTTCCCCCGATCGCCGCGCGACCCTTATCAAGCATTCGCGGCACCAGCGCGTACCCACCCAAGCGCACCCGCGGGCTGCGTGGCGGACGTTTTGTTAAATCGGGAGCATTGATATTATTTTTCATAGCCTTAACCTTGGCTCGTGCACCTCCAATTGTCAGCATAAAAGAGAGCATAAAAGAGGGCAGAGAACCTCGCGGGGCAAACAACCCAAGAACGATCTCGACCCGAATTTCACGCCGGAAGGATAAAGGTCTTTGAAGGTTGAAAGTCGTCCCAAAACTTTCTAGGCTACTTCCCCGCGGTGGTTCACGCGGAACGAACATACGGTTAACAGCGACGGTCGTAGCACGAATTCTATGAAAACGAAGTCTCCGCAAATCAGGCGCATTCTCCTGGTGAAATGCCTCGCCCTCGTCGTCTTGTCCGGGTGCAATAAACCGGTCGGAGGGGCGAACGAAATCCGGGTGGGAGAGTTCGCCTCTCTCACCGGCAAAGAGGCCACTTTCGGCCAGATGTCTCACCACGGCACCGAACTGGCCATTGATGAAGTCAACGACGCGGGAGGTGTACTAGGTAAAAAGATCAAACTGCTTTACGAAGATGACCAATCAAAGCAGGGCGAACCCGCCACCGTCGTAAAGAAGCTTATTTCGCGGGACGGTGCGGTGGCGGTTTTGGGGGAGGTTGCTTCCTCCCGCTCCATGGAAGCGGCGCCGACTTGCCAGCAGAACAAAATTCCCATGATCTCCCCTGCTTCCACTAACGTAAAGCTGACCGAGATGGGCGATTACATCTTCCGGGTTTGCTTCACTGACGCCTTCCAGGGAAAGCTGCTGGCGAATTTCGCCAAACGGACCCTCAAAGCAAACAATGTTGCAATTCTGACGGATACCAAATCCGATTACAGTGTCGGTTTGAGCCGGGATTTCAATGCCCCCTTCGTGGCCAACGGCGGTAAGATTGTGGCGGAGCAGGTTTATAATGGCGGAGACAAAGATTTCAAGGGTCAACTCACCGCGATCAAAGCCGCAAACCCGGATGCCATCCTGGTTCCGGGCTACTACACGGACGTCGGACTCGTCGCCAAGCAGGCCAGGCAACTCGGCATCATTGTGCCCCTTTTTGGGGGAGACGGTTGGGAATCCTCGAAGCTCATCGAAATAGGCGGTTCGGAAGTCGAAGGAACCTATTTCTCCACTCATTTCTCCCCGGAGGAGGTCTCGCCTGTAGTGCAGGACTTTGTCAAAAAGTTTCAAGCTAAATACCACGAAGTCCCCGACGCCATGGCCGCTTTAGGCTACGATTCCGCCAGGGTGCTGGTGGATGCCATGAGACGGGCCGAAACTGTTGATGGCCCAAAACTTCGCGACGCCATTTCGGCTACGAAAGATTTTCCGGGCGTCACCGGGAAAATCACCTTGGATGAGAAAAGAAATGCAACCAAACCAGCCGTCATTCTCACTGTTAAGGACGGAAAATTTAAGTACGTCGAAACCGTAATGCCCTGAGGGCTGGGTCACCTGATTGAGCGAATTTTTTCAGCAATTGATTAACGGCCTGGCGCTCGGGTCGATTTATGCGCTGATTGCCTTGGGTTACACGATGGTTTATGGCGTTCTGCGGTTCATTAATTTTGCTCACGGAGATATCTTCATGGTGGGCGCCTTCATGGGATTTTATCTGACCCCCATGGCGGGACAAGTGTTCGGGCCTCATTCGCTGGCCTGCGCGTTGATGGTGTTAGTGCTTTCCATGTTGATCTGTGCCATGCTGGGTATCCTTATTGAACGGCTGGCCTACCGGCCCTTGCGGAATAAGCCCAAATTGGCGGTGCTTATCACTGCCATCGGGGTCTCGCTCCTGATAGAATATGTCGGCCAGCATCCCATGGTATTCACCGCCTCGCCGAAAACTTTTCCGGAACTGGTTCATAGCCGGAACTTCCATCTCGGTGCCGTCGTGCTGAGCAGTAACGAGGTCCTTGTCCTGGCGGTTACGATCGTGTTGTTAGTCGGCTTGGAACTGATCGTTCAGAAAACCAAAATGGGCACCGCCATGCGCGCCGTCTCCTTCAATGCGCCAGCCGCGGCGCTGATGGGCATCAACCTCGATGTAGTCATCTCGTTCACCTTCGGTTTAGGCTCGGCCCTGGCGGCGGCGGGCGGGATTCTTTATGCGATGAAGTACCCTTCAATCGATCCCTTGATGGGAATCATGCCTGGGCTGAAAGCTTTTACGGCAGCGGTGCTGGGGGGTATCGGCAACATTCCCGGCGCCGCCCTGGGAGGGCTGGTGATTGGCATCGTCGAAACTTTCGTGGGCGGCAGCCATTGGTCGAATTATCGGGACGCGATTTCTTTTGCGATTTTGATTTTGATTCTTCTCTTCAAACCCTCCGGGCTGCTTGGCAAAGGCGAGATCGAAAAGGTCTGATGAAAGAGAAGTTGTTTTTGCTGGCGGCCCTCATCGTCAGTTTTCTGTTCTCCCTCGGTTCCGGGCACATCAACCCCTACTATCTCGACATCGTTCTCGGCATCGGCATTAACATCATTCTGGCGGTGAGTCTTAATTTTATTAACGGCTACACCGGCCAATTTTCACTGGGCCATGCTGGATTTATGGCGGTAGGAGCTTACACGTGCGCCTCCGTGACTCTATTTCTTGGCCCTATGGTGTTGCCGCTTTTCGGTGGCGCCATTGAAATGTTAGGAGTTCCGGCGCTTTTTCTGATGGCGTTGTGCGCGGGCGGCGTTTTGGCCGCCGCTGTGGGTTGGTTGGTGGGGGTGCCCTCGCTGCGCCTCAAAGGAGATTACCTGGCCATCGTCACCCTCGGCTTCGGAGAGATCATCCGAGTTATTTTTCAAAATATTCAAGCGGTCGGCGGCCCCAGCGGTTTGAAAGGAATTCAAACTTATACGAACCTTTTTTGGACCTATGCCTGGGCCGCCCTCGCCATCTTTACCGTGCTCATGCTTGTGCACTCCACCTACGGACGCGGCTTTCTGGCCGTGCATGACGATGAGATTGCCGCCGCCGCCATGGGCGTCAACACCACACGCTACAAAGTCACTGCCTTCGTAGTTGGCTCTTTTTTCGCCGGAGTTGCTGGCGGACTTTACGCCCACCTCAAAACATTTATTTCCCCGAGCGGATTTGATTTCCTCAAGTCAATTGACATCGTGGTGATGGTAATCCTGGGCGGGATGGGCAATACCCCCGGAGTGATTCTGGCCGCGATCCTATTAACCTTGTTGCCGGAGGTGTTGCGGCCAGTGGCACAGTATCGCATGATCCTCTATGCGCTGCTCATAATCATTATCATGCTGACTCGTCCGCAGGGTCTTTTCACCCTGCGTGGTTTGCGCCCTCAATCGGCTCGCGACTCAACCCATGTCTGAGGCCAGCACCCAGCCTGCTCTCCTCCAAATGGAGCGTTGCACCATCCGTTTCGGCGGATTGACGGCCGTGTCTGATTTTCAGCTAAGCGTTGGTCCCAACGAATTAGTGGGGTTGATAGGGCCCAATGGGGCGGGCAAAACGACCGCCTTCAATCTCATCACTGGGGTCTATCAACCGACCGAAGGAAAGATTCTCTTTAACGGCCAATCCCTGCTGCGCCTCAAGCCCCACCAAATCACCAACCGAGGGGTGGCGCGCACTTTTCAGAACATTCGCCTCTTCCCGTCCATGACGGTGTTCGACAATGTCAGGGTTGCTTTTCGTCTGCATTCAAAAGGCGGCCTGCTTTCCGCTTTGTGGCGGGGCCGATCATTTTTGAAAGAGGAAGAAACAATTGCAAAAAGCGTTGTGGAAATCCTGGACATTTTTCATCTGGCCAGTGCCCGGAATACCATGGCCAAGAACCTCCCTTATGGTGACCAGCGCCGCTTGGAAATCGTTCGCGCTCTGGCCACGCGGCCCAAGCTCCTGCTCCTGGACGAGCCGGCGGCGGGCATGAACCCCACCGAGAAAGTGGAATTGATGCGCCTCATCCGGTTTATCAAGGAGAAATACCGAATCTCGGTGCTGCTGGTGGAGCATGACATGCAAGTGGTGATGGGCATTTGTGAGAGAATCGCCGTGCTGGATTACGGCGTAAAGATCGCCGAAGGCACGCCCGATAAGGTCCGCAGTGACCCGAAAGTGATTGAGGCCTATCTCGGGGAGGAGCATCCTGTGAACAAGTTGGGATAATGAGGAACCTGGATGCAAATCCATCGGGGCAAAGCAAACCTGCTTCAGCCATTGCCTTGCCTCTGGCAGCTTCGCCTCTGCTGCAGCTCAAGGATCTTTTCGTCAGCTACGGCGCCGTGGCCGCCTTGCAGGGCGTCTCATTGTTAGTCAATTCAGGGGAAATCGTGACGTTGATTGGCTCCAATGGGGCAGGCAAAAGCACGACCCTCAAAACCATTTCCGGCCTGATCAAACCACGCCGCGGCCAAATCCTTCACCACGGTGAAAACATCAGCATGCTGCCACCCCACCGGATTGTTCAGCGCGGGCTTTCACAGGTGCCGGAGGGCCGCATGATTTTCGCCAATCTGACGGTCTTGGAAAATTTGAAGATGGGCGCTTATCTGCAAAAAGACAAAACGGTAATTGCGCAGGAACTGGAAAACGTGTTCGGCATCTTCCCCCGACTCAAGGAGAGAACCAAACAGATCGCAGGCACCCTCTCTGGGGGTGAACAACAGATGCTGGCGATTGGCCGGGCACTCATGAGCAAGCCCAAGTTCCTGATGCTCGATGAGCCGTCCCTTGGAATTGCCCCGCTCCTGGTCAAGACCATTTTTGAAAACATTGTTCAAATAAATCAGGAGCACGGCATTACCATCCTGCTGGTGGAACAAAACGCGAACCTGGCTTTGCAAATTGCGCATACGGCCTATGTGCTGGAAACTGGCCGCATCACTTTGCAGGGGCCTGCCAAAGAATTGCGAAGCAATCCACAAGTGAAAAGCGCGTATCTGGGAGGGTGACAAAACTCCACCCAGGGCGTTGCTCTGGGCAAGTGTTAGTTTGCCGGTGGGCTTTCAATCAGCGCCAGGAGAAAAGGCGCACAATTCTGCGCTTTCCCCGCCGTCCGGAAGCGCCAACGGCGCGGCTCTAACCCAGCCCAGGGCAACGCCCTGGGAATGCGATGCCCGAACTATAATTAGTCAGGGAGGCTCGAGAGGCGATGTGTGGGTTGTGGTTTGCCAGGACGGAAATGTTCTGAGTGCTCCAGTTTTACGCTGAGGCCGGGGAATTGGGCGCTGAGTTCTGCCACTGCGCGGGTCACCGCATCGAGCAATCTCTCAGGCGCGGCTTCAGCCCGGCAATTGACGATGAGTTGGCCGCTGCGGATGGTTTCGGGCAACTCCAGCGACAACTCAGGCACGAAATCATTTCGGACGAGGTTTATCACTGCGATGTCCCCGAGGCCTTCGCTGGGGCTGAGGGTCATTTTGAGGTGAGCGACTTCGGCGTGGTTGGCGTTAAGCAACTCCTGTATTCGCCGGGCGAGGGATTGCAGCAGCACATTGCCATCGAAGGCCGTTGCCGCCTCCAATCCCACCGTGCAGTTTAGCCATCCGAGCAAGGCCTCGCCTTCGGCATACACCTTGTAATCCACGGCCATCGCCTCGCCGCCAGACTGTTCGGCAGACGCGAGGCGCGAAAACCATTCGTTGAGTCCCGCGCCATTCCGGGCAGAGATGGCCAGGATTTCCGCTTTGGGAAACTCAGCAGACAATGTTGCCGTCAATTGCGCAAGCGCGGCCGGATCGAGCAACTCGCGTTTGTTGATGACGATGAAGTCGGCCTCTTCGAGTTGCTTGCGGTAAATGTAGAGGACCTTTTCTGAAAATTTCCCCCCTGCTGCCAAGCCCAGCATGCGCTGCGCTCGAACCGAATCCACGAGCACGCTGAGGGGAGCAATGGAGAAATGGCCCCCATACATACGCCGCAACGGATAAGTGACGGTGGCGACGAGGTCGGTGCAACTGCCGACTGGCTCGGCGATAAAAACATCGGGCCGGGATTTTTCGGTTAGTTTGTTCGCCGCGTCCACGAGGGAGTTGAAACGGCAACAGAAACAGCCCCCGGGAATTTCCTCGGTCGCGAAACCCCGGGAGCGGAGCACGGCGGTATCGACAAGTTCGCTGCCCTGATCGTTCGTGATGAGGCCCACCTTCAGACCTTCGGCGGTGAGCTGTTGCGCCAGTTTGGCGACGCAAGTGGTTTTGCCCGCGCCGAGGAAACCGCCAATCATGATATAACGTGGTTTGGTCAGAAGATTCATTTGCTTTCATCAATCTTCTGCTTTTCCAGGATTCGGTCAATGGTCTGGTCGAGAATTGTTTTGTAGGCCTGAACATCCACGCATTTGGCGTCGGGCCGGCCGCGGACCTCGTAAAGCCAGCCAGCGCCATACGGATCTTTGCTGATGGCGCTAATTTTTTCCTTAAGAGCGGGATTCGCGCTGGAAAACTTCCCTTCGAGGACGCAATACACGTCCGAGATCGCCTTGAAGCCCTCGACCCAGCCGATGATTTGTCCACTGGTCACCGGAGAGTCAGGCGTAAGTTCAAAACCACAATCCACCATATCACCGAGCATGCGCGTGGCAAATTTCGTCAGTCCCACCCGCCACAACTCGTCAGCTTGCCGTGCCAGCCACAAGTGTGAGGGACTGTAGCGATAGTCAACCGGCAGGTGGGTGACAAAATGCGAGCGTTTGTAGTGCAGGGACTTTGGTTTGGCCGCATCGGTCATATTGCGGGGAGTACCCTAGCTCCCGGGACGGAACCTTTGCAAGGTTTGGCACAAGGTTTGGCACAAGGTTGGATAGTGTGACCATTTTGGTTTTGAATTGAGGGCGGGTCCTTCACCTGTAGGCTCTGGGCAAATGGAACATCTAGCAGTGGAAATCCCTAATAAAGCCTCGCAAGTCAAGGCGTCCGTTGTATTTTGCAACAAGGCCGCATGATTTATCTCGACCACAACGCCACCGCTCCACTGCATCCCGCTGCGCGGCAGGCCTGGTTGGAGGCGGTGGACAAATTCATCGGAAACCCTTCCAGCCCTCATCGCATAGGCAGCCGGGCCGATGCTGCGCTGGAAGATGCCAGGTCGCGGCTGGCGCAGATGATAGGCAGCCAGACGCACGATATCGTATGGACTTCAGGAGCCACCGAAGCGAATAACCAGGTGCTGCACCATTTCGCGGGAACCCTGCCTTGCGACTCGTCCGTCTGCATTTCGCGCATTGAACATCCCAGTGTAATTGAACCCGCAACGCATTATTTTGGGGCGCGAGTGCGGTGGATTCCGGTCAACCGTGATGGGGTGGTGGATTTACAATGGCTGGCCGAAGAATTGGCGCAACGCCGGCCTGGCCTGGTCGCAATAATGGCAGCCAATAATGTGACCGGAGTCATTCAGCCCTGGGAGCAAGCCGCCCAACTTTGCCGCCGCTGGGAAGTGCCCTGTTTTTGCGACGCGGCGCAATGGGCGGGCAAGGAATCCGCAGCCGGCCTGGGGGCCTGTGATTTTGTGAGCGGATGCGCCCACAAGGTGGGCGGGCCGCGTGGAATCGGTTTTCTGAAAGGCCCCACGCAGGGCGGCTTCAAACCCTTTCTGTTTGGCGGACCACAGGAGGAAGGACGGCGCGCGGGCACGGAGAATGTCGCCGGAGTGCTGGCATTGATGGCAGTGTTAGAATTCCGGCAGGGTTTGATGGGTCAAAAGGAGGCCCGCCGACAATTGCGCGACCGTTTTGTCCAACGCATGATAGGGGAGTTGCCTGACGTCGAAATCGTAGGAGCTTCACAACCCCGGCTCTGGAATACTGTGGCCGCCATGTTGCCGGAGGTGGATTGCCGCCAACGCTGGGTAGTGAAGCTGGACAAACTAGGGGTGGCAGTTTCGAGCGGTTCGGCATGTTCCAGCGGCAAAGAGGAGCCTTCCCCGATTTTGCTGGCGATGGGCTATGCGCCCGGGCAGGCCGGACGGGTGCTGCGCTTCAGCAGCGGGTGGGAAACAGAAGAGAAAGATTGGGATGGATTGCTCACCGCGATAAAGCAAGCTGCGAATGAACTTAGGAAAACGATCTCAGCTGAGAGCCTGTTATAAGGGTTGTCACGATGTCATGCCAGGAATCCCAACGGGATTGTGCGCGAAGCGCACAAACATACCTGTTGTTCCGGATTTGAAATCATTCAGCCCAGGATTGCGAGCCGCGAGCTATCCTGGGAAAGGTGACCCGAATAATTCCAACCCTGCGAGGGTTGCAGCCACCGGCCCTCGCAACCTAAAATATCGCTGCAACCCATTTCAGAGTTGAGGAACCGTGGCGGCCCTAAAGGCAAGGACTCCGCGCTCCCCAACCCATCGGATATGTTCCTCTCTGACCAAGGAGGAACGAAAAGCGTTTGCGGGCTACATCGATTTGCTGGAACAAATCGTAGAGCAGACCAAGCAAAATATATTTGGTTTTTTTTTGAACGTGCGGCCAATGGCAAGAGTCAGTTACTTTGTAGTGCAAAGTGAAATTGAAACTCTAAAATTGAAGTTTAATCGAATGCCAGTTCAAAAAAAGATGAAAATCCTTCGCGCCACTCAATTGTGCATATGCTTTGGCGTGTGCGACGCCATCAGCGTGGCCCTGAATCAACCCGAACCCATTAGATGGAACACATAGAAAAGGGTAAGGGAAGGAAATGACCTGGTAGCGCCCTCTTATGGGAAACGACCTCAACACTCTAAATCTGCGAGAGATTCCTACCCTCCTGAGAGGCGAACCGGAGCCGAGTAATCAGGCCATTCAACACTGCACACCACGGCGCGTTTGGCTCTATCTGGCTGTAATTTTCGCGGGAGCGGGAATTTTCGGCGCGGGCGTTGGTTGTTGGCGTGGGCCGCTTCAGGCACTTTACACTTCCGTCAAGCTCCCGCTCGTTCTTCTGCTCACCACGCTGGGTAACGCAGTGCTCAACGGAATGCTCGCCCCCTTGCTCGGATTGAATATCAGCTTTCGCCAATCGCTCACTGCCATCCTGATGAGTTTCACAATCGCGGCGGTGATCCTCGGCTCGTTCAGTCCGCTTCTTTTCTTTCTCCTGTGGAACGCGCCGGCTCTGGGCGAGAAAGGCGATCTCTCCGAAGGGGCGCACAATCTTATCCTGGTGGTGCAGTCGCTCATCATTGGCTTCGCCGGGGTGGCGTCAAACCTGCGGTTGGGTCAATTGCTGTGTCGGCTTAGCGGAAGTCCTATCGTCGCGCGCAAAATCCTTTTCGGGTGGCTGGCGGTGAATCTTTTGCTGGGCGCTCAACTTTCCTGGAACTTTCGACCGTTTGTGGGGGCGCCTGGATTGCCCATCGAATTTCTGAGGAAGAACGCTTTCGAAGGAAATTTTTTCGAAATCATTTTCAACGCCGCGCGCCATCTGCTCTTTCACTGACTCACAATATCTCAACCCTAAAACCCAAACAAATATGAGCGATAGCGATTACCTGCCCCCTCCCATCCCTCCTCAAATTCAGAACCAGCCCCCGACGCTGCCGGCGTTACCGTTGGAGGAGACCCTGGAGGATCGCGAGCCGGTGTCGGGTGTCCTGCCCGCGGTCGAAGCAATCCTCCGGCAACCGCGGCGGATTCTGCGCCAGCTTCGGCAGGAAGGCCACGGCAGTTTGATCGCGTGCCTTATATTGATCGCAGTCGCTTGCAGTCTGGTTTACGGGCTGGTCGTTGGCAGCTTCTCGCGAGGCGACCAGCTTTATCAGTTCTGGACCGCGCCCGTCAAAATCGCGCTCGGGCTGGTCCTCTCCGCTTTGATTTGCCTGCCCAGCCTTTACATCTTTTCCTGCCTGAGCGGTTCTCCGGCGCGCCTCGTGGAAGTGTTTGGGGTTCTGGCAGGGGTGTTAGCTTTGACCACGGTTCTGCTAATTGGTTTCGCGCCCGTGGCCTGGGTTTTCTCCGAGTCCACCAAATCGCTGCCAGCCATTAGCGCCCTTCATCTGTTTTTTTGGCTGGTGGCGACATATTTCGGCTTGCGATTTTTGCACACCGGTTTCGCTCACCTGGGCGCCAAATCCAATGGTGGCGTGAAAGTCTGGGTCGTGATTTTTCTCCTGGTGGCCTTGCAAATGACTACCGCCCTTCGTCCGATCGTGGGGACGGCTCCCACTTTCCTCCCTGCGGAAAAAAAGTTCTTTGTCAACCATTGGTTCGAATGTCTCCACGACTGACTCCGGTTGTTCTGTTGCCTCAGTTGCAAATTCTTTCCCTCAAACACTCAGACATTCGTAAGATTTCGGGCTAGGCCTCCAGGACACGCATGGCACGGCCGAGAGCGGCTACACTAAAAATCACCGGATACAACTCCTCGAAATACCAGAGCTTGGCGAAGTAGAATCCAATAGGCGTTGGCTGGCGCCAGGCGCCGGCCTCGATTTGACCACTGAGCCATTCTACGCCACGGCGCAGCACCGGTTCCAAATCACGCTTAAGCTCGGGGTGGCGTTCGAGCCACGCGCAAAGAGACTCCACCGCCAATGCTGTCTCTTCCACACTGCACGGGGAAGCCGCCAATCCCCCGCTCCAGCCGCCTTCGGATTTTTGTGCGCGCACGAGCCACCCGGCCGCTCTGTTCGCGGCGTGCGGGCAGAGATTGGTTTCAGCGAGAGCCAACAAGACGCGGGACGTTCCGTAAACCCGATTGCGCTCGTCCGGTTCAAACTCATTGCCGAACCACAGCGGACACCATGCGCCCTCGGCTTCTTGAGTTCGCAACAAGAACTTCACGGCACGGTGGGTCCGACGTTGAATTTCTCGCGCAAGCGATGCGGGCACAGAATTTTGCCATGCGACCCACGCCCGCAAAGCGTGGGCCGTGAGATCCGCACTGCTGCGATCAAACGGCAGTTTTCCCCAACCCCGGCAAAAGGTGGGAATACCGCCATCGCGGTTCTGCAAACCCAACAACCATTTGATTCCGGTCTTTGCTGCCTCTGTGACCTTGGTCTCCCGCACTCCCAGGAATTTCAACGCGAGGAGAGCGCCGGCCGTGTCGTCCGCGTCGGGTACGCCCCCGGGAAGATTGGTCCAGGCCCAACCGCCGGGAGCGGCATTGGTATAGCGATGGCGCCCACGGTACTGCTGGTCGAGAAGCCAGTCACATACCGCGAATTTTTCCGATTCGCTTAAAGCGAGACTGCCAATCGCCCCGAGACCATGGATGGCAAGCGTCGTGGTCCAGGTCGCGAGGTTGGTGTCAATTTGCCAGCTTCCGTCAGGCTGCGCCGAATTTACAATGAACTCCAAGCCGCGCCGGACCACGCGGTGCTCCCTTTTCCCACTGCCTAGCAAGCTCATCGTCACAAAACTGGTCAAGGGTATGGCTTCCAGAAAACCGCCGTTGGACGGCTGAATGGAATCCAGCACCCGCAACGCGCGCTCCGACGCCAGGGAGCGCAGGGCGCGGACGAATGGGTTTGCTGAAGGCGCATGAGCATGTCGCGCATAGCCCACGGCAATCAGGGCGGGCAGCGCATAACTCACCACCGGGAGCCGCAAGGCCGCAAACCACGCCGGGGGAAAGACAGCCAGCTCAAAGGGCAGCGGAATGATATGTCGCCAGGCCTCCGATCCCGATCCCAATCGACCCGCCAACGCGCAGTGCGTAAGAATGGGGACCGAGAAGGTGTGGTCTGATTCGTAGCACTCCAAAATCTTCCTCGCCAAAGAATCGGGATTAAATTCTCCAACGCGCTGAGTCAGCCATTTCTCGGCGCCGGAAATTGTTGCTTGGTGGCTCCTGCTTGCGACCGCGCAAACCCCAAAAGCCGCCCAGACCAAAGTCGTGGTGCTGAGATTACTGCGGCTGCGAACGGTGTCACCCCAGCCGCCATCCGGATTAGTGTGGGAGGAGAGCCAGGAAAGCCCTTGTTCCAGCAGACCCTCCTGCCGCGCGCCGGCCAGCACGCCCTCTCGTTTTGCCAAGGCGAGGGCGACCACAGCCGTCGCCGTCGAAAGCGCGCTGGCCGACAAATGGCCCGTCCACACGCCTTCCCCGGACCGAAGGTCAAGCAGGTTTGCTCGCGAATGCTGCAAAACCTGTTCAGTGGATGGGGTGCTCAAGTGTTCTTCTATTTTCGATTGGCGATTACGCGTTCGGAGATGAGGGATTCGTGGAACTCGTCCTTCCCCATTTCTTATCTGCGTTCATCTGCGGCATTGGCGGTTGAGGAGGGCGTTCGTTGGAGAGTAAGCCGGTCGGTGGAAATTCACCCCATTGGCGAGGCCGCAGCCTGTCTGAATTCTCACTGGCGCTCATGGAGGTTTTAATCTTCGGGCCTCTCCCCGCTTGGGGCCATTTTGACCAGCTTGGGATCGAATCGCCCCAGGACCTCGACGAGGTCACTCTGGGCCGCCATGACTTGATGGATGTCTTTGTAAGCCATTGGAACCTCGTCCAGCCCGGCCGAGATGAGCGTCACGTCGCGCTCGCGCAGGTGGAGGTTCACATCTTTCCAGTTAAACCGTTCTGAGGCGCGCGTGCGGCTCATCGCGCGGCCCGCGCCGTGCGAGGCAGAGTTCAGCGATTCGGGGCTGCCCTTCCCGCGAACGACAAACCCTGGGGATGCCATCGAACCAGGGATAATTCCCAGCACGCCCGAACCCGCCGGGGTCGCACCTTTGCGATGGACAATGACCTCCCGCTCCGCACCATCAATCACATGCTTCTCCTTCCAGGCGAAGTTGTGATGGTTCTCGATGTCGAGGAGCACCGTCGCGCCAAGATTCTCGGCAATCTCCCGGTGGATGAGCGCATGGTTCGCGGCGGCATAACAGCCCATTAATTCCATGGCCGCCCAGTATTCCTGCCCTTCCTGTGAATCGAGGGAGAGCCAGGCCAGCCGTTTCAATTCACTCGGAAACGCAGGGAACTGGCTGAACGCGATTTTGCTGTAATGGTTGCACACGGCGGCCCCTGTGCCGCGGCTGCCGCTATGGCTGAGCAAGGCAACATAGGTTCCTGGCTCAAGGCGCTGAATCTTCTCCTGCGCCGTAAATAGTCCGAATTCGACAAAATGATTCCCGCTGCCGCTTGTGCCCAGTTGCGACCAGGCGCGATCCTTGTTCTGCCGAGTGATTGGACTAACAGACCAATCTGCATCCAACACCTCGTGCTTCCTGCGATGCTGGAAGGTCGCGCCCACCCCAAAGCGTGTCTCTGCTTCAATGGCTCGTGTCAGACGGTCCTTTTTGTACTCCAGGTCGCGCAACGATAGATCGAGCACGGTCAATTTCATCCGGCAGGCGATATCGACCCCCACGGCATAGGGAATGACGGCGTTCTCGGTAGCCAACACGCCGCCAATGGGCAGGCCATAACCGACGTGCGCATCGGGCATGAGCGCGCCCGCCACCGCGACTGGCAGCAGGCAGGCCTTCTCCATCTGCAACACCGCTTCGGATTCGAGACCTTCGCCCCACTGACGATAGTGGACCGGCTTTGCTCGCGGTGGCGGGGGCGCGTTGAGTAAAGCTTTCGCGAACTCCCCGCGCAAAGGGTCCTGTGCGAATGCCGCCGGATTTTGCGCGATGGCTTCCACTTCCTCGCGCAACCGCGACTTCTCCCCGCCGCCCAGAATAAACCTGCTGATGAAATCAGTGGCACGGCGCTGCGCTTCTCCGAGGGGCACTCCGAGGCGAATAAGTTCCTTGGTATTCATAAACCACTTCTAGCATAACGGAGATTGCTTCCCCTGGCCAGTGGCCATGAGAACTGCTGTGGGATGGCGGACATCCTAAGCGGTGGAAACCTGACCCCGGACCGGCTCTGTATGGTGTCCACCCTTCAGGCTGTCCAAGAGCCACGAAAAGGAAATCCCCGAAATTCAGGGACGCCGTTTAGCTTGGACTGGGCGCTTTGGCAGCAAGCACCGCCGGCTCGACTTTGCACAAGGATTGCCAGGCCAAAATGCCGGCCGCGAATGAGATGAAGGAGCAAACAAGGTAAGGAATTGCCGGGCTAAAAATAAAAAGCGTGCTGGCGAACACAGGCCCCATGATGCGCGCCAGGCTGCCGGCGCTTTGCGCCACTCCGATTGTCGCGCCTTGTTCGTCGGCCGGCGTGAGGAGGGAAATTAGACCAAAAACCGGTGGACGCGTCAGACTCGAACCGATGGACAGCAGTGCCAGGAAGAAAAAAAGGTTCAACCAGGGCAGGCCGCCTTTGTGCCAAAGAATTCCCCAGCTAAGCCCTTGCGTGCCGTGGATGAAAGGGAGGGGCGCCAAGCTGATGGCGAAAAGAAAAAGACTGACCGCAATCAACTTCGGCTCGCCCATCTTCCGGACCAGCCGTCCAATGGCCCCGCCTTGCACGACGGCGCCGACGATCCCCGCATAAGCAAAAAGAAGATAGATGGTTCCCTTATTGTTGATTAGATCCAAGCCAAAGTTCCGAGCCACCAGCAGCCCAAGAGTCGTCTCAAAGCAGGTAAAGCAAAAAGTCGCTAAAAAAAAGACGGCGATGAGGAGTCCGATTTTCGGATTGTTCAGTGTATGCGCCCATTGTTGCAATCGCGGTCGTTGCGGCGCATGATCGGAGGTAGGCTTCCAACTTTCAGGCAGAACAAAGAACGCCAGGAAAAAATTAGCTGCGCACAGAGTGGCGGCGATCCAACCCGGACCGCGGATGCCCCACGAGGTGGGGCTAATCCAGCCAATCAAAGGCCCACAGATAAATCCAAGTCCGAAGGCCATGCCGATCAGGCCCATTTTCCTGGAGCGGTCCTCCGGGGGTGTCACATCGGCGATGTAAGCCTGGGCGACGGTGATGTTGGCCCCGCAGATGCCGGCCAGGATGCGCGAAGCCAGGATTACCCACAAAGCTGTGTGGCCATTGAAACCAGAACCAATCGCGAAAATGGAATAGGAGATGGCTGCGCCTGCGGTGCTGACCAGTAGAACGGGGCGCCGGCCAATCCGGTCTGAAAGCCTTCCCCAAGCCGGAGCGAACAGAAACTGCATGGCCGAGAAAGAAGCCATGATTGCGCCGATCATGAAACCGCTCGCGCCGAAACCCTGGCTATAAATGGGCAGCAGGGGCAGGACCAGACCAAAGCCGATTAAATCAATGAACACCGTCAGGAAGACGACCAGAACGGAAGGCTTTCTCATGAAAGATGAACAGCGCCGCAACTCCGTTTTCGCAGCGCGCGAAAGTTGTCGCTACAGATTTTACCTACCCACAACATCGGCGGAGTTTACTGATCAACGGGAGCCAGTCAAGCGGATGTGCGTCTCTTACCAACCCTGTTCAAGCCTGACTTGATGCCATGAGCTATCGAACAGTGGAAATTGCTGCGCCCGGGGAGGGGCGCGCTCCGGGGCTGTCCGCGCCTCCGCAATACTTTGTCAATCGCCGAGACCAATCCTGGCCTGATATGAAGTCCAGACTTGACCGCTCTATCTCAGCTCATCAGCCTCGTGTTGAATGAGCAGTCGAATTCGGCGGTGGTGGTTCAATGTCTCAAATGCACTGTTCCTGGCAAGTTCGTTAAGCGCCACACATACGATGGCGGGACAAGAACGTTGGTGGCCGGTACAGGCGTTGCCGAAAACGGTGGTAAGAACCCCGTCTCAGCAGGGATCCTCCGTGCCTGGAGCAGCCTTGCAGATGATGGTGCAATCGGTGGCGGGACTCGCCGCCAAAGCGGTGAACGAAGGACGGGGAGACGAGTTGGTGTGGATCAGCAATGGAAACGTCGATCTGGAAGAATGGTATTCGCGTCTGCTCGTTGCGCATCCGAATTTGAATCAGGCGGGTTCTTTCGGTCCCTGGGAATTGGTGGATCGCTACACCAGGCGGGGCCTGATCAAGGGCTATATTCTTTACCGAATCGACAAATCTCGCGGCGAAAGCAACGTCTATCGGCTCGGCATGGACTGCTCGGTGAACGTCGCCACCAGTCTGGCCGGAGTGCTGGACGGAATCATTGTGGATGAGGAGCTGGAAAACGAAGCGAAGGCGCGCGGTCTCAAACGGCTGTTGGATGTGAGGGAGAAGACACAGAGTTGGTGTTTCCAAACTTACAAAGCGCAGTTCACTCGCCGGATGCTTTGCACTCAAGATCCAAGAAAGCCTCATGTTCGCGATCTCGCTATCGCGCAGAAGGCGTTCACGGTCTATGCCCAGAATGAACCAATTCGAACCGTGATGGCGTGGCTCGAACCGCTCTCGCCGATTCTGGGCTGGAATGGTGGCGACGAGTTCGCCACGACAGATCTGAGCACGCGGTACGCCCACATCCAGACGGCCACTGACTGGTGCATGAACTTGCCCGTCTTGATGGCTGGAAGCGAGAAACTCATCCTGCCCAAAATGAAACGGCTTGATCCAACAGCGATTAACTGGAGTGACCAGCGGAGCGCCGTCAGTTTCATCGGCACCGATGGCGACAATGTGCAGTGGTTTCAGGGAAGCTTTTTTCACGGCAGCGCCAGTTATTGGAACAATCCTGAGCGCGGTAGGATTCCCTATGGCTGGTCCTGTTGTTTCGCTCACTTGACGCAACTGTGCCCGCAGGCCATTGAGTATGCGCTGGCCACACGCACACACAACGACACCTTTATCGAATGGGGCGGTGGGTATTATTATCCGGATCACTTTGGCCAGGATCGAACGAACCGTGGGGAGTTATTCGCAATACAAACTCGACGCACGTGGGAGTTAATGAAGAAGACCGGCACGCACATCATCGGCTTTAACCTGGCGCGATACGATTCGCCAGAGGCACGCAAGGCCTGCGAGGTGTTCGCAAGCCAGACCGACGGCCTCTTGGCAATCCTGGTTTTCCAATACGCCCCCTACGAGGGCGGCGCTGGGACAAGGTTCTGGGTGAAAGACCGCAACGACATCGAAGTGCCGGTGATAAGCGCCCGCTATTCGATCTGGGAAAATGCCAACAGCCGAGACCGTGCCGGCACTCCGGCCAAGATCGCCCGCGAAATCCGCGAAACCGTGGAGAATACGCCTGAAGGCGAAATGCCGCGCTATGATTGGACGATTTGCCACGTCTGGTCCTATTTTAAAAAAGCGCCGGGGACCGATGAGGATGGAGAGACCCCGCCGCGAGGAAACCCGACGATAACACCGGCGGTGCGCGGCTACAGTCCGGTTACCTGGTGTGCTGAACGCCTCCCCGCAGGTATTCGCGTCATCAGCCCTGAGGAACTCGCTTGGCGCATCCGCATGAGACACGATCCAGCTCAAACCAAAAGTTTCATGAGCGGATTCGGTAAGTAACGATTGATCGGACCAATTATGTCGTTGGGACTGGGCTTGCGGGGTCCATAAAAGAGGCGCTTAAGACCATGCAAAGCTTGGCGATCCACCGACTCCGCCGCCGCTTTCGCGAGGTCATCAAGACGAACCAAGGGTGTCTGGTAAGAAGTTGCAGGAAATGGTTCGGCGACTTGACATGTCAAAACGTCGGGGCAGACGACAAGAAAGTGTTTGGACCCACTAGCACGGGTTCCCAAAGAAATCGTCCCCGTGCCGCTCGGCAATTCCCGATGAAACCACGGAGGAGGGTACAGAAGTGGACCCCAAGGGTTGCCAATCTGGCAAAACGAGAATTGCTGACATCTCGCTTGACGAATCATGCCCGGAAACCAAGGCTCACATCATGAACATGAAGCGCCGCACTTTCCTGAAAACTTCCACCGCCGCCAGCCTCGCCCTCTCCGCCCTTCCCATCTTTGGCGCCGACTCGCCCACGAAGAAATACCGGACCGCTCTCATTGGCTGCGGCTGGTGGGGCAATAACATTCTCGGCGAAGCAATGGCGAGCGGGTCATGCAAGATCATCGCTTTGTGCGACGTTGACCAACGTCAGATAGCACCCACCGCAGAGCACGTCGAGAAAGGGACTGGTGATCAGCCGAAGCAGTACAAGGATTTTCGCGAGCTTCTTGATAAGGAGAAGCCGGAAGTTTGCATCGTCGCCATGCCCGACCATTGGCATCCACTCATCATGATCGCCGCCGTCAAGGCAGGAGCGCATGTGCATGTGGAAAAACCCATTAGCCATACGATCAAGGAAGGCCGGGCCATGGTTAACGCCGCTCGTCAGACGGGGAAGATCGTCCAGGTTGGCACTCATCGTCGTGTTTCTCCCCATAATGTTTCGGGACGCGAATTCATTCGTTCCGGTAAGTTGGGCAAAATCGGCATGGTCCGCGCGTTCGTCCATTACGGTGGTGGGCCGGAAACCACGCGCAAAAATATCGAACCGCCCTCGGCCTTGGATTGGGACATGTGGTGCGGCCCTGGTCCCTTGCGCCCGTATAACGGCGGCGATCTTCAGAACCCGTGGAGTGGCAGCATCCATCCGCGCGGTTTTCGCAATTATTTAGACTACGCCAACGGCACCCTTGGGGACTGGGGAATCCATTGGATGGATCAAATCCTCTGGGTCACCGGGGAGAGCTGGCCGCGCAAAGTCTTTTCCACGGGCGGCCGTCCCATCAAAGGGCCGCCGGTCCTCACCAAGGAAGAGCAAACCAGCGATGCTCCGGACCATCAAGTTGCCCTTTTCGAATACGAAAACTTCACCGTCAGTTGGGAGCATCGTCAGTTTTCCGCCAACAACGCTGAAAAGGGCGAGAATGTCGGCTGCTATTTTTACGGTACGGAAGGCACTTTCCACATGGGATGGATGAACGGCTGGACATTCTATCCCACCGATTCCAAAGCTGCTGTTGTACACGAAGCCCCCAAGCTCCATCAGCCGGATGACCAGAATATCAAGGAGCTGTTCGCCAATTTTCTCGCCTGCATCCAAAGCGGGCAACGTCCCATCAGTAACATTGAGGAAATCCACCGTTCTACAACCGTCAGCCTGCTCGGCATGCTTTCCTACAAGCTTGGCCGCAGTGTCCAGTGGGACGGGGAGAAGGAAATGATCACGGGCGATCCAGAGGCAAACAAGCTGCTCAGCCGCGTCTATCGGGGTCCCTGGCAATATCCCACCTAGCTTGCTGTTGAACTTGAAGCGGAATATGGCAAAGAATTTTAGTGCGGCAGCACGGGGCCCCGGACATCGCGTCTCTGGGATTACTCCTGGCGCATCACCAAGCCTCCCTTCGGCTTTGGGTTTTTCCATGCCGGCTGAATGGGAGCGGCACGAGGCCACCTGGCTGGCTTGGCCCCACAATGCCACGGACTGGCCCGGCAAGCTCAAGACCATCGAACTGGTGTATGGCGAGATGGTGCGAAAGATTGCCTTCGGAGAAACGGTGCGGCTGCTCGTCGATTCGCTCCCGCAGGAGAACCTGGCGCGACGCACTTTGCAAAGCGCCGGTGCTGACCTCCATCAGGTGAGGTTTCTCCGCTGGCCGACAAATCGTGGTTGGATGCGCGACAGCGGCCCCATCTTCGTGCGGCGTTCCAAGACTACGCGCGAACGGCTCCCGTTTGCAGTGTCTGGATCTGGCATTAAAACGAAACCAGGCTCAGAAACAGCTATCGTCCATTTTCACTTCAATGCCTGGGCGAAATATCCGGATTGGGAGAAGGATCGCCGTATCCCTGACCGCGCCGCCCAGCTTTTAGGCAAAGATCTCTTCCACGCCCAGGCTGACGGGAAAGATTTCGTTCTCGAAGGTGGCGGAATCGATGTCAATGGACGCGGGAGTTTGCTGACCACAGAGGAATGTTACCTCGATCCAAAGATCCAGGTGCGTAATCCAGGCCTCGGACGAAAGGAAATCGATCAAGCATTGAAAACTCATCTTGGCGTCACAAACGTTCTCTGGCTTATCGCCGGGCCGGTAGGTGATGACACCCACGGTCACATTGATGATATTTGCCGGTTCGTAAACCCAAAGACGGTTGTGCTCATCAAAGAAAGCAACCCTAAGGACGCCAATTACCGCCCTCTGTCCGAAAATTGGGAGCGGGTGCAAGACTTTCGACTCGAAGACGGATCAAAGCCCGAGGTGATTTCACTCCCGATGCCGGCGCCTGTCTATTACGGAGGCGATCGTCTCCCTGCCAGCTATGCCAATTTTTATATAGCGAACGCGGCGGTACTGGTCCCGACGTTCAACGACCCAAACGATCGCATCGCTCTGGGCATCCTGGCGGAACTGTTCAAGGATCGGACCGTCGTAGGAATTCATGCCGTAGATTTGGTGTTGGGATTTGGGACCCTTCACTGCCTCACCCAGCAAGAACCCGCTTGAGAAGGCGTCTGATTCGATGTCAGCCAACTCCTTCCCCAAAATGTTCGGTGTGCGACAGCTTTTTCCGAAGTCGCCGCCGGTCGATGTGCGCACAACGCTGCAGCGGGGATTCTCCGGAATACAGGGCCGGATTAAACCCGGCGCAAATATCGCGCTGGCCGTCGGCAGCCGTGGCATCACGAATCTGCAGGGCATTGTCGCCACGGTGGTGGAATTGCTCAAAAACGCGGGGGCCAAACCCTTCATAGTGCCGGCCATGGGGAGCCACGGCGGTGCCACCCCCGAAGGGCAAAAAGGGATTCTAGCGGGGTACGGCATCACCGAAGCCCGCCTCCAGACGCCCATCCATGCGGAGATGGAGGTGGAAAAAGTGGGCGCCACTTCGGATGGAGTCGAGGCTTTCCTCAGCCGAGCCGCTTTACGCTCTGATGGAATTGTGCTCGTCAATCGCGTAAAGCCTCACACCGATTTCGGCAGCGATTCCATCGGAAGTGGTGTCATAAAAATGTTAGTGGTGGGGCTGGGCAAGCGTATCGGGGCCGCGAATTTCCACCTTTCGGCCACACGCTTCGGCTACGAACACGTTCTTCGAAGCATCGCCCGGGCCAGCTTGCGCCATGCCCCGGTGCTGTGCGGAGTGGCCATCGTCGAGAATCAATCTCATGAAACGGCCGCCTTAGTGGTGCTTAAACCGGAGGAAATTGAAGCGGGTGAAAAAGACCTTTTCCGCGAAGCCAAACGTTTGATGCCCAAATTGCCCTTCGATGACATCGATCTCCTGATCGTGGACCGGATTGGAAAAAACATCAGCGGGGCGGGAATGGATCCAAACATCACTGGCCGATGGGTGCATGGCTATTCATCCATGATGGGTAGCCAGAACCAGTCCAGTCCAACGGTCCGTCGTCTCGTCGTCCGCGAGCTTACGCCCGAAACGCACGGCAATGCGATCGGAGTGGGTTTGGCCGATCTCACCACCTCCCGGCTGGTGCAGTCCATCGATCGCGAGGTTACGTACCTCAATGCGCTCACCTCGCTTACTCCTAATTGCGCCAAGACCCCGATCTATTTTGACACGGACCGCGAAGTAATCAGCCGGGCTTTGGCCTCCCTGGCCTTGAGCGATCCGCGTCAGGCAAAGATAATCCGCATCGCGGACACACTCTCGCTGGAGAAGCTGGCGGTTTCCGAGGCGTATGCTGAGCTTGTCTCACGAGGTCCGGATTTAGAGGTGTTAGCGCCTGCGGCCGAATTGAGTTTTGATGCGGCGGGCAATCTTCCTGAATTAAAGTGAGGGTTTCCAACCCGGCCCACGGACTACCTGCCCAGGTTTCGCCCCGGTGTGGTTGCCGTCTCTCAACACTTGGATTCCATTCACGAAGACATGGACCATGCCCGAAGAATATTGATGGGGGCGATCGAAGGTTGCATGATCCTGCACTTGCGCCGGATCGAAAACCACCACGTCCGCATAATAGCCGGGTTTCAGCAAACCCCGCCGTGCCAGTTTCAGATTCTCAGCGGGCAGGGAAGTCAATCGTCGGATGGCCTCCTGGAGCGGAATAAGTTTTTCATCGCGTACATATTTGCCCAACAGACGAGCCACATTGCCGTAAGCCCGCGGATGAGGATTGGACTTGAGGAACGCGCCCCTGGGGGCGAGCGATCCGGCATCAGAACCAAAACTGACCCAGGGCAGTTTGATTTCGTTTCGCACGTTGTCCTCCGACATGAGGAAATAAACCGTGCTGACCCGACTGCCATCTTCGATGACGAGATCCATCGCTGTCTCCTCGGGCGATTTGCCCCGAAGAGTGGCAATGGCAGCGAGCGTCTTGCCGGTCAAGGCTTTTAATTTCGGATTTTTAAATCCTACCAGCAGAATATTTTCCGGGGAACCAGCAGCAATGAAGAAATTCTCCCATGCATCCGAGGGGGTGGACATCTCTTTTCTGACTCGCGCCCGGATGGCAGGGTCCTTCAAACGCTTAGCCCATTCGTTGTATCCGCCCTCCTGCACCCATGGCGGCATCGAAGCATCGAGGCCCGTCTGGCCCGCGGTGTAGGTGTACATGTCCGCGGTAATGCGAACTCCCTCGGCGCGCGCCGCCTCGACCTTTTCGACCAGCCCAGCCAGCTTATTCCAGTTTGGTTCACCGGCCGCCTTCAGATGATAAATCTCTGCGGGTAATCCGGCCTGCCGGGCGATGCTGATCAATTCATCGACCGCAGTGAACAGGCCGTTGCCTTCACTGCGAATATGGGAAATATAGATGCCCCCATATTCAGCGGCTACCTTCGCCAACGCGAGCAACTCATCCGTTTTGGCGTAAAAGGCGGGCGCATAAATCAATGAAGAGCCGACACCCAACGCGCCCTCTTCCATGGCCTGGCGGACTAACCGGCGCATCCTGCCGAGCTCTTCTGCTGTGGGAGGACGGTCCGCAAAACCGATTTCGTGGATTCGCACCGTCGTCGCGCCGACGAATGAAGCCACGTTCGGCGACACGCCGCGTTTGACCAGATAATCCAGGTAATCGGCCAAAGTGGTCCACCGGACGGCAAATTTTAGATCACCCTGCGATTCAACCATGTCCTTCTTCATCGCTGAGTTGAGTGGTCCCATCGATTCACCCTCTCCAAAAATCTCCAGAGTGATTCCCTGTCTAATATCACTTTGCGAACGGCCATCCTCAATGAGTGATTCGGTGGCCCAGCTTAACATGTTGATGAACCCCGGCGCGACCGCCAGACCCCGGGCATCGACCTCCTTTTGGCCTCGTGCGGTTTCGAGGTGGCCGATGGCAGCGATGGAATCGCCTTTCAGAGCAACATCTTCCACGAGCGGGGCGTTGCCGCTGCCGTCATAGACGGCGCCGTTTCGGATAATAAGGTCATATTGTGCTGCCATGATGTTGCACGCCGCGCCAACAGCCAGGAATCCAACCCAAAGCGCCTTTCTAATCTCGGTCGTAAACGAAGGCCGCTCATGCATGGAAAAGAGGGTGCTCAAAGCTCCGCTAAAAGTAAAAGCGATTTCACTTCCTGTAAGAAAACCAACTGTTTGGCCGCAGCGTAGCCGATAACCGTATCCATCAACGGCCGCGGCCGGAGCCATCCCGGTCGTGGAAACACTGGCAAGCGGCGAAAACCCGGTGAATTGACAAGGGCACGACGATCGTATAGCAATAAGCAGGATGAAGATATTGATGGTCTTGCTGTTGTGGTGTCTCCTGCTGTTGGTTTGCTGGCCAGTGGCCATCCTGGCCTTGCTGGTTTTCCCCATTGTCTGGCTAATCGCCCTGCCCTTCCGTCTTGGTTTTGCCGTGATCGAGGCATTCCTGGCGCTCATCAAAGCAGTTCTATTTTTGCCCGCGCGTCTGCTACGTCACAAACCCTAAGTTTTTTAATCCTTCCAGAGAAGCGACGGGATTTAGAGCCTCAGAAAGGCCCTTAAGAAAAAAGCAGTTCAGCCGATGCTTACCTCACGGGTTAAATGGCTGTCCCATTAATGAGCAAAAGAGTTTTAATCGTTGAAGATGACCCCCTTATTGGGGAAATTTATCGCCAACGCCTTTCCCGGGCTGGGTATGAGGTGGAGGTTGCCCTCTCTGGTCAAAATGCCTTGGACAGATTGTCCGATTTTCGGCCTGAGGCTATGCTGGTCGATCTGATGCTCCCTCAAATGAATGGCATCGCTCTCATAAAAAGGATTCGCGCGCTGCCAGAATGCAAGGAGCTGCCAATTATTGTTTCAACCAATGCGTTTCTTGGCGAAATGATAAAAGATTCCATCGAGGCAGGGGCCACAAAGGTCTTCAATAAATCTACGCTTACCCCTCCTTTGCTTCTGGAAATACTGCGCGAGCTTCTGCCCATCCAAAATCAGGCGGGACCATCCCTCCCGCGGTGACAAAGTCCTCTTAGAGCCTGTTTTAAAATTGCGTGGGGTCCTGCGGCGAGGGATTTTGGCTGTGGCCAAGGCGGCGAGGCCGGAGCATCCCCGCAGCGGGCTGTGACGGCCGAGTCAACGCAGGCCGCAGACAAAAGACCCGCCGCCC